>CAZFYZ010000073.1:0-18343 GCA_964523735.1 uncultured bacterium | reverse complement strand
GCAGATGCGCGACCCGGGCGACAAGTTCACACAATCTGTCACCGCCGAGGGATCAGATGTCACTATCGAGATCTACGTTGGCGGAGTCTTAGTAAAGAGAGTACCAAATCCCTAGTATGAAACCAATTCTGATACTCCCATCCCTGCTTGCGGCGGATTTCAGCAACCTTGGCAAGGACATAGCCGCCGTGAGTGAGTGCGGGGCGGGCGGCCTGCACTGCGACGTAATGGACGGTCACTTCGTGCCCAATATCACGTTCGGGCCTATGATCATCAAGGCAGTGCGTAAGCTCACCGACATGCCGCTCTGGGTGCACCTGATGATCGAGCGGCCGGAACTCTATATACAGGACTTTGTGGATGCCGGCGCATCATCCGTTACAGTTCATGCAGAGACCTGTGTGCACCTGCACCGCACGATCCAGCAGATCAAAGCCACTGGCGTGCGAGCGGGCGTTGCCCTGAACCCGTCCACTCCGTTGTGCTCGATTGAGCACGTCGTGAGCGACATCGATCTTCTGCTCATAATGACTGTCAACCCCGGGTTTGGCGGCCAGAGCTTCATCGAAGGAATGCTGCCCAAGATCGAGTGCGCACGAGACATGGCTAACGAGTGCAATCCCGACATGGACATATCTGTCGACGGTGGGGTTGACCTTGAGACAGCTCCACGGGTGGCCGCAGCAGGTGCGAACGCGCTCGTTGCCGGCACGTCGGTGTACAGGAACAGCTTGTCACCCGCAGAGGCCTGCCTTGAGATTCAGCAGGCCGCGGAGGCAGCGCTTTCCAGCTAACTCGCGCTGGCCAAAAACACCGTCATATCGTCATGCTGAACTTGATTCAGCATCCAGGCGAGGACGACCTCCGGTAGCAGTATGCCTGATCGCGTTGTCCAATACATCGCTATCTTCGCGTTCGCGGGCATCGCAGTCTTCCTCATAGTGGAGCTGGTGCGATGGCGGTCGCTGGGTGACGTCATCAGCCGCAGGCAGCGGATGCTTCGTGTGGCGCTGCTGGCAATGTTCGAATTGTTCTTCGCGATGCTGTACGGGATACCGCTCGTGGTGGGCAAGCAGAACCCAGTTATCGGGCTGATCTACCTGACCATCTGCATCCTCTTGGTCCCGGTGATCTTGATTATTGCGTTTGCCGATGTGCGAGAGGTGATCAAGAGCTCTATCATACTCCAAAGGCGGATGATCAGTGATCTTCGACGGGACAATCGGCGAGACAAGTGACTGATTCTGACTACATGAGGCGCGCACTCAGGCTGGCAGCGCGCGGCAGGACAAGCCCAAACCCGATGGTGGGCGCCGTGATCGTCAAAGACGGCGGCATCGTAGGCGAGGGCTATCACCCCAGGGCGGGTGAACCCCACGCCGAAGTCTTTGCCATAAGACACGCAGGCGATAGAGCCTGCGGCGCCAGCATGTACGTGACCCTCGAACCCTGCTGCCATCACGGCCGAACACCTCCGTGCACCCAGGCTATCATAGAATCCGGCATCCACGAAGTTCATGCGGCAATGGTCGATCCAGATCCGAAAGTGGCGGGACGGGGAATCGCTGAGCTTGAGGCTGCAGGGGTTGAGGTACACTACCCGCTTCTGGAAGACAAGGCCCGCGAGCTCAACGAGGCTTACATCAAACACCGGACAACCGGGATGCCATTCGTCATTCTCAAGTCGGCGATGACTCTCGACGGCCGGATTGCCACCCGCACGGGCGACAGCAAGTGGATTACCAACGAGCGCTCGCGAGCGTATGCGCATCGCATCAGGAGCCGCGTGGACGCGATCCTCGTAGGTGGCAAGACGGCACGGGCTGACAACCCGCAGCTCACTGCTCGTCTGGGCAAGAATGTGCGCTATCCGTCGAGAGTAGTGATCAGCAAGGGGCTCGATCTTCCGGCTGAGCTCGCGATTCTGCGCTCCGAAGGCGAGTGCATAGTCGCGTGTCCTCCATGTGCGAATGCCGATTCACTGAGGAAACTCGAACACGCCGGAGCGCGTATACTAACCTTGAGGATGGCTGGTGGCCGAGCTTCAATCTCCGACCTGATGATGCAGCTCGGCAAGCTTGGTCACCTCTCTGTTCTGATCGAGGGCGGCGGCGAGACCGCCGCATCGGCTCTGGCCGAAGGCGTCGTCGACAAGGTTATCTACTTCTACGCGCCGAAGATAGTTGGCGGGCGAGATGCTGTCCCGGCCGTCGGGGGAGTTGGAGTCGATACAATAGAGGCGGCTACTAAGCTAGACAGGATTAAGCTCCGCCGTTTCGGGGAAGATTTCGTGGTGGAGGGGTATGTTCACCGGGCTGATTGAAGAGATAGGAACCATCAAGTCCATCACCAAGGGCACAGTCGCCCGCTTGGTGATCGTGTCGCGTCGCGTGGTTGAGGACGTGGCCATCGGCGACAGCGTCTCCGTGAACGGAGTCTGCCTGACCGTCACAGCTATGGGCGACGGTGAGCTGTCATTCGATGCCGTCCCGGAGACCCTCTCCCGCAGCACGCTTGGGGACGCCCGGCCAGGCGACAAGCTGAACCTCGAAGCCAGCCTGCGCGCAGGCAAAATGATCGGCGGCCACTTCGTGCAGGGACACGTGGACGGTGTGGGGACGGTCGAGTCCATAGGATCTCTGGCCGATTCGGCTGTCGTTCGCATAGCAGCGCCCACCGAGGTGCTGAAGTACATAGTCGAGAAGGGCTCGATCGCCATCGATGGCATCAGCCTGACCGTAGCCTCAGTGGACGCTGAAGGGTTCACCCTTGCCGTGATCCCGCACACATTGAGCGTCACTACCCTCGGGCTCAAGCGTTCTGGGGACAGGGTCAATCTCGAGACGGATATCATCGGCAAGTATGTCGAGAAGTTCCTTGCAGGCCACACCGGCCGCGGTGGAGTTACTGAAGCTCTACTTAGGCAGTCCGGATTCATAGCCTAAGACGGCCTTTCGTGATTTCTCCCTTTCGTGATTTCGTGACAAAAAGGGTTTTAATGACAGATACCAGCAACATGTTTATCTCGGTCCCGGAGGCGCTCGAGGAGCTCAAAGCCGGGAAAATGATCATCGTGGTCGATGATGAGGACCGCGAGAACGAGGGCGACTTCGTCATGGCGACGGAGTGCATAACGCCCGAAGCCGTCAACTTCATGGCCACCCACGGGCGCGGCTTGATCTGCGTGCCCGCCACCAGCCAACGACTGGACGAGCTCGGCCTGCCGATGATGGTCGAGCAGAACACGGCCAAGCTTGGGACTGCGTTCACGGTCAGTGTTGATGCAATCCGTGGAACAACGACAGGGATCTCCGCTCCGGACCGTGCGGCCACGATTCGGGTCTTCGCCGATGCTTCGGCGCGTCCGGAGGACCTGGCGCGCCCAGGCCACATCCATCCTCTGAGGGCCGAAGAGGGTGGGGTGCTGGTTCGCGCGGGACATACCGAAGCCGTCGTTGACCTGGTCCGGCTGGCTGGGATGGGGTCGAGCGGCGTCCTCTGCGAGATATTGAGCGAAGACGGCACAATGGCGCGGCTGCCGCAACTCATCGAGATCGCGAAGAAGTGGGATATGAAGATCGCCACAATCGCCGATCTCATAAAGTATCGCCGCACCAACGAGCGGCTGATATTCCGATCCGACCCGCCATGCCGGATGCCGACGAGAGAGGGCGACTTCACAGCCTATGTCTACCAGCCCGTAGTTGAGGCAGGCCCTTACGTTGCCCTTGTAATGGGCGACGTTACGGATGGCGAGCCGGCGCTGGTGCGTATCCACTCGGGATGCTTCACTGGCGACGTCCTCGGTTCACGACGCTGCGACTGTGGCGAACAGCTGCACGCCGCGATGAGGGCCATAGCAGATGAGGGTAAGGGTGTAATCCTCTACATCTACCACCACGAGGGGCGAGGCATCGGCCTCGTTAACAAGCTCAAGGCCTACGTACTGCAGGACCACGGCGCCGACACGGTCGAGGCCAATCATATGCTCGGCTTCCCCGAGGACCTGCGCGACTACAGCCTCGGTGCCCAGGTGCTGGTCGATCTGGGTCTTAAGAAGATAAGGTTGATGACCAATAACCCTGCGAAGTATGTGGCGCTTCAGGGTTTTGACTTGGAGATAGTGGACCGGGTGCCTATCGTGTGCGAACCGAACCCTGAGAACGCCCGCTATCTCAATACCAAGCGTGAGAAGATGGGGCACTTTCTCGACGAGTGCGCCACAAATAAACAAGCTGAAGCAGGAGATACCAGCAGTGCAGGCGAATAAGATGTTACTTAACAGGGATATGCTGGATTTGAATGAGGATTCCGGTTCCTCCTCATCTCACTCCCGCGCCTTCCCTGTTAAGTTTTTTTCTTTGTAGATGCAAGCCGCAGGCGACAGCCCTGAGTGGGGGCATATGGAGGAGTTGGAAGATGCCTAAGACATACGAAGGTCAACTAACAGCTAAGGGTCTCAAGTTCGGTATCGTCGTCAGCCGGTTCAATGAGTTCATAACCGGCAAGATGCTCGACGGCGCGCTTGACGCACTCAAGCGACACGGCGGCGATGAGAAAGCCTTCGAGATCGCCTGGGTGCCGGGCGCCTTCGAGATCCCCTTAGCGGCGATGAAGATGGCTCAGAGCGGGAAGTATGATGCAGTGATCTGCATCGGCGCCGTGATACGCGGTTCGACACCACACTTCGATTACATCGCGGCCGAAGTCACCAAAGGCGTTGCGCAGGTGAATATGTCGAGCGGCGTCCCCACGATCTATGGGGTGATAACAACCGATACTATCGAGCAGGCCATCGAGCGAGCGGGCACCAAAGCCGGCAACAAGGGCTTTGCGGCGGCGGAGTCGGCGGTCGAGATGGCCAACTTGCTGAGGAGTATGGCAGGATGAGCAGGTTCGTCTCCTATGTCATCGTCTTCGTGCTCGGGTTCATTGTCTGCCTCTATGCCTTGTTGTCGCTCTACGGCAAGCCAGCGAAGTTCTCCGGCATTTCGTCGGGCAGGACGTTCCACGGCGCACCCGCCGAGGTTAGTACCGGCTCCAATCCTGTCGCCGCCGCCGCCAAGAGAGTCAGCGCGTATGTTGTCAACATAGACACCATCAGCCGCCGCGAGACCTCGCCTTTTGGCCTGTTTTTTGGCATCGGGCCGGAGGAGCAAAAAGGTCAGGGTTCGGGGGTAATCTTCACACCCGATGGCTACATACTCACGAACTGGCACGTTGTCAGAGGCGCTGAGACCCTGACAGTCACCCTCCAGAACGGCAAGCAATACCCGGCGAAGCAGATCGGCGTGGACCAGAGGTCCGATCTTGCGGTCATCAAGATTCAAGCAAGCAACCTGCCATACGCCACATTCGCGGATTCGGACGACGTCAAGGTCGGCGATTGGGTCATAGCCGTCGGCAGCCCGCTTGGATTCGAGTTCTCAGTGACTGCAGGAGTCGTCAGCGCCATTCGTCATGGTGATGAGGGCCAGCAAGGACTCATTCAGACAGATGCCGCGATCAACCAGGGCAACTCGGGCGGCGCACTTTCTGACTTGGGGGGCAACCTTGTCGGCATCAACGAGAAGATTGCCACAACCTCCGGCGGAAGCGTAGGCCTGGGCTTTGCTATCCCCTCTAACACCGCAAAGCGTGTGGCCGAACAGTTGGTGGAGCACGGCAAGATCATCCGTCCGTGGTTTGGGATCAGCTATGGGCCCTACAGCGAGGGTCTGCGAAATCACCTCACCCAGCGGGGGATCAGAAACCTGCCGAAGCCTGGCGGTGCCTATATAGGCGAAGTCGTGCCCGGCAGCCCTGCTGACCGGGCCGGACTGCGGCCGGGCGATATCGTCCTCAAGCTTGACGGCAAGCCCATCTCAGCGACGGGCAGGTCGGAGAACGGTAAGGTCACGATCGCAGGCGAGGTCAACAAGCGGAAGATCGGCCAGCGCGTCTCGCTCGAGGTGTGGCAGATCGCCACCGGGCGGACGACCACGATGAACATCCGGCTCGAGGAAGCGCCCGCCGAGGTACCCGAGAGAGGGATTCCCGGCAGGCCATGAAGCTAGCCGTAGTCAGCGACACGCACGGCAATATCGACGCGTGGAAGAAAGCGTCTCCGTCCTTTGAGGACGCAGACCTCATCATACACGCAGGCGATGTTCTGTATCACCCGCCTCGGCTTGGGTGGATGGAGGGCTACGACATCCCCGCCCTCGCCGAGGCTATGAACAACTCAGAGATCCCTATAGTCATCGCGCAGGGCAACTGTGACTCTCAGGTCTACGAAGAACTCCTCGAGATGCCCGTCCAGGCCCCATACGCCCTCGTCGAGTTCGAGGGCGTGCGTGTTGTCGTGAACCACGGGCACCTGCTGAATCTAGACGTGAGGCGCGATCTCGCCCGGCGCTACAAGGCCCATTACTTCGTCTCCGGCCACACCCACGTGCCCGGCCTGGAACCCGACGGCAGCGTTACCTTCATGAACCCCGGCAGCCCCTCGATCCCCAAGTTCGAGCACGACGGCAAGCTCATCCCGACCATCGGCCTCATCACCGACTCAGGCGCGCAGATCATCAACATCGACGACGACTCGATCCTGATGGAGATCAGTTCGCTGTCTCGATAACCGTTGCGCAAATGTTGTAGCAGGCGTCTCTGACGCCTTCGTGAGTATGCGCAAGTGCTGTAGCAGGCGTCTCTGACGCCTTCGTGAGTATGCGCAAGTGCCGTAGCAGGCGTCTCTGACGCCACCTTAAGCCCCGGCTAGCTGATCTCCGTCATTTGCTTCCTCATCGAAGAGGCCCCAGCACGAAGCCCGCCGCGAAGAAGCTGAACAACGCGACTATCCCGGCGAGTAATCCCCCGACAACAGTCCACCAGGCTCGCAACCCTATCCCGACCACCACGGAGGCCACTCCGCCCAGCCCACACAAGATCGCGGGAGCCGTGACCAACCAGATCAGATTGTCAGGCGCCCCTCCACTGCCCCCGCCAACCCAGTCCGCGCCATTCGTCCAGTAACTCAGCGAAAGGCACATCAGCGGGACGCACAGGAACAGGCTCAAGCTCGACACCCACGCAAACAGCCGCTTCAATCTACGAGAACCATTCACTGCCGCCCTCCATCCGCCCGCCGAGTCACTCCTCCGCACTCCTCAGACGTACTTCGCTACCCAGTACATCCGCCAACTCTTGGCGTCGAGGACCAGCACGCAAACATCACTGTATCCTGACTCGGCCTGCGTGCCATAGTGCTTGGTTGGCTGGAAGAGGAAGTAGCACGAATCGGACTTGACCCATTCCCGCCATCGGTAAGTCTCCGCTTTTCGCCCCAAGCCGCTCAGGCAGTATTCGAGCGCGCCGATCTGCCACTTGCCGGTCAGGGGACCTCGCACCCAAGGGCGCAGAGCTATGGAGCTGCGCTGGTCCTCTTCCTTGGACTTGTTGGTCTTGTCGACCCAGGTTGCAACGTCGAAACGCTCGAGTTGGTACGTCGCAATCGTTGGTCCGTCATCCTGGAAGCCCGGAGGGTTGTAGCAGTGCGTGACTCGCTGCACATGCAGGTCCTTGAATGGGACTGTCGGCGGGTTCGATCTGCAGGTCGCCGTCCACCACCACCACACGATTGCTACTGCGAGGATTGGAGGTAGCAGTGTGCAACCAAGGGCCCTACGCCACAGTCTCGCATTGGGATCTTGTCTCAACTCCCCGTCCCTCCCTTCAGCACCCGCTCCAGCTCCTCCAGATACTCATTGAACGCGCTCCAACCCTTAGGAGTCACGCGATAGACCGTGCGGGTCTTGCGGCCAACAAAGGACTTCTCGGTCTCGATGAAGCCCTTCTCCTCGAGGATCCCTGAGTGGATCGAGAGGTTCCCGTCTGTAAGCCCCAGCGACTTCTTCAGTGTGATGAAGTCGCTCTCCCCGGCGGCTACAAGATGAGCCATTATCGCCAGGCGCGTCTTCTGATGTATCGTCTCGTCAATTCCGGCTGACATCGCTCACCTGCCGTATCTCGCCGCGATCACGAGGCCGAATATGATCTGGTAGACCCCGAAGCACAGGGCGAGGGTCCCGATGCTGTATGGCGCCAGCGGTACGTCCAGCGGCAGCGCCAGCATGAAGAGAAGCGAGGCCGCGCCGGTCACTAGCTGAACAACGCCGTAGATGCCCACTTCTCTCGTGCTGAACATACCCGCCGAGCACAGCGCCGCGCCGTAGCCCAAAGCGAGCACCCCAGGAATCGCGTCCACCGAACCCTCAAGAAGCGCGACAAGCGAGATCACGAACGCGACGAACACCCCAGGGAATGCCGCCCTAAGCACGAGAAACGTCGCGGGCGTCCGCATAGTCGTGCCTTGCTGAATCGCTCTGCGCTGGGCCAGCAAAAAGTCCTGCCCGATCGCGAACACGAACACCGCCACCCACGTCACCAGGCTCCAGACACCCTGCATCACTACCGTCAGACTGCTGCAGTAGATCCACCAGGTGATATATGTCCCGACAAGAGCGGCGACCCCGGAGATCACGCCGGAGAGCCCGGTGAAGTGCGTATACTTCGTCGAGCGCTCCATGATCTCACGTATGGTCTTGATATCATCCACGGCCTGCAACTTGTCCACGTCGCTCGCCTCCTTGATTCTTTGCATTATAAAGCACTTTGCTTCTATGACGCAAGCGCCGCCACCGTTGTTCCCAGGGGCCAGACTAGAGTGAGTTCAGTTACGCGGGAATCCACGTACCGCCAGTGCTGAGTAGGTTCTGCAAGAACCGTATCGAAGCACATCGCCGAAGCTCCGGCCCCTCGATACGGCCCACAGACCGGGCCTACTCGGGGCCTGCGGACGTAGAGCGTTCCATCCTGCGGGAACGGGGATTACATCAGGCCCATTGTTGTGGCACTACCAGAGTTCCCGCAGGCTAGCCGATGGTTGACCGATCCGGCGTGACTTGGTAGTATGAGAGCAGCAGGAGAGACCATTGGAAACAGAAACACCCCCGGCCAGCCTCGAAGTCGAACCCATCCCCAGGCGTCATTCGCCGTTCCAAGCCCTCAAGCATAGAGACTTCGCCTTCTACTGGATAGGGCTGCTAGTATCGACCACAGGCTCCTGGATGCAGGGCACTGCTCAGGGCTGGCTGGTCTACGAGCTCACACACGACAAGATGTACCTCGGCACCGTCGCGTTTGCTAACACGCTGCCCACGCTGCTCTTATCCCTGCCGGCGGGGGTGATGGCCGATCGCCTCAGCAAGCGCAAAATCACGATGTCCACGCAAACCTGCCTCGCCATCCAGGCCATCGTGCTCGCAGCCCTGACGTTCACAGGCGTCATCCGCCCCTGGCATATCGTCGCGCTTGCGTCTTTCTCAGGCCTGGTCAACGCCATCGACATCCCCGCGCGACAAGCAATGACAGTCGAGCTTGTTGGCCAGCGCGACCTGATGAACGCTGTCACCCTGACCTCTTCGGCATTCAACCTGGCTAGGATCGCTGGGCCTTTCCTTGCGGGGATTCTGATAGCCTTTACAGGCCCATCTATCTGCTTTCTGATCAACGCCATCAGCTACACGGCGGTGATCGGGGTACTTCTTGCCGTCCGGCCTTGTGCCCTCGGCTGCAGTTCCAGCGATGTCGCCATGCACGAGCAGATTCTGGAGGGGTTGGCGTATGCGCGTCGAAACACTACCATACGCAATCTGCTGCTGTTGACCGGGTTCGCCAGCGTCTTCGGCCTCCAGTATGGCACGCTGCTGCCCGCGGTCGCCAAGGACATGCTTCATGTCGATTCCAAGGGGCTCGGCATTCTCTCTGCTGCGGCGGGATTGGGAGCGGTCTTGGCGGCGATATCCGTGGCTGCATTGTCTCACCGTTTCAGACCCCATGGCATCGTCTCGATCGGCAGCATCATCGCCCCCATTGGGATCATAGCGCTTTCGCTGAGCCACAGCTTCCCCATCTCGGTGGGGATAATCGTCATAGTCGGCTTCGGTATGATGATGTTTCTCGCGGTCTCCAACAGCATCGTGCAGGCGGCCTCGCCTGATGACCTGCGCGGACGCATACTGAGCGTGAGGTCGTTGGTCTTTATCGGATTCGGCTGCATCGGGGCCCTGCTGGCGGGTGCTTTGGCAAAGGCTATAGGGGTAGATAAGGCATTGACGGCCGGTGGAGTGACGTGCTTAGCGGCGGGGGTTCTCTTCGCGACATATTCGGCAAGGCTAACGGGAAAGACCGGACCGATGACAGGAGTGGACATTGATCTCGACTGATGCAATAGTGGTTGCGAACGCGGGGGACTCCGGCTCTCTCACGGCGGTGAACGGCCGCCCGGCAGCGGCTCACCTGATAGACACGCTGCAGTCGTGCGGCGCGATCTCTCGCGTTGTCTTGGTCTGCGACAATGACTCGCATGATCAGCTCGGCTGCCAATGCACGCACGTCGCCGCGCGCGGCGCTGAAGCAGACGATCTGATGGCGGGCATACAGGAAGCCTGGCAGGCCGACAGATGCCTGGTCATGGCTGGCGATATGCCGCTCGCGACTGCCGAGGCGGTTGATGATCTGCTGGCTAACGCGCCTGATGCGGATGTTGTCTATCCGGTTGTGTCGCGCGCAGATGTTGAATCCGTGTTCCCCGAACGAGTGACCGCTTATCTTACCGCGCGAGACGGGCAGTACACGGGCTCGAGCTGCCTCCTGTTCCGGCCAGGGGTCGCGTTGGCCCGAGAGGACCTGATCAGCGGGCTGATGCAGGCGCGTCAGAACCCAAGCTCACTCGTGAAACTGGTGGGACCTTGGGTAGGGCTCAAGCTTGCTATCTCGAAGCCTTCGCTTGTGGAGATCGCGGAGATGCTGTCTGATGCTCTCAGGCTAGACTGCCGAGTGTTTCTCACACACTACCCGGAGCTGCTCTTCTCGATCGAGACCTCTTCCGACATTGAGCTAGCCCGGAGCAGTCTGCGCTAAGCCGACCAATCACAAACCCCAATCAGCGTGGCGTTCCTACCTCGCCTTCGCGCACGCGTACCTCGCTGGATATGCCCATTACCCCGCGGGTGTTGAGGACAATGTCCTGCAAGTGTACGAGGTCGTCGTAGAACCGCACCGTGCCTTTGAGGTACACGATCTGGTTCGACGAGGAGACCTCCAGGTTGTCCACGCTGACCTCATCCTGCGTTGCGAGACGCTCGTAGACCTCTTCCTCGATCTCCTGATCCGTGAACTGGCCTGGGAACTGCTCAATCGAAGGGAGACCTGATCCGGGGGCTTCATACTCACCTGCGATCGCGTAGGCTGTATCTCCGACGCTTCCCTCGGCAAGCCCGTAGCCTAAATGCGCATCGTCTGGAACATTCGCCGGAGGGACAACCTGCAGCTCATTGCGTACCGCACGCACCCCATCGATCTCTCGCGCCAAGCTCTCTGCCAAGCGCTTCTGTTCCTCACTCTCAACTTCGCCGACCAGGATGGCAACCCCATCATTCACTTCAGGGTTGATATCCATGAGGCCTATTTGGTCGTTGGCGATGATATTCGCCTTCAGCTGCAGTGCTCTGAGCCTATCAATGACAGTCATGTCGGGGACCCCTCTTGATGCGCACTCGTCATGAACTCTATACCCCTGGCGTCTGTACCCTATTCACTGTTCACTGTTCCATCCTGCGGGAACGGGGATGACATCCTAGCCAACATAGTGGCACTCGCCAGAGTTCCCGCAGTGCGTAGGTTGGCAGCCGGACCGCCGCTGTACCCTGTTCACTGTAACCTGTTCCCTCTCCCTTCCCGATCTGCTATAATTGCGCCGGAGGTTGTATGACACCACAGGACTTTACCGAGCAGGACCGGCAGAGGGCACTCGAACGCGCACGGCAGACGCTGACGGACGAGGCTGAGGCCATCATCCGCCTGCGAGACCGCTTGGACTCCTCATTCAGCAAGGCTGTAGAGATGATACTAAGCTGCCCGGGCAGACTCGTTATCACGGGAATGGGCAAGTCTGGCGCGGTCGGGCGCAAGATCGCTGGCACTTTCTCCAGCACTGGCACTCCATCGCTGTTCCTCCATCCGGCCGAGGGTATCCACGGCGACCTGGGAATGGTGACCGCAAACGACGTGGTCCTGGCGCTCTCCAATAGCGGTGAGACCGAGGAGATAGTCGCCATCCTGCCCGCCATCGCTCGCATTGGCGCCAAGATGATCGCGCTCGTTGGCAGGCCGCAGTCCACGCTGTCGAGCTACTCAGAGGTGGTTTTGGATGCCTCCGTTGAGTGCGAAACGTGCCCGCTGGACCTCGCCCCCACCACGAGCACGACCGCTGCACTGGCCCTGGGCGACGCTTTGGCGCTCGCGGTGATGGAGGCTCGCCGGTTCACGAAGTCCGATTACGCTCTCTTCCACCCGGGCGGAGCGCTCGGTCGTAAGCTCCTGCTCCGCGTGAGCGATGTCATGCGCACCGGCGATGCAGTTGCCATCGTGGATGAGAACTCGATCCTGCGCGACGCGATCTTTAAGATCACCAAGGCCGGCGCCGGCGCGGCCTGTGTAGTTGACGGCGAAGGCAAGCTGCTGGGGATCATTACCGACGGTGATGTTCGCCGCGCACTGCTTGCCGATGACAATGCTCTTTCCAAACGTGCTTTCGAAGTGATGGTGAAAGGCCCGCGCACGATCTCACCCGATCGCCTTGCGACCGAGGGGCTGCGCCTGATGGAGGCCCCGCCGAGGCAGATCGGCGAAATGCCGGTCGTCACTGACAGCCGCCCCATAGGCATGCTCATGCTCAAAGACCTGGTTGCGGCGGGAATAGTCTAGTGAACAGTAGACAGTAGACAGTAAACAGTGAAGGCGAGTGGCTGTCTACTGTCTACTGTTTACTGTCTACTCAGGAAAGGCGCTGTGCTAACAAGACTATCGAAAATCAAACTCCTCGCCATGGACGTCGACGGGACACTGACTGACGGCTCGATGGTCGTGCAGGACGGCGAGCAGGTCAAGACCTTCAACGCGCACGACGGGCTGGGGATGCGGCTCGCGGTCGTGCACGGGCTCAAGATCGCCTGGGTGACGGGCAATCAGTCGCCCGCCGTTACTCAGCGCGCCAAGGCCCTTGGAATCGAGGACGTCTGTCAGAACGCCCGGATGAAGCCTGTCGCCATCGGTGAGCTTGCGGCCAAACATGGATTGGCGCAGGATGAAATCGCGTTCGTTGGCGATGACCTCAACGACCTACCTGCGTTCGAGCGGGTAGGTGTCAGCTTCGCCGTAGCAAACGCTGTTGACGAGGTCAGACGCCGCGCCGATATAGTCACGACTCACTCCGGTGGCAACGGCGCGATCCGGGAGATCGTCGAGATGCTGCTCAAGGCTCGAGGTGAATGGGATCGAGCTGTGGCCGGATTCCTGGCTGAGCTCGAGCGAGAGGAATCGGGAAAGGCTGGGCCGGAGGCGGTTGCCTGATGGCGCGCATCACCATCTTCCACACCTCTGACCTCCACAACAAACTCGACTGCGCCAGCGCCCAGTTGCTCGATACGCTCAAAGATAACACCCCCGACAGCCTCTTGCTCGACTCCGGTGACGCGATCTGGGCGGGCAACATCTTCTGGCGACCCGGCGGAGAGCCTATCCTGGATATGATGAGCGACATCCCCTATGACGCGATGACCCTCGGCAACCGCGAGTTCCACTTCATGCTGCCCGGCCTCGTGTCGAAGACTTCGCGCGCGGCATTCCCTGTTCTGAGCGCCAACCTGCGAGCATCGAACACTTCAGGAGTGGCGGCCATCGCTCCCTCTCCCCTCGCGGGAGAGGGCTTGGGGGGACCATCGACCGGATCGGTGAGCCGTGCTCCCTCTCCCCTCGCGGGAGAGGGCTTGGAGGGACCGTCGACCGGTTCGGCGAGCGGTGCTCCCTCTCCCCTCGCGGGAGAGGGTTGGGGTGAGGGGGGTATTATCCGCAGCCACGTAGCATTCGAGCGCGCTGGCCTCCGCATCACCGTCTTCGGCCTGTCCGTCCCATGCATCACCGAGAGAATGAAAGTGAAGCGCGTGTCCGCCTTCTACTTCGAGCAGCCAATAGCCGCCGCGCTGCAACTCGTGCCCCGGCTGCGACCGGAATGCGACCTCCTGATCGCGCTCACGCACATAGGTATCAAGGCCGACCGCGAGCTCGCAGAGGCAGTCCCCGGTATCGACGTCATTCTCGGCGGCCACACCCACACAGTCATCGATCCACCTGAGAGGGTGGGGGATACCTGGATCCTGCACCATGGGCACCACGGCCACCACGTAGGGCGCGTCGATGTAGAGGTCAACAACGGCGTCTTCGTGAAGAACGAACTCATCCCGCTGGCGGACACGTAAGGGAACTATGCACTCAGCCGCACAACTGAACCTGTTCGGATACGACGGCCCCGCGGCGTATTGGTCGCTGACGTCGATCCTGGTCATCGCCGCCGGGTTGCTCGTCGGCAGGCTGTTGAGGCGGCTGTGGAACACCGGCGACGAGAGTCTTGCTGAGCGGCTGGTGATCGACACGGCGATGGGTCTGGGCGCACTCTCGCTCGTGATCCTTGGGCTCGGCATCTTTCAGCTCTACGGCTACTTCTGGGTGTTCAGCATCATCCTGGCTTTGGCCGGGATTACCGGGCTGACTCTGTTGCTTCGGGACACCCTGTCCCGAAGCCCAGAAGAGAAAGTCTCGGGACAGGGTGCCGCCGAGACAACGGCGGGGGATGTCTCGGGACGAGGCGTCGCCGAAACAACGAGAGCTAAGAACGGCCGTCGCGCGTCGATCGTGCTGTGGGTGCTCTTCGGCCTGCTGTTCATCGCAGCGGCAATACCTGCTATGACGCCCGCTTCGATGAGCGATTGGGATTCGCTGGCCTATCACCTTGCGGTTCCCAAGCTCTATCTCCAGCACGGCGGCATCTACAAGATCGGCATCATGTCCCACTCTCACTTCCCGATGCTGGTCGAGATGCTCTACCTGCCAGGGCTTGCGCTCGGGATCGCCGGCGCGGGGAAGATGGTGAGCTTCTGGATCACGGTGCTGATGGTGGCGGCGGTCGCAATCACGGCTTCCTGTCACTTCGGTGGCAAGTCGGTGCCGTTGGCTGCCCTCGCGATCGCCGGGATGCCCATAGTGCTGTGGGAGGCGACCACTGGCTACGTGGACACAGCCCCCGCGCTCTACACCGTGCTCGCCGTCTACTTCCTGCTCAAGTACCTTGACGCACCCGACCTGCGGAGTCTCGTCGGCTGCGGCGTCGCAGCAGGCTTCTGCGCATCGACCAAAATGACGGGCCTCGCCATCATCCCGCTGCTTGTTGCCTGGCTCCTGGCGGGACGCTTGGCGGCAGCGAGGAAGATCGAATGGAAGGGCGCCTTGGCACTGGCTTTCGCCGGAGCAGTAGTGGCCTTGCCGTGGTACCTCAAGTCGATCATCTACACAGGTAATCCCGTCTACCCCTTCTTCTACTCCATCTTCGGCGGCGACGGCTGGAGCGCGCAACTGGCTAAGCACTACGCAGAACAGCAGGCGCTGTTTGGCATGGGGCATAACCTGCCATCGCTGCTTCTCGCGCCATTCGACCTGACGTTCTACTCCGGCGCGTTCTATGACAAGCCCGGCCTCTTCATCGGGCCGCTCATGCTCGCCGCGGTGCCAGTGCTCCTGGTCGCGCGGTACGGCTCGCGGAAACTCGTGGGGCTGCTGCTGGTGTTCCTCGCTCACGTTGGTATCTGGTTCGCGCTGACGCAGCAGAGCAGGTACCTTATCCCGGCCTTCGCGCTGTTGGCAATGCTTGTCGCCGGCCTGCTCTACCAGGATGAACGGCTGAGGCGTGCGCGCAGCATGATGTGGGCGGTGCTCGGCGCGACGGCGCTGTTTGGAGTGTGCACGCTCGTGCCGCAGGTTCAGAGCGCCGCGCCTTATGTGCTCGGGACGGAGTCGCAGGACGAGTACCTGAGCAAAACCATCGACCTGTACGACGCTCAGCATTACATCAACAGGAACCTGCCGCCGAATGCCAAGATCGCGCTCTACGGAGACACTCGCGGGTTCTTCCTGGATCGCGACTACGTCTGGGCGGACCCGGGCCACAGCGTGACTTATACCCGCAACTTCGGCTCGACCATAGAGCTGGTCAGCTTCCTGAAGTCGCGGGGCATCACTCACGCCCTGGTGAACCTCGCGGACTGGTTCCCGAAGCGCGGGGAAGCGACCGGCGCTCACAAGCTCGTGTACGAAGCTATCGATGACGGTCACTTCGAGCTGGTGTATCCTGGAGAGTCCGGCGAGGGGCACGTCGGAGTCTTCGAGGTCAGGTGAATGAAGCTCAGCATCATCATACCAGCCTATAACGAAATGGAGACTATCCCCGAAGTGCTCGAGCGCGTGCGTGCTCAGGAGTTCGAGAAGGAAATCATCGTCGCGGATGACTGCTCGACGGATGGCACCCGGGAGTTTCTGCGGGATCAGGCAGACGTGGTCCTGCTCGAGAACTCCTGCAACCTGGGCAAGGGCGCGTCTATACGCGAGGCGCTGAAGCGGGTGACGGGCGACGTGGTGCTTATCCAGGACGCCGACCTCGAGTACGACCCCAGCGACTATTCCGCGCTGCTGCAGCCTATCATCGACGGCGAGGCAGATATAGTCTACGGCTCGCGCTTCCTGCGCGGGAGGCCCCCAATGCGGCTGGCGAACTACATCGCCAATCGCGTGTTCGCGCTTATCGCCTCTGTGCTCTATGGCAGGCGCATCTCGGATGAGGCCACCTGCTACAAAGTCTTCCGGACCGAAGTGCTCAACTCTATCGAGCTGCGCTGTGTGCGCTTCGAGTTCTGCCCCGAGGTTACCGCCCGCCTGCTCAAGCGCGGGTACCGCTATGCCGAAGTCCCCGTCAGCTACACCGCCCGCAGCTATGCCCAGGGCAAGAAGATCCACTGGTACGACGGCGTCGAGTGCATCTGGACCCTCCTCAAATACCGCTTCATTGGCTGAAGCCGCCGGGCGGTTTCGGGATTTCCACTCGCTCCGCTCGCTCAAATCCCGAAACAACGCATTGGCTGAAGCCGGGTATAGTACCTTCAGGAAAACAGGCACGTGGCCTGCGGAATGGGGGGCACCGGAATGAAAGCTGCCGGGTTTCACCTTTACATAGCAGTAGCCGTTGCGGCGATGGTCCTGGCGCCGCTGGTTGTGAACGCAGACGTCGTCGCGGCTCGGTCGGGTTCGGCGGTGATGGTCAACCTCGAACTCAAGAATACACCTATCAAAGACGCTATCGGCGCCCTGTTCCAGGGAACGGGGGCCAAGTACTACATTCAGCCCGGAGTCGCGGGCAGAGTGGTCGAACTCAAGCTCAAGGGCGTGACGCTCGATGAAGGGCTGGCGGCTCTGGCGGACGCGGGCGGGTTCACCTACAAGATCATGGACGGGTCGTATGTCATTGGCCCCGCAGCGGTTGCCTATCAGCAGCCGGAGGCAAGGGCCATTGTAGAAGCTAAGCCCGCTCCGCCGCCCGTGCCGCAGTCCGGCGCTGGGCCTGTGGCTGCCGCTCCCGCCAAGCCGCAGGAGATGCCGGAGAGACTGCCACCAATCCAGCAGCACATCGAGGGCGGATCGTCGAATGTTACAATCACCCAGGCCGCGCCCGAGGGGTCCGGCGGGTACGGCGGCTATGGGCCTTTCCAGTTCGGGAACGTCGGCATTATCGGCGGGTGGCCGGGAATCTCGGTCATTGGTGGAAGCCCCTATGTGGTTGGGCACATGCCGCCCGGTCCTCCGCCTCCAGGCATGTTCGGGCCGGACCTGACGCGGTTCCTGAACACGCAGTGGGCGGTGCGGAGCCGCTTCGGCGTGGGCTGGCCCTACTACGGCTCGGGATTCTAGCCTGGATTCGCCGCTGTTTGGCGGAACGAACTGAGCGTGGGCTGAGCGTGGGAAGAGTTCGTCTGGTGATTTCGGATTTGGCCGGAAGGGAAGGGACCCAATCGCGAAAGCCCGAAATGAGCGAAAGCCAGGAAGGGAAGGGACTTAATCGCGAAAGCGCGAAAGGGCGAAAACGCGAAAGAAGGGAAGGGAGCTAATCGCGAAAGCGCGAAAGGCCGAAAACGCGAAAGAAGGGAAGGGACCTAATCGCGAAAGCCCGAAAGTCAGAAAGCCAGAAAGGGAAGGGACTTAATCGCGAAAGCGCGAAGGGGCGAAAACGCGAAAGAAGGGAAGGGACTTGATCGCGAAAGCCCGAAAGTCAGAAAGCCAGAAAGGGAAGGGAGCTAATCGCGAAAGCCCGAAACTGGCGAAAGCGCGAGAAGGGACTGGCAAGGGAGATCTCCTTTCTGGAATGAAG
>CAZFYZ010000072.1:15116-18675 GCA_964523735.1 uncultured bacterium | reverse complement strand
TATCTGGAAGTAACGCTCGATGCCACTGGTCATCAGCAACTGCTTGAAAAGCTGGGGGGACTGTGGCAGCGCGTAGAATGACCCGGGATGAACGCGACTGGGCACCAGGTAGTCGCGCGCGCCTTCGGGCGTGCTCTTTGTGAGCACAGGTGTCTCGACCTCGATGAACCCGCGGCTGTCGAGGATGTCTCGAACTACCTTGAGAATTCGGTATCGCTTCCGCAGATTGTCCTGCATGGAAGGCCGGCGCAGGTCCAGATACCTGTACTGGAGCCGCAGGTCCTCGCCTACGGTCGAGGACGAAGCAACCCCGCCGCCCGCCACCATCGCCTTCTCAGAGACCGGGAACGGCAGCGCGCAAGAGGTGTTCAGAATGCTGAGTTCACTCGCGACGACCTCTACATCACCGGTCGGGATTCCAGCATTCTCGGTCCCAGGCAGGCGGCCAACAACCTCCCCCGACACTTCAACGCAAAATTCTTCGTGAAGGTCTGAGGCAGCTTCCAGGAGATCAGCATCATCCGGCCTGAAGACAATCTGGGTGATGCCGGTCCAGTCACGCAGATGGATGAACAGAAGCCCTCCGTGGTCGCGGCGAGCATCCACCCAACCAACCATCCGGACTCTGCGTCCCGCGTCAGCGGTCCTGAGCGTACCGCAGTAGGCTCTGTCTCCCCATTTGGTGGCGGCCGATGAAGGATCTCTCAGCATCGTCGGTGACTCTCCTGACCGAGATTGGACACGTGCTGCTATGGAGCATCGGAACAGCCCACAGCCGACACCAAGGGCAGTACCGCGATGTCAGCCGAGAAACTGAACCACTACGATTCTACTATCACATCACGCTTTGGTCAACGGGAAAAGACGCTGTGTGATGCCGTTGGACAAGCGACAGTGGGCACATCTAGACTGAGATTGCCTGAGTTATCGTGACATTACCCCACGGTGTGTGCTATCATATTCGCAGATTCGCATATGCGCATAAGCAGGAGCTATGAACGAGGTATTCAAGGCACTTGGCGATCCTACCAGACTGCAGATCATACAGATGCTCGCGGAACAAGGCGAAGTCTGTGTCTGCCGAATGGTAGAGGCTCTCGGTATGAACCAACCCGCGATCTCTCAACACATGGCAAAGCTGAAGCAGACGGGACTCGTGCGGCATCGTAAGCAGGGGCAGTGGATTTACTACTCATTGAACATAGACAAGCTCAAGACTGGACCGCTCGCGTTTCTCTCAGAAGCCGTCGCCCTGGCGGAGAGCAAGCAGGGTGTCCAGGAAACAGCCTGTTGTTGCTGAAGAGGCAGACGGCGCTGACAGGACGATTACTATCAGGAAGCGAGGCAGAACATGACTGACAACAAGTGCGGATGCTGTGGTGGCGGTAAGGCCGAAGCCGACAGCAACATCAAAGAGTTCGTAAGAGCCAAGTATGGCCAGGTAGCGGTGAACGCGACCGAGCACAAGGAAACCAGCTGCTGCGGGAATGGCACAAGCAAGGACGCCATTACTCGCGACCTGTATTCGGAGGCCGAGACACAAGGCATACCGGTCGAGGCTCTGCTCGCCTCAATGGGTTGCGCCAACCCCATGGCGCTTGCCAACCTTAACCCAGGAGAGGTTGTACTTGACCTCGGCAGCGGCGGCGGGATAGACGTTCTGCTCTCGGCGAAGCGCGTCGGCCCGACAGGTCTGGCTTACGGGCTGGACATGACCGACGAGATGCTGGCGCTTGCGGAGAAGAACAAAGCAGAGGCAGGAATCGAGAATGTCAGGTTCCTCAAAGGAGACATAGAGAGTATTCCCCTGCCGGACGCGTCGGTGGATGTGATCATCTCGAACTGCGTCATAAACCTCTCGACGGACAAGGACCAGGTGTTGCGCGAGGCTGCCAGGGTGCTAAGACCCGGCGGGCGCTTTGCCGTGGCGGACATCGTCTTGACCAAGCCACTTTCGGAATCGGCCAGGAAGCACGTTAATCTCTGGACCGGATGCGTCGCCGGTGCGCTGGAGATGGCCGAGTACAAGCTCAAGCTTCTCCAGGCAGGCTTCATAAACCCGAATGTCGAGGTAGTCAAGACGTACTCAGTGGATGACACCCAAGGCTTGATAGCGGATGAGATTATAGAGCATCTCGGCCGGGACGGTGTGGCCGAACTGATGGATTCGTTTGTCAGCGCGTTCATCAGGGCGGAGAAACCAGATCAGAAATGCTGTTGTGGCTAAGGGCTCATTGAGATAGCAGCCTCGCCGTAGGCTGCTATCTCTCAGGAACCGGGATCTTGGCCATCGTCCAGCCAGCGATGGCCAAGAGAACAACGGGGTGACGGACGGGTAAATGTAATATGGAACCAGAACGCATGTTCCGACTCGGGTGACCAACCACTGAGCAGGTATGCCCTTGGGGCTCCTGCTGTATGCTTTGAGGGTATTCTTTGCTGAAGCATACGTGGGGGTAGAAATGTGCAGGATAGTCTTTGAGGACTACTGGATAATTCAAGTGCCGGACGAGATAGACATGGGCAACGTTGATGCCTTCGAGGCAGCTCTGGAAGAGGTTCTGTCGAGGAAACCCAAAGGCTTCATTATCGATCTTTCGCAGGCGAAATACATGGACAGCACCGGCTTGAGGGCTGTTGTCGCGGCATATCAGAAGATATCCGCGGTGCCGGGACGAATCGCCACGGTCATTGCGAACAAGACCATCAGACGCCTCTTTGAACTCACACGTCTAGAGGCCCTGCCGGGTCTATACATAGTGGATGACCTTGAACTCGCGAAACAGGCGCTGGACGCATCCAGACACCCATTACGTAAGGCAGCTTGAGTGTGCGCTTCCGACAAAGAGCAGTCCACCCTCACACGGAACTGAACTATGAATAAGCGTGAGAAAGTCGGCCTGACACTATTGACCGCCGCGGCCATCGTCGGCGGCAAGGCATTCCTGTCATATCTTCGCAGAGGCGTCTGGCGAAGGTTCTGGTAGACGCAGCCCCTGTTTCCTCTAGTATGCCAGGCGTGCAGGATGATGGACCCGGTTCGGGGAAGAGTAATGCCGGTATGAAAGGCATCTATGATTGTGAAATACTCTCCCAGACCGAGGTCGCGCCGGGGGTTGTCAGGACCATACTGACCGGCCCGGAGATCGCGGCCCAGTCCAAACCGGGCCAGTTCGTCAATGTTCGGGTGTCGGACAGCACCGACCCGCTCCTGCGGCGGCCGTTCTCGGTTCACGCGGTGTTTCCGGAAGATGGGACCTACTCGCTTCTCTACGTGCTTCGCGGCAGAGGTACGGCTCTCTTGAACAGGATGGAGCCGCAGGCACGGGTCAGCGTTGTCGGACCTCTTGGGAGCTCGTTCGATCTTGGCGAATCGCCCGACGCGGAACACGTTGTAGTCGCTGGCGGCTGCGGGGCAGCGCCGCTGCACTTCCTGTGCGACGCGCTGTGCCGGAAGTGGGGCTGCGAGAAGATAACCGTTCTTTCAGGAGCGCAGAACAAGGACGCGCTCCTGTGCGAGGGCGAGTTCCGCGCACACGGGGTGGATGTCGGCATTTCC
>CAZFYZ010000072.1:0-15106 GCA_964523735.1 uncultured bacterium | reverse complement strand
GGCTTCGTGACACAACTGCTGGAAGAACGGCTGGCAGGGCCAACCGCAAATCACAAATCACAGAGCTCAAATGATCGTGTGCGCGTCTACTCCTGCGGGCCACACGCAATGCTGCGAGAGGTGGCTCGGGTCAGCCTGGCTGCCGGTGTCCAGAGCTGCCAGGTCTCGCTGGAGAACGTAATGGCCTGCGGGCTTGGAGTATGCACGGGCTGCGTGCAGAAGATCAAAGATGGCCCCATTGAGATGTCTCACGATGATGCCCTTCACCGGCCACACGATAACAAGGGTTGGCATTACGAGCGGGTTTGCACCGAAGGTCCCGTGTTCGACGCGGAGGACGTGATATGGGAGTAGGCGTCGACAAGGGACCCAACCAGGCCGTCAAGATCGGCGAGATCGAGCTGAAGAACCCGGTCACGGTAGCCTCCGGCACATTCGGCTATGGCAAGGAGATGTCGGACTTCTACGACCTTGCCAAACTAGGCGCGATAATCGTGAAGGGCACCTCGCTGAAGCCTTGGGACGGCAACGACTACCCTCGCACCATCGAGACCCCCTCGGGCATGCTCAACGCGATCGGCCTTCAGAACGATGGCGTGGACTCGCTGATCCTGGAGAAGCTGCCGTTCCTGCGGTGGTTCGACGTGCCGGTGATCGTAAACGTCGTCGGCCACACCGTGGAGGAATACGCGGAAGTCGCCGCAAGATTGGATGGGCTCGAGGATGTCGCAGGCCTTGAGATCAACATCTCCTGCCCGAACGTTAAGGAGGGCTGCCTGGTTTTCGGCGCTACTCCCGAGGGCACTGCCGAGGTGATCAGCGCCGTGCGGAAGAAGACCGATCTGACCCTCATCACCAAGCTCTCCCCTAACACAGGCAACATAGCCGCAATCGCGCGAGCCGCAGTCGATGCGGGCAGTGACGCCTTGTCGCTGATCAACACACTGCTCGGCACTGCCATCGACCCCTGGACCCGCACATTCAGGCTTGCCAACAAGACCGGCGGCCTCTCGGGCCCCGCGATCAAGCCCGTCGCGCTGCGGATGGTCTACGATGTCGCACAGGCAGTAGATGTGCCGATCATGGGCGGAGGCGGGATCATGAACGCCATGGACGCAGTCGAGTTCATGCTCGCCGGCGCGGACGCGGTCTCCGTGGGCACCGCCAACTTCGTGAACCCACTTGCGCCCATCGAGATAGTCGATGGGATCAGGGACTACCTGAAGTCGATGGGCATCGCGGATGTTAATGAGATTGTAGGGACGGTTTCGTAGGAGCGAAGACGTCACCCCGAGCCTGGGATCAGATTCGGGGTGACAATGGGTGCAATTCGCTTCAGCGGTCTTTCGGCTAGTGACCCATGCTCGCGAATGTCATATAGGCTCCGACTAGCGTGGTCAGCAGAGCCATCGCCCAGGTGAACACGTAGTAGTAGCACCGGACGCTGCGGCCGTTCGCGAAATCAGCTTCTTTGAGTTCGACATATGGGATAGGCCCTCGGCGGTACCAGCCACGGATCTTGCCCTTCTGACCGATCAGCCACTCTGCGCCGAAGATGCCGAACAGCGTCTCCAGGAACCCGAGGGGCTGGCGGTAGATGAGCGTGACAAAGCCGCTCTCGTCCTGCATCACCAAGTCCTTGCTCCAGAACAGCCCCGGGACTCCGCGGCCGATCACCTCTCCCTCCAACTCGACCGGGATCGAGCGGATATGTGAGACGTCCACATCGCCGACCAGCTCAACGACCGTCGATTTCTTGAATGAGCCGCCATAGCTGAACGAAAGCCTGATCAGCCAGCCTATCCCCCCGAACAGGAACACCAGCTTGAGGCTGCTGACGAACCAGCCGAAAGGATTCGCGTCGGCTCCGGAGAACCCGCGCCCATATGCGAAGAGCAGTCCCAGAGCGACGCCGATCCACGGCAACGCGAGGAACAAGAGGTCCATCAGGAACGTGGGCCAGCAGCTCTCGCGCGGCTCAGAAGTAAGAGGGAAGGCTGGCTGCTGATTGCGACGCATGGCAATCCTTGAGGCCGCCCTCACTCTCTGGGCAACCAGTGGATGCGTGCTGTTAAGCTCGAAGAACTTGGCCCAGGGGTTCCAGAGGTCCCACTGCATCGCGCGGACCATGTGATCCGGCGCAAACTGCCCCGCTGCATTGGTGGAGTAGAGTGCCATCGGGACAGCCGAGCCAAAGCTGCAGACACCGAGGCTGCCCATAAGCTGGCTCTTGTTGAGGGCGGGCTGCTTGTTCTTCTTCTGGTCTCCGTCGTCATCGGGCTGCTGATTGATCCGCGCCAAACCGTAGGCGATCTTCACGAGGGCTGTCGATAGCGAATTTGGGTTGCTGACGATGTTCGCCGCATGCTCATCGGCATAGAACTCGCGGACGCGCGACAGGAAGAGAACGATGTACTGGCTGACGATGTAAGCGACGTACGCACCAATCGAGACAGCGAATATCCCATCTCTGCGATCCCTTGTCCATCTGTAGAGCATGTAGAGCATGAGCGGAGCGAGGGAGGCAAACGTCATGACGATGAAGTCGTAGTGCCTGATGTGCCCAATCTCGTGAGCGATCACCGCCTCATATTCCTCCCGGTCGAGCATCTGCAGGAGCCCGCGCGTGACCACCAGCCGCGCATTGGACGGCACATGGCCGTAGGTGAAGGCGTTCGGGTTCCCGTCCTCGATAATACCGAATCGCGGTACAGCGATGCCGCGTTTCTTGCAGACGCCCTCAAGAAACTCGGCAAATTCCGGAGCAAGCATCCGCGGTGGGGTCCAGTTTATGTGGTATATCCAGTCGATGATATAGGGACTTAGGATATACTGCAGGGTTACGACGATTACGGCCAAGCCGAGCGCCCATATGAGCGGGCAGTGATAGTGGTAAAGTACCGCTGTTCCGACGGCGAAGACCATGCCGAACAGAAGTGTCAGAACTAGAAATGACCTTACGAAGAGCTTACTCATCTTTGATCACCTCAACAGATCGGTAATGAAAACGGGACAGACATGTGTTCGGCAAAGGGAGGTCTATTCCTCCATGACGGTTGCCTGGACATGCTGTCCCGACTAGCTCTTCTGCTCAGTCTGTTACGCTAGGGATGCTCGACCTCTACATTCGGCAGGCCGGGGATAGGCTTGCCGAAGTCTACCCACAGGCAGTCGAGTATGTAGGACTTCACATAAGCATAGGGCGTGTAGCCGTAGTTGGCGTCGCCTGAGTTCAGGATGATGAAGAGGCCCCCACCCGGCTGAGTCGGATCGTCTTTGTATCCGACCACTACCATACTGTGACCGGAGTTAAAGTCCATGCCCTCGGGCGGGTAGTAGAGCAGGATGTTGTCTTTCCATCCGTCCCTCTTCGACAGCCGGAAACCGCCGAGCACCGGCCAGCCGTCAGCGAGCAGACGCTTGAAAGCCATGAACTGCTCATCGGTGAGTCCGCACTGATCTCCTGTCGGCTTGATCCAGTGGAACTTGAGTCCCTGCCTGAGCGACCACTTCGCATACTCACGAGCGGCTGCCGGCGGGTCCATGTCCGGGTCGAATCTCTTGCGGTATGGGTACTGCCTGTCGAGGCAGATGCCAGATTTCTCGAAGCCCCGCAGCAAGCCGATGAAGAAGTTGCCGTCGCCGCGCGAGTTGTTGGCTCTTGCCCCGGCCCAGTTGGCGTACTCGGGGCTAAGTCGCTCGATCGGCGCTCTCTTGGCGAGAGCGTACTCCACGGCCGACGTGAATGCGAACACCGAGCAAGTGCCGCGTGGGGCCTGAGAGCGGGGCGTAAAGCCGGCCTTGTCAAAGACCGGACGAAGATCGACGTCGGATGGTAATGGCCTGGTCGCCTGCTGAGTTCCTGAGTTGGCTGCGGTAACTGCCAGGCACGCGACAAATGCCACGGCGGCCAGTCGAAAGATACTGCTCACAGTCTGCTGTTCCTCCCAAGTGATCTATCTGGTTAGACAACATAAGTGAGCAGTTCGTTTCGACTTCTTTTGCGCTGTGGAGACTTCTGCCAAGTAGTTCACGCTGACCAACTCGCACTACTCCGCCCAGCCTGAGTAGCGGTAGCGTATCGAAGGCCAGGCGCGGCGCTTTGATACGCTGCCGCTACTAAGCGCACACGGACCTGCGCAAGTCGAAGAGCGTGAATCGCCTAGGCCAGCATCTCCCGCGCTGCATCCTCGGCCTGATTCATCAGGTCGGGCTGCGAGGCTGCATCGCCTGGATCGTTAACGCCTACCGCGCGGATGACGCGGGTCTGGACGCCGAACATGCTGAAGAACTCAGCATAGCCGGCGGCGGCATCGTAGTGTGAGGCGTCCGGATCGCCCTGTGCGGTGATGAAGAGCGCTTTCTTGCCTGGCGCGAACCGCAGCGGGTTCGGGTTGGTCATGAAGTCCGGCTTCAGGAACGAGAACAGCCTGTCAAGGAAACACTTGAACTGACCGCTCACTTGACCGAAGTAGATCGGCGAAGTCATCACCATCACATCGGCCTCGGCAACTGCGGCGAGCACTGCGCTCAAATCATCCTCGACCACGCAGGTCTCAGAAGTTGTCTTGCAACTCATACAGGCCTGGCAACCTTTGAACGTTAGGTCGTTCAGTTGGAGGGTCTTGACTGCGACGCCCAAGCTGGTGGCTGTCTCGGCGAATCTGGCGGCTAAGGCGGCCGTATTCCCGTCTTTCCTGGGGCTGCCCAGGATGCAGACTGCTTTCTTCATCTGGCTCTCCCGAATGCTGTCATTACTGGAGGTCTCCCTCGCACGCATTATACCACTGCTGCGTGCTATAATGCTCGCAGGTCATTGCCTCGTAACAGCTCAGTCTTCGGGAGTTGTCATTTCGAACGCAGTGAGAAATCTGCTTTTCGGCATCTGCCAAGAGCCCCGCAAAAAGCAGATTTCTCGCACTGCTCGAAATGACTGTGGGCGAGTGTGAGCTGTTTCATTGCCCTGGAGGTCTATCAGCGTGAACAGGCTTGGCACTGTAGTGCTTTCGTTCGTCCTTGTTTCTTGGTGCGCGGGGCTGTACGCCGATCCAGTCCCTGACGAGCAGAAGCGCGTCAACATCGGCGGGAAGATGCTCACGGCGCATGTGGTTCGGGTGCCTCTCGACAAGTATCAGGTGAAGGTCGGTCTGGCGATGGGGAAAGTTGGTCTCACCGAGTCCCTGTCGGGCATCGCCAATCGGTACGGTGCAGTTGCCGCTATCAACGGCTGCTTCTTCGATGCCTATACCCAGGATGATATCAAGCCGCCCTGGCACAACTTGACGATTGGTGGCGAGGTCGCGCACATAGGTGACACTGGAACCACGCTTGGCTTTGATGCCGCGGGGGACTACCGCATGGATCGGGTCAAGATCAGGATGCGCGGACAGGTCGGAGGCTCTAAGAGCTGGGCATCCAACTGGTACGCGTATCTTGTGAACCATGTGGGACCTGCGGCAGTGTTCAACAAGTATTGGGCAAGAGCGAAGACCCCCCCAAGCGGATCCCAAGTTGTGGTGGTCAATGACTCGGTGAAGAGACTGAGTTCCGGTGGACAGCCGATACCTCCCGATGGCTACGTCTTAGCGTTCTCTGGCGGGGAGTCGGGTATTGCGAAGCGTTTCGAAGAGGATGAGAAGTGCTCTTTCGAGGCAGTGTATGAGGGCGCGGCCGACCCCGAGTTCTGGAGTCGCGTCACCGAGGCTATCGGCTGCGGACCCAGGCTCGTTAAGGCAGGCAAGGTCTGCTATGATCCAGTCTCAGAAGGCTTCACCAGTCCGAAGATACTGAACACTGCAGGCGCCAGAAGCGCGATCGGCGTCACCAAGGACAAGAGCCTGCTTCTGGTAACCTGCCTCGCGACAGTGCGGGACCTCGCTTACGTGATGAAGGGCTTGGGGGCCCACGACGCCATGAACCTGGACGGCGGGGCATCGTCCGGCCTCTGGGCAAATGGCAAGTTCGTGATCACGCCGGGGCGGAAGATCAGCAATGCGGTGGTGGTGGTTACGAGGTGAGTGTGCAGCAAACCCTCGAAGAGAACATCAGCTGGATTCGACAGCCTCCGCCGTCTCCTCCGTTTTGCTTCCAACAAGCGCGAGCGTTGCCACGATCCGCGTGCCCTTCCCTGGTTCGCTCGAAAGGCTGAAGCTTCCGCCTGACTGCTTGGCGCGTTCCTCCACTCCAACTAGACCGAGATGGCCCTCGGAGGCCCTCTCCGCTCTCACTCTGGAGACATCAAAGCCCTGTCCATCGTCCTCGACCTCCAGCACGAGCTGCCCATCCGAAATCCCGGCTTCAATCGTGACGTGCTTGGCGTGAGAGTGGGACGCCGCGTTGTTCAGCAGTTCCCGCATGATTTGGAATCCGGCCAACGCCACGTTCGGAGGTATCGGCTCGTCGGCCAGTTCGATCTTAAGCTCAGTTTCGAATCCGCCTCGCGCGGCAGCGTCGGTCGCGGTGCGCTCGATGGCCTGTTTGAACCGGCTCGGCTCAGGACCCATCAGGCGAAGCTCGCTCAAGTAAGAGCGGACCTCTGCGAGTCCCCTCGTCGCGATCTGGTGGATCCGCTCCACGCCATCTATAGCTCGCTCCGCGGAGTCCTTGGAGATGAGAATCTTGCAGCGCTCCAGGTGCAGTTTGATGGCGGCAAGAGTCTGGAGGAAATTGTCGTGCAGATCTCGCGCGATCCTGAGCCGCTCCTCGGCAGCCGCCGCCTCGCGCAGGCGTTCCCAGAGAAGAGCGTTCTCAACGACTGGCGCTGCCTGCCGCGCAATAAGCTCGAGAAGCTGCAGATCATCTGCGGACAACGGCCTGTCTTTGCGGTTCGCGGCATAGACGACGCCGACCGGAACGCTTCTGACCATCATCGGCGCCGCAGCCAGGTTCCGCAGACCGAGCTTCTGGGCCAGTTCCCTTGGAAAAGTCGAGTCTCTACCCAGACGGTTAGAGACAAGCGCACGTTGCTCGCTTATAATCTCCTCGACATTCCACGGCCCGCCGCCCTCTCGGAATGTCGATAGCACGACCGCCTCAGCTCCGGCCGAACGTAGTCCTATCTCTTCCGAACCGTCCACACCTCGTTTGGCAGGCAGGAAGAACGCTTCTTCGGTGTTCAGCAGGCTCCTGGTACTGGTTAGCAGATGCTCCGTGATCTCCCTCGAGGTCGTTAGTCCTGCGAGTTCTATGCGGAACTCGTTGACTACGGTCATACTGGCCTGGTAGGTCAACTGCTTCTCCGACATCCGCCCGAACATGAATGCCAGCACCAATAGGAACCCGGTGAAACCGAGCACAGCAGTGACATTGGTTCCATAGGAAAGAGGGGCGTAGCAGGCCACCAGGGTGAACGAGACAATGCTCGCGCTCAGCGCAAGGACCGAGTACTGCCAGCCATACCTGGTCGCCACACTGACAACATAGAAGATGTACCAGAGGTGAAACGGTATCTCGGTGTTCGCGGTGCTGCGGATGAGGTAGGTGATAAGACCGACTTCGACAAAGCTGCTTATCGCGATAGTCGGGCTCAACCAGTCGGGCTTCCAGTGGACAAGCGCCCACATTATGACGCTGTAGCTGATCAGCAGCGAGACAATGATGGCTACCTGCTCGCCAGCGATTCTCTGCGGCTCGTCCGGGCTTGGCGGAGACTGATCAAAGAAGAACTTGATGAGTACCAGCGAGGAGGTCAGCGCCAGGAAGAGGCGGATGATCGACTGCTGCCGCTCCGCCGCCAAACGCTCGACTGCAAGGCTGTAGGCCCCCGCGGTTTTCATTGGCTCAGGCTTCCACCAACCCGCTGCGGATGGCGAATCTCACCGCTTCGGCTCTCGTCGAGAGACCAAGCTTCTCCAGAATGCGGCTGACGTGGACTTTGACCGTGTGCTCGCTGATGAAGAGCTGGTCAGCGATCTCCGAGTTGCTCCTGGCTTCGCCGAGGAGCTTCATGACCTCGATCTCGCGAGCCGTCAAGAGCGAAAGCTTGGCTGAGTCTTCTCCTTGAGGTTTCTTGGCCATCCCACGGAAGAGCTTGCTGGTCAGGTCCGGTGGCAGCCAGCAGCCGCCGCTTGCGACCTTGCGGATGGCATCCACGAGCTGGTTCGACGCAGCGTCCTTCAGCAGGTAGCCCATTGCCCCACTCTGGATCGATCGCGCCAGCAGCTCATCATCATCAGCACCCGTGAGCACGATCGTGCGCGTGGGGAGGTTCTCTCCCGCCAGCGCTTCCAGCACCTCAACGCCGCCCATCTCAGGCATTATGAGGTCGAGGAGCAAGATCGCTGGCTGAAGTTGCTTGACCTTCTCGATCGCTTGTGCGCCAGTGGTTGCCTCGTCGACGATGACCAAATCATCGTATTCCTCGAGAAGGCCTCTCAGACCCTCCCTCAGAATGCCATGGTCGTCCGCGATCAGGACTCTGATCTTCTCTTGAGACGGCTCGTCCGTAGTGCTAGCCCTCCGTTGAGTAGTGCGATCTTCCCGGAACCATATCCACATTGGTACTTACACGCGCGCGCGCCGTTTACCTTCTGCTTGTGCTTATTCATCACTGCCGTCCTGAAGTAGGCCCTAAGCGGTACGCGGTCTAGTTCCAGGGCACTAGCCATCCTAGTGCGTAATGTCAATTGCAAAGTTGGTCGTCATAGGATAGAATGACAAGTAGGGGGAATACGAGGCAAGGCTCATCGCTACGCCTCAGCGAGGGTGCGAGGACACCAACAAAGATGAGGAAGCGCGGCTTTACTCTCATAGAGCTGCTGGTCGTGATCGCGATCATCGCGATCATTGCCGCCATGCTGCTTCCTGTGCTCCTGCAAGCCAAGGAAGGGGCCCGTCTTCGCGTCTGCGGCTCTAACCTCAAGCAGCTTGGTGTGGCTATACTGGCTTACGCGGATGATAACCACGGATACGGTCTTCCGTGCCCCCCAGAAAGATATGTCAATCCGTGGATCCTGTGCCCTGAGCCGCTTGTGCCAAAGTACATACCAGGCTCGATCCTGCCCTACCGGCAAGGCAGCGATGCAAGAAACCTGCCCTACCCCAACATCACTCCCAACCAGAAGCCCAACTGGATCTGGGTCTGCCCTGGCGATATAGACCGAGGCACGAACCCTGACCCAGAGCAGGACTTCAGAAACCGGCCTTCCTGGTGGTACTTCGGGTCAAGCTTCAGATACCCGGGGCCGACTGCCTACATGGAGGGCACCAGCGTCATGGACAAGAACGTCCGTGCTCGCCGAATCATCGGTTGGAGGAGTCCTTCGCGAAACGTCCTGCTGTGTGACCATTGGCCAGATTACCACAACGGCATCCGCACGGAGAGAAACCCCGGCTCACGAGGCATACTTCAGGCTACCTGGTTGCCAGTACGGACAGTGCAGGTTCTCTTCCTCGATCAGCACGTGAGGCTGGTTACCGACGAGGACAGAAAGATCTACCAGGACTACACCATCAGAGACGACAACCCCTACTACAGGCCACAGCCTAAGTAGACTTCGCCCTCAGCCACACGAACAGCGCCAGGTCTGCGGCAAGCGCACCAAAGCACACCCACAATGCCGGAGCCAGTCCTATTCGGTCGCCGAGCCATCCCACGACAGGCGGAAACATCGCTCCTCCGAGACCTCCCGCAACAAAGACCAGCGCTGTCACGCTTCCCGACGCCTCCGGGTGTATGGCGCTGGCACGGCTGACTATGGTGGGGAATACGGCCGCTAGTCCCAGCCCGAGCCCCAGTGCAGCGATCTCGGCTGCAGTGGGTGATCCCGCCAACAGCAGAAAGCCCTGGCTCGCCACCGCTATCACCATCGACCAAACTATCAGGCTGTAGTCGCTGACGTACTTGGCAAAGGCCGCGCCGAGGATCCGGCCTAACCCTATGCCGAGCCACATATAGGACGGGCTGGCGGCCGCCGCCGCGCTGGTAGCATGCAGATTGCGCTTGAAGTGGACCGATAGCCAGGTCGTCTGAGCCATCTCAGCCCCGACATAAAGCAGTATCCCCAGCGCAAGCAGAAGCACCATCTTGTCAGTCAAGAACCTGGTTGGGCTTGGGCCTGTGCCGTGGACAACCGCGGGCGACTCCTGCCGCATTGCGATGGCTGCAAGCGCCAACAAGCCCGCCATCGTTGTGATGATGGCCGAACCGATGTAGCCGATGCGCCAGCTCAGATTCGCGTGAAGCAGCGCCCCGATCAGCAGCGGCCCAAGTATCGCTCCGGCCCCGAACATCGACTGCCCCAGGTTCATCATCGCGGTGCGGCGGTGGTCCTCATAGAGATCGGCAAGCAGCGCCATCGCGGGACCCTCGGTAAGCCCGCCCCCGAGACCAAACAGAGCCGAAGCCAGGATGGCCATGGGGAAGATCTTGGCTGTCGTGAATATCAACCCGCCAGCGACAATACATGCGCAGCCGGCCAGCATCATCGGCAGCTTGCCGTAGCGGTCGGCCATGAACCCCGCGAAACCCACGATAGACAGAAACCCGAACATGGTTGCCAGCGAGAGTATGCCTAGCTGCTCAAGAGAAGCACTGAAGTAGTCGGCGATCTCGTTGTTGGATGCGGGGGTGATGAGCAGGACCACGGCATACGCCAAAAGGCTTGCGAAAGCTGCCGCCGTCGCAAGCCTGCGGAACCGCGTGCCTGTGAAGCTCGATTGTGATTCGGTCAAAACACGTTCCTTGAGGATACTGCTATCCACTCATTGCGCAATCGCCCGTGCTTATCCTCCCACAGAAAAAGTCTGAAAAACCATATTGACAAACGCTGAACCTGCACATATACTGTAGTACATCACTATAACAGTGGAACCGGACAATGCTTTTCAGAATCGATACGGCCAACTCAATACCCGTGTATGCGCAGCTAGTGGAGCAGGTCAAGCGGGCGGTTGCTATCGGAACGCTCAGGCCCGGAGACGGTCTGCCGTCGCTCCGGGAGACTGCGCTCAAGCTGCGCATCAACCCTCTGACGGTGAGTAAGGCCTACAAGCTGCTGGAAACGGAGGGGCTGATCGAAACGCGACACGGCCTCGGCAGCGTAGTCTCGTTCAGCGCGGATGGCCCCGCGGGAGACTTCCGTCGGGAGGTCATGGAGCGGGCGATAGACGATCTGCTGGCGGACGCCGCTCAGCTCGGGCTGACGGCTGACGAAGTGAGGGCGCTGGTTGACGAACGCATCAAGGCGATGGAGGGACGCAATGCCGCAGAATGACTCCAGTAACGCAATCGAGATAGAGGGCCTGACCAAGCGCTTCGGTAGAAACGAAGCAGTGAACGGCCTGACGATGAACGTGCCCACCGGCAGCGTGTTCGCGTTTCTCGGTCGGAATGGCGCAGGCAAGACCACGACCATACGCATCCTGCTCGATTTGCTCGACCGCACAACGGGCGAGGCGCGGATACTGGGCCTGGACTGCATCCGGGATGCTCTTGAGATCAAGAAGCGCACGGGCTACGTGGCCGAGGGCCAGCGGATGTACGACTGGATGACCGTCGATGAAACCATCTGGTTCTGCAAGGGGTTCTACCCTGGCTGGGACTCGAGGTTCGCCGCCGAGCTGCAGAGCAAGCTCGAGCTGAGGGGGGACCAGAAAGTCGGAGCGATGAGCCGGGGCACCCAGGCCAAGCTCGCGCTTCTCTTGGCGATGGCGTACCGACCGGAACTTCTGATCCTCGATGAGCCCACGGCTGGCCTCGACGTGGTGGTCCGCCGCGACTTCCTGGAGGGCGTGATCGACCTGATCCAGCAGGAGGGGCGGACGGTGTTCTTCTCCTCGCACATCGTCCACGAGGTCGAGCGCGTGGCGGATTGGGTGGGAGTGATCGACCAGGGCCGACTCGTCTGGTGCTCGAAGATGGAGGACCTGAAGGCGAGCATCAAGCGCCTGGTCCTGAGCTTTGATCAAGTGCCCCATTCGTTTGTGGGGCTCGATGATGTTATCTCGATCGAGACTGCGGGCAGGCAGGCGGTTGTTACCACGAGACGCTTCTCAGACGAGACCGTCGCCCAGGCGCGTGCGATGAAGCCAACGGATATCGACGTGCAGGACATGAGCCTTGAGGACATCTTCGTCGCGCTGGTGGGCATCCCAAAGGCTGAAGCGGGAGGGTTGACCTATGCGGCCCAGCGTTGAGGCTCGACCCGGCGATCTCTGGAAGCGGCTGCTGTGGCGGGAGTATCGTGAGGGTCGGGCTGCTGTGCTGCTGGCGCTCGTGCTGCCGGCGCTCATGTTCTACCTTGGGCACGACTCCGGGATGGAGAAGTGGCAGGGAGCCTTCCGGTTTGTGGGAGCGCTTAGCGCACATTTGCTGGTGCTGTTCTGGGCGATCTCGCGAGGGGATAGCCAGCGGGGACACGGCGACTTTGCCTTCGTGCATCTTCCAATACGGCCTGTGCGAGGGCTGACGGCTTCATTCATAGTGCCGGCGTTGGCTTCTGCCGTGATCGGTGCGGCCTACGGAGCGTTGATATCACTGGATGCCGGCTCGGTGATCGCCGGAACACTCGACGTTATGACCACTTTCGTCTTCGGCTACTACTTTGCAGCTATCGCCTCAAGATGGCTCGCAGTGCTTGTGGGCGTGGTCTCGATCATCTGGGCCAAGCTGATTCCTATCACTTCGTTGACACCGACACGAGACTTGGACGCCACTATAATCACGATCAGTTGCGCGATTGGCGCGGGGCTGGGCCTGTATGTGTTCAGTATCCTGATTGGCAGGAAGCCTCTGGCCTACAGACAATTGGCCGCGCTCGGAGTCATGGCAGTCTTCGGTCTTGGGCCTGCTCTAGTGCGCTTCGATCCGGGCATCTTCAGACCGACGCAGTCGGCCGGCACGAGGCCGAGCGGCTACCCAACAAGTCTCGTCGGCTATAGTGACCAACACGTCCTGGTCAGTTTCGCGTGGGCGGGCAAGTCGGAAGACATCCTAGTCGAATTCCAGCACGTGAACAGCAGGAGGCCAGAGGCTGCCGTGTCGATGTCCGGATCGCTAAAGGTCATCGATGTGCTCCACAACCGATACGTCTATATCGTGCAACAGCACAAAGGCAGTAGTACCATTCAGATAATCGAGTGGGATACTGCCGAGGCCGATCCTGCACAGAGCACAACGCCAGTCGCACGTTTCACTGCACGCCCAGAGGCGATACCCGACGACTATCACCCCCGCTACGACTCCGTGAGCAGGGACCGTGCCTACGCCCTTGTTGTGCTCGAGCCGATAGCCAGGCACGGTTACGATCTCTGGGTTGTTTATCTGAAAACGGGCAGAGCAGCGGTTGTTAGCCCGGCGACCTCCAGACTGGGCCTATCGTGGCTGAGCGGCAGGAAGCACGTAGTCTGGACCAGGAACTACGCCCTGGTCGTCTCCATTCCCGACACGCGCCCCACCGTGGTTGACCTCAAGACCCTCGCCGTCGTCCCGCTGAAGTTCCCTCTTGTAACCGGAGGCGCCCGATGAAGCAGCTCATCTGGAAGGAGTATCGCGAGAAGCGCTGGTGGTTCGTGCCCGTGGCGCTGTTCCCGCTGGGTTGCGTGCTCACCCGCTGGGGCTATACATTTGTGGGTCTGGAAGGACCCGGCTCCGCAGCCATACCACAGGCCTCGCTCTCGGGGATGATCGCTCTGCTGATGGGTCTTTCGGGCTACGCGCCCGAGCTCGGCGGCCGCACAGCCGACTTCCTCTACGGTAAGCCTGTTAGCTGGAAAGAGGTCCTCCTAGCGAAGGCAGCAGTAGCTCTCGCGATCATCGTTGCCTCAGTTGGGCTGGCGGCGATAGTATACAGGCTCACTTGCCCCGCGCCTTACCTGCCGTTCGCAACACTGCCGGTGCTGGCAAAGGGCGGAGCGGTCGGAGCGTTGTTCATGGTCGCCGGGTATCTGCTGGGCCTGTGCTGCTCGGTCGCTCTGCCGGGCATGCTGGGCTCCGTGCTTACATTCGCTTCGGTCGCCGCTCTGTTCGCTGCCGCTGAGGCGCTGTTCTCGGCAGTCGGCGGGCCGGGTCTTCCCAACGTTACCTACTTCTATGTGTTCCTGGCGGCATGCCTGGCGCTCATCCTCACTGCGGCGTTGACTATCCGCTTCGGCCTCACGTTATCACTTGGAGCGAGGGTGCGCAGGTATGCCATCGTGTTCGTGATCATGTTTGTTCTGGGATGTGTTGCTGCCACATACCTCGGCCAGACTGTCGAGCCACTGTTTGTGACCTCCAGAACGGACTGGAAGCTCAGTCCCAGCGGGAGGTACGTGTCGCGGATCGTGGTCCCGTTCAGGCTGCAGCACTACCCGGGCTCTGTCCGCATCTGGCGGCTGTCAGACGGGGCATCAGGTGAGATTCCGGCCTCAGGAAGCAATACGTTCAGCCTGTTCTGGACCTCGAACGACGTGGCATACGCGCTGTATCACCGCGACGGACGGATGGGACCGACTACACTGCGGTTCGTTTGGTTGGATGGGCGTGGGAAGCTGTATCGCAAGGCCATCGGATTCCCAGATGCAACCTACGCGTATGTGTCGCCGTCACCGTCGGGGGATAGGGCTGTTGTCAGTTGGAGCACGGCGGTAGACTCCCGATCAGCGGAGTTTAGGCACCTGCTCGTGGATACGGCCTCGCAGAAGGTGCTCAATACCCCAATACCGGACTACGCCACCTCGCCGGAGTGGATCTCAGACAGCGAGGTCAGGTTCCTCAACAACAAGCACAATTTCTCGTTCCGGATTCAGGTCAAGCCATAGGCGCCGAACAAACTCGACAGGCTCTCAGGATCGTTAGGAACCCTGTCCCGCTCCACCAGTTCCGGTGTTTCGGGATTTCGGTGCGCCACAAGCCTCCGACCTACAACCATGGCCGGTGACACAGCAAGCGCCCGAATCGCCACGAAGCCGAATCCCGAAAGGCCGGCACAGGCGAAGGATTTGGGGTTCCGGTGTTTCGGGATTTCGGTGCGCCACAAGCCTCCGACCTACAACCATGGCCGGTGACACAGCAAGCGCCCGAATCGCCACGAAGCCGAATCCCGAAAGGCCGGCACAGGCGAAGGATTTGGGGTTCCGGTGTTTCGGGATTTCGGTGCGCCACAAGCCTCCGACCTACAACCATGGC
>CAZFYZ010000071.1:0-18675 GCA_964523735.1 uncultured bacterium | reverse complement strand
GCGTTGCTTCGGGACACCCTGTCCCGAAGCCCACTTCGCCCGGTTTCGGGACAGGGTGTCCCCGAAACAACGAGAGCCCACTCTCGGGGCCAATCACTATCAACTACGTGGGGCTGATCAAGGTAGAGTATCCGGTGGTCGAGCGCGGGGCGTTCCAGTGCGGCGACGAACTCTGGAACCGAATCTACGAGACCAGCGTCCGCACCCTGCACCTGTGCATGCACGAGCACTATGAAGACTGCCCCTGGCGGGAGCAAGCACTCTACGCGATGGACATGCGCAACCAGGCCCTGTGCGGATACTACTGCTTCGGGGATTACGCATTCCCGGCTGCGTCGCTCGACCTGCTGGGCCGCGGCCTGAAGCCTGATGGTTATCTTGAGCTCTGCGCGCCGGCGGATATAGCGATCACTATCCCCTGCTTCAGCATGGCCTGGATAATGGCCGTGGCGGACCACCTGCTGTACAGCGGCGATGTGGAATTCGCCCGAAAGCAGCTGGCCATAGTGCGCAAAATGGCGGCTGCTTACAGGGCAAGTGTGGTCGATGGATTGCTGCCGTCGCCCACTGGTAAGCGCTACTGGCACTTCTATGAGTGGGCGCCGGGGCTTGATGGGACAATGCGGGAAGACTGCTCCCAGTTCGCGGTCGAGTCCAAGCTGCGGTTCGATGCTCCGCTGAATATGTTCTACTGCCTGGCGCTAGACGCGGCGGCGTTTCTGGCTCGTCACTGCGGAGAAGCGGGCGAGGTGGACGACTTCACCGCACAGGCTGACGCCGTTAGGCGCGCGACTCACCCCATGTTCTGGGACGAGGCAGCCGGGCTCTACCGAACCTATGAGCTGCCAGACGTTCACTACGCAGATCTGACTCAGGCGCTTGCGCTGGTCTCTCGCACGTGCCCGGAAGACCTTGCGGGCGGGCTGAGAGAGCGATTGGCGGCCGAAGGCGAGGGCGTCGTTCGCGCGACCTTGAGCCACTCGATCTACAAGTATGAAGCGCTTCTGCAGGAGCCGGATAGGTTCGGCCAGTTCGTGTTCGATGACATCCGGAGGGACTGGGGCTACATGCTGGAGAAGGGCGCGACGAGCTTCTGGGAGACGATCAAAGGCGCTGATGACTTCGATAACGCCGGCAGTCTTTGCCACGGATGGTCTGGGCTTCCGGTCTACTTCCTGCACGCCTATGTACTGGGCGTGAAACCGACCGAGCCTGGGTTCAGGAGGTTCAGTTCGGAGCCGATCACCGGCATAGTCCCGTCGGCATCAGGCACAATCCCAACACCATCAGGCAGTATCGAGTCCTCTAGCTGAACAGGAATGCGAGTCCGGACTTCGAGTGACCGTCAATATGAACGCAGTGGAGAATCTGGGCCAGAGATTCTTCACTGCGTTCAGAGTGACGAGTGTTAGGTCGCGCTCACGAGCGTGAGCTACTTCGAATAGGCCGCGCTGCCGACGCCTTACTGCCTCTCAAAGTACACGACGAGCGTGTTGTCGCCTCCCTTGGCCGCGGTACCGACCAGATCGGCGTAGAAGCACGCGTAGCTCCGGTTGCGAGGATATAGATACGCCCGAACCTCTAGCGGTTGGCCGTTTATCCAGGCCCTCACCTGACCGATCCTCGACTGCCTCACAAACGGCAGCACGAGAATGGTGTGCTCGTCGAGGAACGGCTCGGAGCCCAGCGTGTACATAAACGGCAGGTGAAAGTTGGTCCGAGCCCACCAGGACTTGTCACCGCTCTTTGCAAGCTCCGGCAGGGATCGCAATACGGTGTCCGGCTTAACGGCCTTAACAGCTGCTCTCGGCGCACCCGGCGTGTCGCCGGTCTTGAGCTCGATCCAAGTCTCCTGGTCCTCGTAGAACGCGTTCTCGACGTACGCCCCGCAGAAATCGGCGAGTGGGCCAAGCCCGGCCTTGTCGGCTGCGGCATCCCACATCGGGAACTGCACCGTCTCATCCTTGACATCTACAAACAGCGGGAACTTGAGGCTGGTGGCGTCTCTGAGATCGGTCGTCCAGCCCGCGGCAGTGCCGTCTGCCAGACTGCCCGACTTCACCTGCCACTGGCGGAGCTCGTTTGGCGCGGCATCACGTCTGAATGTGACATCCATCGCTGTGGCATTGCCGCTCGTGGCGACCATCTTCACGGGAGTTGGCGCCCAGAGTCTTTTAGGCTGCTTGGGGTAATCGTGGACCTCGACGGAGGCAACCGGCTTGCTAGCGCCAGGTAGCACCACCGCACAGCGCTCGGTTGTCCCCTGTGGGCCAGAGGTCTTGATCAAGTAGCTGCCGTTCTTTGCCTCGATCGTTCCTGGGACCCCGTAGAGGCGAGGCTTGTCGATTCGCTCGGGAACCGGCTTGGCCTCCAGCACGATCACAGTCTGCGCGGGCACGTTAACGGATATCTTTGAGCCAAGAGCGACTGACGTGCCGTGTTCGGTCAGTCTTAGCCGCTCCACCGGGTAGAGTTCAGCGATCTCCACTCTGCCCTTGCCCGTGAATCCCAACGAGCTATCGAGCGGCACATCGACGACCCTGTCCCAGTATTGCGGGTTCACGAGAAAGACAAAGCCGTGGTCATCCTTGGCATGGCCGTAGATCTCCACGGACCCCATCCCCGGGTTGTCGCCCACCTGGTAGGTCTTGGTCCAGAGGTCATAGTTGTGCTTCAGGAAGTCTGTCCATTTCTTGTAAAACGCAAGCACCTGCGCGTTGTGTTCCGGGTTCAGCCTGTCAAGCCACGGGCGTATCTCAGCGAGACACAGGTTCGGCGTGACTGCAATCGACGACAGAGCGCCGTAATGGTAGTTGCGGATGTCCGGCACGATCGAGTTGTTGCAGAAGAAGTACTGGCAGTTGGTGTAGCTCCTGTAAGGCATGAACCGCAAGTAATGCAGAGAGACCATTTGCTCTCGCCGGACATCATCAAGTATCCGGGTCATATTCAGCCCCTGCCAGGGCGAGGCAATGAATGGGTCCGTCAGATACAGGTTGTGATTGGTCCAGGCGAGCTTCGGCAGGAACTCCGCCCAGTTGCCTGCGTTTGACTCAGTCAGCATATTCGGGGAGACGCTGTTGAGACCCTCCAGAATGTCCACCAAGCCCTTTACCTGAGCATAGATGCTGTCCCGTCCGAGGGGGTGGCCGTGCTCGGCGTTGTTGCACTCGTGGATGTTCAGGAAATCAAGACAGTGGATCTCAAAACCGTAGTTCCTGTCGTTTTCCACAACCATATCGCGGTAGAAGTTGCTGTATTTGGGGTTTCCCAGGCACAAGTCGGAGTGCTTCAGCCCCCACTCGGGGTGGTTCTGCAAGGAGTTCCTGTACTCGTTGTAGTGGTAGCAGAACAGTCCGCCGACATCCGAGTAATCGCCTATCCGCACGCCGCGCTGCCTGGCGAACTTCACAACCTCGTGGACGAACTTCGGATCCGGATCGCCCGGAACCGAGTCGAATGGACCAGTCCATAGCTGATAGTACTCCATTCCAAGCTTGGGCATCAATTCGATCTCGCGCTTCAGCAGGTCCTGGTTGAAGCTCAGGGTCGGATGGTCCTTCATCGTATGGAATACGCCCTTGTCCGTGACCTGGGTGTAACGGTTGTAGATGCAGGCGCTTAAGAACATTGGGCGATCGAACCTGAGCAGAAAGCGTGTCTGCATGTAAGTGTCCATGGCATCGACTTCGCCATCGTCAAAGACATAGCGTGCGTGGCCGGTAAGCTCGGTTGCGCCAATGGTAATAGAATGGCACTCGTAGATCTGGCCGGCCTTGAGCTTCTGGTACGGAGGATAAGTGACGCTTGTCTCCTGACCGGCTGTGACTATGCGCGAGTAAGGAAAGTCCAGAGAGACGAAGATCCCACGTCCGTCCTGCCTGTAGAACGCGGCGATGTCCTGCAGTGAGGTGCTCGCAACGACAGGTGGTACCGCTGAGCTGCCATTCCACATGGACACCTGCTTGAGAACCAGGTCCCTCTTTGGGGTTATGCTCAGCGTCTTGGTGATCAAGCCAGGAGCGATCAGCCGGTAGTCGAGCTTCCAGTCGAGTTCGCTGGCGGCTCCGGTGAACGATGCAGCTTCGCCTGTAAGCTTGCTTTTCCCGTCCTCCGGCGCGGCACTCGCGGGAGTGATCATGCCCGTATCAGTCTCCATTGCCCAGGGCGTGGCCGTCAGACCAGTCAAGGCGCCATTCGAGACTTGAAAAGTCTCAATTAGGCCGCCGGTACCAAGTTCAACGATGAGCTTCAGCTTCGCGTCACCCACGATGACCTTACGAGGCGTGTCAGCACTGCTAGTGGTTGCCAGCATAACCGCCCAAACAACCAAACAGAACGTGATGACGTCTCCGAGACGCCAGCTGTCAGTGACCATTCCTCTGTCTCCCTTATCCGGTATTAGCGTACACTGCCAGTATACAAGAAAGCTCAGCCGACGTCTATTCTCTTCTGGAAAAGATATGACAGCCAAGCTTGGATTGCCGCGGGGGATGTTTGCGGCATTCAGAAGGAGAGGTGTACATAATAATGGCGGCGCCAATGGGAGATGGCGCATCACGCACGAGATACGTTCATATCCACGCGAAGTACCTGGGAAAGGACAGGTTCCTGGTGCGATAGAGCTCCGTGTGCCGGGAAAGGGTTCTTGAGTATCGTGTCGAGCGCAAGTCGTGCGTTGGCTGAGAGCCGGTTCATCGGTTCTCCTAGTGGTACCTTACGTAGAAGAAGAGCACGATGCCGGTGACTACGGCCCACCAGATGGCCGGGTTCTTTAGCCCGCGCATCTGCTGTCTGCTCTCCTTTGGCAGGACCAGACTTTCCTTGTTCCAGATCAGGCCCTCCAGCTCTTCATCGGTCTTGGGCTTGGTCATCAGACTCACGATCACGCCCAGCACGATGCACGCCCAGAACACCACGCCGGTCCTATTGGCAAACGGGAAGAGCGGAAACACCTCGTGCATGGCTATCGAGAGAGGGATGGTCAGCGCACCCGCGGCGAGTGCCCCTGCATGGGTAGCTCGCTTCCAGAAGATGCCCAGAATGAACATCGCGGCTATTCCGGGGGCGAAGTAGCCATAGGCGTCCATCAGGTAGATGAAGATGGGTCTGTCAGAGAACCGTGTAAGAAGACCCGCCCAGGTGATTCCGAGGATAAGGGTCACGACCCCCACAGCTTTGCCGAAGCTCACGGCCTGCCGCTCGGTCTTGTTCGTGCCGAAGTAGGGCACGTAGAAGTCCATCGTTGCTATCGTTGTGCAGGAGTTGAGTGCTCCTGACACGTGAGACATTATCGCTGCGATAAGCCCTGCCATCACAAGCCCAACCAGGCCGTGTGGCAGCAGGTTTTCAACCAGGGTCGGAAAGGCCTGGTCGCTGTTCTTGAGGTTAGGAAACAGAACCGGAGCCATCAGTCCAGGAACCACTATGATCAGAGGCAGAAGCAGCTTCAGGTAATCGGTGAACACGACGCCCATGCGTGCGTGCCACTCGTCCTTCGCCGCCAGCACTCGCTGAACAATGAACTGGTTCGTGGCGCAGTAGAAGACGCTGATCGAGAGTCCACCGCCGAGGAACTGGGTCCACGGGAAGTTGGGGTCGTCGTAGGGAAGCAGCAGGTGCCAGTCCTTCGATGTGGACATAACGCCTGACAGGCCGCCACAGGCCTTGGTTGTGGCGCAGGAAAGCGTGACCCCACCAATCATCAGCACCGCCAGTTGGAGCATCTCCGTCCAGACCACTGCGCGCAGGCCGCCTGTGATGGTGTAGATGCCCGTCAGCAGCGCCAGCCCGATTATGCTATACCAGGCGTCTATCCCGAAGAGCGAGTCCAGAGCTACCGCTCCCAGGTAGAGCACGGCGCTAATCTCAACAAAAACGTAGGTAAGGTAGATCAGACCGGCGTAAGCGCTTCTCGCCGCCGAGCCGAACCGCTTCACCAGAAACTCCGGCATCGTATAGAACCCGTTCCGCAGGTAGAACGGCAGGAATATCCAGAGCAGGGCGTTGAACCCGATCAGGATTGCGCCCCACTCGATGGACATCGCTACGAAGCCGTGCTTGTAGGCAGTTCCCATCACACCCACGAAGTGATGGCTCGATATGTTCGCGGCGACGATGCTCCCGCCTATCATCCACCAGGGCAGTTTGTCGCCAGCCAGGAAGTAATCGCGCTTAGTACCCGTCGCCTTACGCGACGCAACCAGCCCCAGCGCGATCACGGCGAGGATGAAGATGACGAATATGCCTATGTCGATTCCGGCGAGTTGGGTGCTCCTCATTCAGAACCTGCTGCTTCGGAACGTCTCGTCCCGAAGCATCCTCTGTCTAGCCCTGACTAGTGACGACCGATGACGCGTTGATGACCCTCTCGCCGTCGATCGTGGCGAGCTTACCGATGACGCTCGCAACGTCTCCGGCTGAGACGGGAGTAGTTGAAGTGACTCTGATGGCGCTGGTTCGGTCGATCTCTTCGATGTAGAAGCAGCCGCTGTAGACGGCGGTGACTGTCTTGCCCGCCAAGCGGATCATCTGTCCGTCAGGCAGTGCCCGAGCGTCCGAGACACCTGTTACCGTCAGCGCTTCCTCGAGCGAACAATCGTCGTAGATGACCCGGCAGCCCCAGTAGCCTCTGATGCTGTTAACCAGGGTGTCTAGAACGAAATCCACGTAGCGGGTGTTCGCCTCAGTCTTGAACGTCTTAGTCACCTGCACGAAGCCTGTCGTAACCTGGCGGATTGCCTCGACGCCTCTGTCGACGACAAGGTTGAAGTTCTGGTCAAGCTCGCGGATTCTCATGCCTGCGTAGTCGTTCGGGCCACTGCCCAGGCCTTTGCCTGCCTCCATCTCGCGGGCGAACACATACACGGAGGCTGCGTACCAGGAACTCGGGTTGACCGGTTGGCGCTGCCAGAGCTTCGTGTTCACGTCTCCGGGCTGGGTATCGCCGCAGGTTGCCAGTGACTCGAGACCTCCGTGAATGAACCTCTGGCCACCATCCACAATTGGTCCCAGCCAGGACTCCGGCCGAAAGTAGCCTCCGCCGCACTCGTAGCTCCAGCCGAACTGAGTGCCCGATTGCCCCGGTGTGGCGGATGGCGCTCCGGACTCGAAGCCAGGGTTCACGAGCAGATTAGCGCCCGTCTCGACTGTCACGGGCGTTGCGCCGGGTCCGTTAGGGTCGTCGCCCGGGCCGACCTCGATCGCCTGCACGAAGGCCTCGCTGCCCGCAAACCTGATGTCGATGATGCCGTTGCGCGGGGTGAGGTTGTTGAACGAAAGATCGACTGCCTTGTTCCGACCACCTGCTGTCGCCGCGACGTCCATCCTGTTGACCACTCTCTGGCCGTTGATATAGATGGTTACGTTGTTGAGGACGGGATCGATTCCGCGAGTAGCCGCGAACTTCAGCCGGGCGTGATAGGTGCCTGGCCGCACAGTGAAGTTGGCGGTGAAATCAGCGGCGTGAGCGCCATATCTGTACAGCTCTTGGTCTGAGGTGTTTGTGATCTCCTCGGTAACCGGCTGCGTCCACCAAGTCCTGGCCACGGAGTCGGCCCATGCCTCGAGTCTAACCGTCCACTCAGTCGCCGGGACCCAGGCGTTCCCCGACGAGTCGATGTACTCCTGGTTCTTCGGATAACCGAATATCCAGCGCTGAGCCCCGGTAGGCCCCCCGCCTGATCCATAACCGGCTTGACCCGTCGCAGCGGAGAACTGCAGCGCATCGATGTAGACGTTCGTGCCGCTGGACTTCGGGTTCTTTTCGCCGCGAATGGCTATCCGGATAGTGTGCGAACCCTCGCTGAGGCCGTTCCTGTAGAACAGCACCTGCTGGTACTTGGCGATGGGGCTGTAGCAGTCGATGAAGACAAGCTGCTTCACGCCGTCTATATAGACGTCGGCCAGACCGCCATTGACGTCCGAGCGGCCTATGAGCCGAACCTGATTGCCGGTGAACACGCGGGTGGCGTAGCTGCCGCCCGCACTGCAGACTTGCGCACTGCCCATGTAGTCCTTGTCGCTCGTTGAGGTCGTCCACGTGCCGACACAGGTAAGTGCCGAATCGTCTAGCTGCGTCTGCGGGTCCTCGCCGTTGACGACGATATTCGTCGAGCCGTCGTGCCGGATGCTCACGATGCAATCGCCGTTCGACAGAGCTTCCATGGTGTAGCCATTCGAGTTGAGGTCCGAGCGCAAGCCTAGAGCGCCCCCGCCAGCGGTGACTGATGTCGGAACGAACGCCAGCCGCAGCACATCCACTGATTTGGCAGGCGCGTCGAATGTCGAATAGGTGATCTTCCCGCTGCCGTAGACGACGTTCGTAACGGTGCCCGATGTGCGCATTATGTGGTTCTCGCGGTTTGCGCCAAGTTCATCTGGCAGCCATCCCATCGCACTGAGAACAAACCAGAGAGGCTCCGGGCACGCTATCTTGAACCAGCCACCGTTAACGATCCACCCACCATCTATGTTGTCCTCGGTAACCCCGGTTTCGTGGATATCGTACATGCAGAGTATCTCTTGCCTGCGAGCAAGCTCCCGTCCCCATTCGCTGTCCGCCTCGACACCGTATTGCGCGAAAGTGGCGCCGACCTCAAGAGTAGCGTACCAGAGCGAGCGCCCGCAGCAGTTGTGCGCCTCGGGATACTGCCAGGCTCCGCTGTAGACGTCGCCATTCGACGCCGGGTTCACGCTCGTGCGGTTCAGGTAGATGGACAGTATGTTCCGGACATCGGCTTTCCAGTTGGGGAAGTAGTCCTTGTGAGCCATCATCACCCAGCAGACCGCTTCGGCGACATTGCCGTTCATCGAGAATGCTTCCCAGTCCCAGTAGCTTCGCCCCCAGGTATCATCAACCGTCCAGACCGGGAGCAGTTTGTCCCGGATATACGCCATCCCCGCATCCCGCGACTGGACAATGCTGTTGTTAGTCCCTGTGTAACCGAGGCGGATCAAGTCATCGAAGAGCAGCACGTACGACGCGACGCCGCCAGTGACTTTGCTGTTCCAGGTCACATCCTCTGGGTTGGCATACCGACCCCACGGGTCCGCCCCAGGCGCAGTGTTGCGCTTCTGAGCGAACACGTCGGCCCAATGCTTCGCCGTCTCTAGATACCTGGTGTTGCCTGTAAGCTGGTAGGCTGATATCAGCGCTCTCCCGCAGTTCGCGACGAAATCCAGCTGTATCATCCCATGCGGATCCGCATTGGCATAGCGTACGCCCTTGGTGGGAACGCTTATCAGGAACTTCGGCCACGGATGGTCTGCGGCGGTCTGGCAGTGATCGATCAGAGTGCCTGCCGTATAGGTGATATGCGCCAGGGCGGCAGGGTCGCCCGAGTACCTGTAGTAGTGGGTAAGCGCGCTCATCACAACCCAGGCCCGGCAGCCCATGTCGCCGTTCTCCCAATCCCCGAAGGAGCCCGGCGTGATGACTCCGTCACTCGCGATCGCCCACGCTCCGTTGAACACATACTCGGGAACCTGGACTACGCCTTCTCCCGGATCCGTCCACGGGTAGCGCTTGAGGGTCTCAGCTGCTATTCTGACTCGAAGATCCCACTGGCCATTGAGGCCCGTGTACCAGGGAGCGATGACTCCGTGAGCATCATGGACCGCCGGATAGGCGTAGTAGCGGGCCTGGGTGGTGGCGCCAAGACATGCTGTGCTGAGGGTGAGAATGGCGAGTGACAAGGCAATGCCTCCAAGCCTGAGTGCGGCAAGAACTCGTTTCATGTCGTGAAGTATCTCCTGGATCGATGGTTCTGCCGGGGGACGCCCGGATGATGAGGGTAATCTCTCAAGTCAGCCCTGCTGGGCGGTTCACGCGATTCCCAGAAGCCGGGCGCAGTTGCTGTAGAGAACCTGTTCGATGGCCTCTCTGCCCAGTCCCAGCTTGCGTACGGCCTGGATGAATGCTCGCAGCTCCTCGTAGAGGTAATAGGTATAGTTGGCCTCTTCCGCGGGACTCCTGCGGTCCGTGTTCCAGGAATAGGGCCCGTCAGTATAATTCACGTATGTCTCGCCAAGGTGCTCCCGCACGCCTCGCATCAGGGTAACTGGCAGGTCACTGCCGTAGAGCAGCCGCCCCGGCCCGATTATGTCCAGTGCGCACTCGAAGACGTCAGCGTTCAGGTTAGCAGAGGTATCGAAGTAGATCTTCGGCCGGTCGGCGAAGTGGGGCAGTCCTCGTTCCGCTGTCGGGAGAGCGTACGCCCTTCCTACGTGAGCCAGAATGATACTGATGTTTGGGAACTCATCGGATATCTCCAGAACCTCCCGGATGTTGTCCAGATCGGCCAACCGGCCGCTGCGAGGCAGGTGCAGCATCAGGATACCGGCAAACTCGTCAAGGGCAAGAAGATGCTCCCTCGGCAGGAAATCGTAGATACTCAACTCAAGAGTGTCTGGCATGGCGAGGTCGGGATACGGCTTGATCCCTTTGAACCCCCGCGCCATAGCGCTGCAGATCAGCCGCGCATCCCACAGTGGGCGGGTAGCGAAGAGCCCAAACGCATTGTTGCTCCTGTCTGCTATTCCCTCAAGAACATACTGGTTGGCTGATTCGATGTCTACTTCGCGCGCGACACTTGCGAAAGCCACCACACCAGACTTCTGTTCTGGGAAGAGTGTGGCAAGCGTTCTGTTCAACTCTTCCCAAGTGTTCTGCTGGGCAACCTCGATCGCCCACATGCTCTTGAACCGCTCTGGGCTAATCGGGCTCCAGAACTCCTTGAGTCCGACGTGCACGTGGCAGTCGATGATACGGGCAGGAAGCCACGGCGCAAGCTCCTCTTTGTATACTCTGTGATCTACAGCCCTCTCGGCTGCTATCTCGACTGCCATAGCTATGCCTCTCCACAATCAGAACGATGAACTAGTGTATGCACGAAGCATGGGTCGGTCCAAGCGCAGTTGGCTTCGTCCCGTCGCGCCGCACGTAAGCTTCCAGAATAGTCGTAATGGCGGTGCAGTTATGCATCTTGGCGTGGCCATCTACATAGAGAATCCCATACGTGAAAGTGCCCTGCGAACTCCACCATTGCCCCCACACTCCACCTCGGGTGTGAACAGAACCGACCTCGGCGATCATAGGTTTCCTGCTCGCGGCGCGCACGTCCGCCATCGCGAAACTGCACAAGCCAGCCCCGGAGGTCGCTGTATCATAGTCGCTGACCCACGGATTGCCATGGGCGCAGAAGTACCAGTAGCTCCACGCGTCCCTATTAGTGGTTGGATTGGCAAGGTATGCTTTGTACTGCTCGTTGTAGTTGGCCTTGAACAGCGGGCACCAGCGGACCTCATTGTTCTTGATGTACTTCTTGATCGCTGCCCAGGCCGTGGTAGACCCACCGTTGCCCCACACCAAGTGTCTGTTGTAGGAGTCAGCTCCCGCATAGGGGAAGCGGCCCTGATACTCGTCGATGTAGACCTGCATCCCTACACCCAACTGTTTCAGGTTGTTGACGCAGTTGCTCACCTGAGCGTTTTCCTTGGCTTTCATAAAGACAGGGAACAGTATGGCAGCAAGTATCGCGATAATCGCGATAACCACCAGCAGCTCGATGAGTGTGAAACCAGACCTCTTGCCAGCGCACATCCGGATGTTCCTCACAAAACGAGTATCCATATCGTAACGACCTCTCTGCCTGCCGAGCTTCTTAATGAGGCCCACTCTCCGGCCACGGTAAGCGGGCCTCATCACCAGTTCGGTGGAAGGGGCATCCACGTCCCCTTCCACGATAAGCCAGCCCGCTGAACTACGGGTCTTTGAGCTTAGTAACCGACAGGGCTCGGATGACCCTGCTCAGTGTTCCGCCGATCTTATCGCAGGACATGATGCCTGTCACCGCCACATAGGAGTTCTGGGCATACAAGGTCCCACCTGTCACCTTGACAGTGACATCGGAGCCGTCATTCAGGTAGAAGATCCCGCCGCCGGGGGTCTCAACCTTGCCGGTCGCTCTTATGAGCAGGCCGACGTTGTTGAGCCCGGAAGCCCCGTCGATCCCTTCCTGCAGGCCTTCCGGCCCGCCGCCGAGGTTCTTGTTAGTCAGAAGGACTGGCAGGACTGTATCGGTGCCAAGCGCATCAACTGACGTAGCATCGATGTAGCGCTCACCAGTGACGGTATCAGTCTGCACAACACCGCTGACGGTCACCTTGTCTCCGCCAGCGGGAACCGCACCGGTAGTTCTCACCTGGATGCCGCTCGTCCGGTCAGGGTTCTCCACGTAGAATGTGCTGCCGAACACAGCGGTCACCACGACAGACTCGCAGGCGACGAGCGTGCCATCCGTAGCACCCTTGGCCTCAGCGATCGGCATAGGAACGGCGGTCGCGGTCATCACGCAGATCTGCTCGATTCCACGCCCGGGCCCCTCGCCCTCGAACACCACGCTCTTGTCCGCAAGGCTGTAGGCAGTGAGGATATTCTGCGTATCGAAGTATGACCCGCCGGCGCGATACAGCTTGCCCTCGTAGACAAGCATTCCGCCCGCGAAGTTGCGCCCGTTGGTCCACTCAACCTGTCCTTCAAACGCGTTCCACCTGAAGATCGTCGTGTAGGTCTTGCCCTCATAGAGGCGACTGCTGTAGAACAGGTCGGTGTCGCTCCAGGCCGCGCCCGCTACGGGCGGCACGTCAAGATAGGCGATCATCTCGGTGAAGTTGTCTGTGGTACCCCAAGCGTCCACTTCGCCGGTGCTCCAGATGTAGCCGCGCCCGTCGGGTCCAAATGCCAGCCCACCAAGCGGGCTATACCACTCGAGCTTTGGCCCCGACTGAACACCAGTGGCAGGATCGTAGGCAGCGGCCACTGCGCCGGTCTCGCCGCCATAGGTCGTGAGCCACAGTTTGTCGTCCTTCCAAGCCAGACCAGTCACTTGTGAGTCGGTCGCGATCAGGCTCGCATTCTCTAGAGTCCCATCGGCCTTGAACTTAGAGACCCCAGTAAGGGTACCTACGTAGACGCTGCCGTCCGCGCCCTGCGCAACTGCCGCTGGGCTGTTCAGTCCCGTTGCGAAGTTCCCGAGGTACACAAGCTCCCGGCTGAACTTCTCTATCGTTCCGTCCACTCGTGCCGCCGCCAGTATGACGTTTGACTGCGGACCAATCACATAGTCCGCGATTGTGGGAGCGCTGGCAACCCCAAGCTTGTAGGCTCTGGCCGTCAGACGAGTATTCCCGCTGATTGTGATCGGACTAGTGTAGGTTGGGCTGGCTTCTGTCGGATCGGTGCGGTCCAACGTGTAGTGAATGGTGGCGCCGTCGGTAGGACTCGTCATTGTGACAGTCTGTGCCGAAGCATAGATGCCGCCGCCCGGCGAGAACTCTGGCGAGTCCACTTGCTGAGGACTCGTCATCACACAGAACTGCATGAGGTAGCGATAGGGTCCGCTGCTCTCACCGATGAAGCTTTTGTCCGCCAGGCTGTAGGTGCCAATGTATGTCGCGGAGCCACGGAAGAGCTTGGCATCGTAGGCCAGGATGCCACCGCCAGAGGTTCCCCCGTCTACCCAGCTCTCAACACCGCCCGCCGCAGTCCACTTAGACACGCTGGTGCCGTTACTGTTGATGAAAAGCTCATCACCGCTCCAGGACAAGTGCGGCAGCGCGACCTCCGGGTAGAAGATCACCTCTGTGGCGTCCGTAGCCGGGTCCCAGGCGATGACGGCGCCGAGGCCCCAGAAGGACACATAGCAGCGTCCATCGGGACCGACTGCCAGCCCGCCAGGCAGCGATCCCGCTCCCCAATCGATGATCGGTCCCGTCTGCTCGCCGGTAACAGGATCATAGGCGCCAGTTGTCCCGCCGATATAGTCGCTGCCCACGACGTTCACCCACAGCTGATCGTCCTTCCAGGCGAGTGCAGTTACTATTGTAGTAGTGGTGACGAGGTTAGCCTTGATTAGGGTGCCATCGGGTTTGTATTTGTTGACACCAGTGGCAATACCCAGGTAGATACTGCCGTCAGGTCCCTGCACAACACCGTTCGGGGTGTCTATGCCTGTTAGAAAGGTGCCCAGGTAGACACCGTCGGTTGAGAACTTCTCGACTACACCATCCGCGTTACAGCACGCAAGGATGACGTGCTCCTGGTAACCGACCGTGTAGAGCGCCGACTTGACCTCGCTCGAGGCGCCATTGTAGAAGGCTTTGGCCTTGAGGCGGGTGTTGCGATCCACGACGATCGGCACGGCATAGAGCAGGCTGCTCTCGGTTGGATCGGAGCCGTCCGTCGTGTAGTGAATACTGGCACCAACAGTTGCGCACGTGATCGTCACGTTCTGAGCTGTACTGTATATGCCGCCATCCGGCGTGAAAACAGGCGTGTCTACGACGATGGTGTAGGCGGCGCTCTTTACCGTGCTTGAGACACCGGAATTGATCGCTACGGCCTTCAGAGTGAGACTGTAGTCCACGGTTATCGGAGCCGTGTAGAGGTTGCTTAGCTCGGTCGGATCGCTGCCGTCCGTTGTGTAGTAGATGGCGGCGCCGGCAGTCGGGCACGTGATGATAACGCTCTGAGCGGTATTGTAGGTGCCACCATCCGGGGAGAAGACCGGCGGCTCCACGGCAGGCGGAGCGGTCTCTTCCAGCACACAGTCATCGTAGATGATCCGGCAGCCCCAGTAGCCCCTCTCATTGTTGACCAGAGTGTCCAGGATATAGTCTACGTAGCGTGTGTTGGCCTCGGTCCTGAATGTCTGCGACACCAGGACGAAGTCGGTAGTGACTTCGTAGATCGCCGCGACTCCGCGGTCGACTACGAGATCGGAGTTCTCATCAAGCTCCCTGATCCTCACGCCGGCATAGTCGTTCGGCCCGCTGCCAAGGCCGTTGCCAAGCTCCATTTCACGGGCGAACACAAACGCCGAGGCTACATACCACGTGCCGGGCGTGACAGGATGGCGTTGGGCAAGCTGTGTGTTGATATTGCCCGGCTGCGTATCGCCGCACGTGTCCTGCGCCTCCGCGCCGCTATGGATGAACGTCTGTCCTCCATCCACAACAGGACCCAGCACTGTCTCTGGCCGGAAGTATCCGCCGCCGCATGAGTAGTTCCAGTTGGCCTCAAGGCCGGACAGCCCCGGACTCTGGGATACCGCACCGGACTCAAAGCCCGGGTTAACCAAGAGGTTCGCAGCTTCACACTGGAAGCACGATCCGGCCACCAGGACCACGATGGCGCATAGCGCCACCTGAAGGAATCTGATGTTGCCTTTCATAATCTCTCTTCGTCTCCTTTCTGATCTGAGGAGCACAAATGGTCGGGGGCAGATGTCACCCGTCCCCGACCAGCATTCTTACCTACCTTCGCCTCCATGCGAGTCCACCCAGGCCGCTGATGCCGACAAACAGCGCCAGCAGCGATGCGGGCTCAGGTACTGCTTCCAGCACACAATCATCGTATATGACTCTGGAACCCCAGTAGCCGTTAGCATTGTTGACGAGCGTGTCCAGCACAAAGTCCACATAATACGTGTTAGCCTTTGTCTGGAATGTCTGGGACACCTGCACGAATCCAGTGGTAGGGCTATACACCCCCGCCAAACCGAGGTCCTCCACGAGCGTTCCAGTCTGGTCCAATTGGATCACTCTCACACCAGCGAAGTCGTTCTCGCCGCTGCCTAGGCCGGCGCCCTCGATCATCTCGCGTGCAAAGACATAGGCCGAAGCTGTGTACCAGCTGCCAGATGCGACCGCGATGCGCTGCCAGAGCATCGAACGCGCGTCCCCCTCATAGGTGTCGCCGCATGCATCCTGCGCCTCAAGGCCACTGTGGACAAACACCTGGCCCGCGTCCACAACCGGACCCAGCACCGTCTCGGGCCGGAAGTACGTTCCGACTCCGTTGTTGGTGTTGTAGTTCCAGCCGAACGCAGAGTCCACAAACCCCGGACTGATTGATACCGCGCCCTCTTCAAAGCCTGGATTGGTCAACAGATTGGCCGCCCCAGCGCTACCAACAGAGATTACCATCAGCACGATGGCACAAACGATCAACAAGCTCTTCTCCCAACGTTTGGTGTGTTGCTCTTCCGGCGCGTGACTTCGTCGGCCAGCGCCGCCTTCTCGGAATCAGCCGGTTATCCGCATCACCTCCGAAACTATAACTCCAAACTCAACTTCCAGTACGTTCGCTTACAGCGCCATACCGACCAACCGCGTCTTCCAGATCGGGCCCATCGGCGACAACAACCTCGACGCCCTGATCGGTAAGCCCCTTGACGAAATCAGGATCGACGCCATTGTCGGTCACAAGGACATTGATCATGCTCACCGGCCCGACAAGCGCGGGGGCAAACGAGCCAAGCTTTGATGAATCGCAGAGCACGACCAGTTTCCTGCCGCGCTCGATGATCTTGCGCTCGAGGCGGGCGGAGTTCACGTCGACCGTGGTCATTCCGCAGGCAAGATCAATCGCACTTGCACCCATGAAAGTGACATTCCAGTAGAGCTCACCCAGTGCCTGTTCCGAGAGCGAGACGTCCGTGCCGAAGCTATCGCGGTTCAGGTATCCGCCCAGTATCGAGAGACTGACGGCGTTGTTTGCCAGTAGGTAGCTCGCGATATCGAGCCCTGTGGTTACGACGTGCAGCCTCCGACCCTCCGGCAGCCTGATGGCGAGCTGGTAGGTGGTGCTGCCGGGCCCGATGAAGAGTGAGTCTGCGTCCGGCAGGTACCTTAACGCCGCAGCTCCGATCGCGGCTTTCTCTGCCATATGCAGGCTGCGTGTCTCTGAGTAAGGCGGCCTTGGAGTAGCGGTCGATCTCCGCACTGCGCCGCCGTGTACTCGCAGGAGCTTGCCCTCTGCGTGCAGCTTATCAAGATCGCCACGGATGGTGTTTCCCGCTACATCAAGAGCATCGGCCAGTTCCTGAACGGTCACCGACCCTCGCTGAGACACCAGATCGACGATCTTCCTGCGCCTCTCCACGGAAACCGTGCTGCTAGCGGCTCTATGATCACTCATTATCGATTAGCCCCCCAAACGTCAATCGCATGCGATTCACAGCCATAGCCACGGCTGGCGGCTGGATACAGGGAGTATACCATGCTTTCGGCCGTTGTCAAGGGCTATATTACATCATTCTCCAGTAGATGTTGTATTGTGGCCTTGACAACCTGCGATGCCGCCATATGATGCTTATTGAAGCCTGCCTGCAGCTACTGGTGTACCGGCAGGCTCTGGAGAACGCATGCGCATCTACATTGCGTCCCTCTGGCAGGAGACAAACACGTTTTGTCCTCGCTCCACCGAGATGGATCTGCTTGAGAGCGGCTACCGGCTCAAGAGCCTTGTAGTCCTTGGTCAGCACCTCGGCGCCCGAGGATCGCTGCAATCAGGGGGGTGACGCGAGATCGACGGGAGTGAGTTTGAGAACGATCGGTACCAACGAATCGATCCAAAGCGAGCACGTCGCTGGGGTTCAGCATCAGGTCGCGCGATAGACATTGAGGAAGTAAAGGCAGCCCGGTCGGAACTCTACAAACTCGCGGAATCACGGGATCCTGAGGCGGCTCAGGTGATCCTGAAGCAGTTCGTTGTGGAGATGACAGCCGACTCAAAAAAGAAGACAGTCGAGGGAGTCCTCCGGGATCCTCGACTGTTTGGTGCGTCATGCATGGCGGCGCCAACGGGAGTCATAGCCACTCGCGGCAATCGCGCTCGAAAGAGAATGCGGATCACTCAGCTAAGAGTCAGGAACCGGGGCGGGCATAAGTTTGGGATGTGGTGACGGGAGCGGTCGCGAACGCTTACGATTTGGCATCCAGCGTAAGGCAGAGCAGGCCTCTGGGGTGCCGGGTGGTAGGGTAGTGCGTTCCGCGCGAGGAATCGAATCCTAGGGGCTTGTTGTGCTTGTGTAAGGTTGCGAGGGTTGCTTTACATCAAGTGAGTCGAGATGTAAAGTTGCGGGCGGAAGTTTACATGTGGAGACCGGCCCCGGCGGTGAAAGGGTGAAAGCCCGCCGGGACCGGGTTGGGGGTGTCCGGCTGATGGCTCAGCCGTCGGTCAAGGCTTTCGCAATCACCCGGGAGACCCGCTCGCGCCAATACCTATCAGCCAGCTTCGCGGCGTCGTCCTTGTTCGTCAGGAAACCGATCTCCACGAGTATCGAACGCATCTGACTGTAGGTGTTCTGCAGGACGTAGAGACTCTTGTGAGCGCCCTCGTCGTCTCGCTTGACGCCGCGCCGGTTCATACCCTCCTGGCAGATCACTGAGAGAACACGCGAGGCGACGCCGATGGACAGCGAGTCCTGCCGGGAGATCAGAACCTCGGCGCCGTTGGCGTTCGGGCTGCCGGCGGCATTGCAGTGGATGGAAACGAAAAGGTCGCACTTCTGATGCTTGGCGATCTTCGGCCTCTCCTTCAGCTCGACAAACGCATCGGTTGGGCGCGTCAGCACTGTCTCGTGGCCGGCGGCCCGGAGGTGATGGCCGATGCGGGTCACGAAGTCGAGCGCGAGGTCGTCCTCGATCAGATGATTCGCGGCCGCGCCTGTGGCGAGCTTGCGCTTGTAGCCATGACCGGCGTCCAGACAGATGCGGCGGCTCACTTCTGGCCTGCCTTGTCCGCCGCGGCCTTGGTTGCCCGCTTGTAAGCCTGGTATGCGTTCTCCACGATCAGGTTCGCGACGGAATCCGGCATAGGTAGCCCGGTCT
>CAZFYZ010000070.1:0-19454 GCA_964523735.1 uncultured bacterium | reverse complement strand
CGTCATCGAGCCCCGTCAAGAGCCTCGCCCCACTCGCGCTCGAGGCCGGGCCACTCAGAATCGTCTCCACAGGCCGCGCGCGGGCAATGCTCTCATCCACCGGCGATCCATCGCCCTTCACGACCATCAGCCTGCCCGGGACCTTGAAATCCTCGAGCGCCTTATGGACCGAGGCGATCAGGTCCCGGATCACCGGCAGCAGCTTCGCGTTCGCAATCGCGGTCTGAGCCCCATGGACGGAGTTCAGCCTCCGGCTTACCTCATGCGAGCAAATCACCGGCACATCATACATCTCCGACACGATATCCCGCGCCCGGTTCGCCTGCTCGGGGTTGCGCACAGTCGCGTAGCCCGCAACCACGATCGCGGCACACTTCTCGACTTCCACCAGAAACTTTGCGGCCCTCCTGCACGCGGCCTCATCGAGCGGTTCCATCACGTCGCCCGTGATCGTGACCGCCCCCGGCACATTCACGAGCGGGCTGTGGCCGATCTTCTCCACGGTCCAGTCCCACGGCGAGATCGCGATCAGCCCCACCTTGTGCCCGCGCCCCTCGACGATCGAGTTCGTCGCCAGCGTAGTCGAGAGCGAGGTCACCCGCACATTCTTGAGCATCTTCGCCGGGAGCTGCCCCAGCGCGCCCCTGATCCCCTCGACCAGGTCGTGATAGGTCGTCAGCGACTTCGCCTTCGCGATCAGCTTCCGCTCCCCGAGGTCGTAGATCACAGCATCCGTATAGGTCCCGCCGGCGTCGATACCCAGCCCGATCCCCTCGCTCGCGTGCGAGCCCTCCTCGGACTCCACCACGACCTCATCCTCGCAGAGGGCGCCGCCCGCCTCGCCTGAATCCACGGCGATCGCGGCAAACACGCGATCATCGCCTGTCGCAGTGCATCTGCTGAAGGGAGGCAGGACAAAGATGCGGGAGCTCTGGACTGCGGCGTCTTCCGCGCCGCTTTGCGCCCACGCCCCATTCACCATATCACGCATAAGCTGGGCATCACCCTGGATCACCTCGTGCTTCCATCCAAACGCCTGCCCCATCTGCCGCGCATAATGGGTCATCGCCTCTTCGCCGTCGAAGCCGAGGTCGATATACGCCCCGCGCGTGTAGTGCTGCTTCCACCTATCGAAGAACGCCAGTATATGCCGCGCATTGTCCGCTCCGAACTTGTCCGCAAGCTCAGCATACTCCGGGTGCTGATCGTAACCCACGGTCTCGTAGTTCCGATACAGCTCCGACGCCTCACGGTTCCGGGGGTTGATCTTCTTCTGAATCCACCCCAGCGTGTGGTAGAACGTCCCGGGGTGCTTCCTGAACTGCTTCAGGTAGGCCTCCGACGAGCCCAGAAACAGCGTGATGCAGTCGTGCGCGCGAGGGATCACGACCGGTATCTCTCGCGACACGATGTCCGCCGCCCCCCGCCCACAAAGGCCGTAGAACAGCAGTATCGCGTCGTATCCCCCCTCGCGAGAGGCCTTGTCTATCTCCGCCTGCAGCAGCAGCCTCAGATCATTCGGCCTCGAGTGCAACCCCGCATCGAGCATCTGGATATCGACCTCGTTTGGGCTTTCACTGGCCAGTTGCGTCAGATACGGCTCAAACACGCCGCAGGCGATAACTTTGAGTTTCATGTGTCAGGTGGTTCCTTTGGATCAGTCTTGCGTCCGATTACTGCTTCGTCGCGGGGGGAAGGGGAACCTGCGCGGTGATGGCAGCGAGCTCGACCGACACTCCCGCTCCAATAGCCCCTGTCCATCCGCCCAGGCCAATGTGGATGGTGTAGTAATATATGCTACATTCTGTGCAAAATGCCAGTTGACAGAGCAGGAATCGCATGGTATCCTGCCAATATGGGCGTGCGATATGTAGCACGCCATGCCTAACATGGACTCCAGTCCGCAGGGCCAGTGGCTGGCCGATGTCGCTGCCAATACAATGACAGGACAATCGGAAGACATAGAGATTCAACCTGGGCTCGGTCAGGATATCAGGAGTCCCCAATACACTGAATAGGAAGGAGAGCAAGATGAAGATCACTACAACACTGCTTTTGGCGCTGGCTCTCGTAGTCTGCGTCGCCTCGATGGCTGCGGCAGAGGACTGGGTCGTCGGCAGGGACTTTTCGAAACTGGCCAACCCTAACGGAGTCTGGACGTATGGAATCTACCTCGCTGACGGAGGCGCGTCGACCTATTTGTCCGGCTACGCCACTCACCCCGGCGATCCCAGAATCGGCTACTATGGCGACCCGGGCAACATGTACGGACCCGGAATGGTCGTCTATGCGGATTCGGACGCCTCATTCCATTACAGCTACGAGTGGTATTCGGCGCGCAAGGTCATGATCGCGCCCGGGATTGATGCCTACGGAGGCATAAGCAACATTGCCAGTCTGTATACGGCCTTTGTCCGCTGGACTGCTCCGAGGGACGTGACGGTGGATCTGAGCACTCTCTTCTACGGATGCACAAACGACTGCTCGGTAGTTGTCCAAGTTCTACGGAACGGCGACATGCAGAACGGGCCCGTCTATGTCGGCTCCATCTTCGACAGCTACATCGACGGCAACTACGGCAATGCTGAGTTCGGGATCGCCGCCACCGGCGAACACAACAGCGCGAGCTTCAACACTCAGCTTACGCTCGCAGCCGGCGAGTATCTCGATTTCGTGGTGAACAACCCCGGCCCCAATCAAGCCTACCAACTGACCGGCGTTGACATCACCATCACTGAAGTCCCAGAGCCCGGCAGCCTGCTGGCCATGGGCACCGGCCTGATTGGCCTCGTGGGCTTCTTCACCCGCCGCCGCAAGGCTTAGCAAACTCCTATCTCATAGAGCAAAGCATTGGCCGCCGGACATACCAGTCCGGCGGCTTTCCTCATAGGAGTAGGAGTAGGGTTCAGGCCGCTGTCCGCCCGTTGTTTCGGCGTCACCCCGACCCGAAATGCCGTGTCCCGCACTCCAACACCAACTCCACCTTCCAACCAGACCCGGTGGTCAGTCATGATCGCGCGCCTACCCCCTCCCGCTTCAGGGGAGGGCTGGGGAGGGGTCGGGGCCGGCCTTCGGCGTGCAGAGAGCCCCCTACTCCAACACCAACTCCACCCCATCATCAGCCTCCCGTCCACCCACCCCGTGCTCGCGGATGATGGTGACTAGCAAGTCACACGTGGTCGGGCCCATGTGCCGGCGGGCGTCGGTGAGCTGGCGCTCAAGCATCCGCCTGGAACTCGGGTGGCAGCGCCGGAGGGAGGCCTCGAGTTGCCGGATGGTCTCGTCGTACGACAGCTTCTCCCGCGAGAGGGCGTATCTCTTCCACCGGAGGACAAACCCCTCCGGGGGCGTGCCAAACCCCCCGCGCAGGATATCGTTGAACGCGTCGAGGTTCCTGCCCCACTCGGCCCCCGGGATCACCACACGGCTGATCTCATCAAAGAACCCCTCCAGCGTCCCAAACCGCGCCCCATCGATCTCGTAGACAGGCTTCCCCATGTTGCCCTCAATCAGCCTCTCCATTCAGAGAGTTCAAGTCATTCAGTGTCTCAGCGATTCGGGCGAGCTATCCCAAGCTTACTTCTGCCTTCCTCACTATCTCCCTTCCCTTTCGTGCTTTCTCCCTTTCGTGTTTTCGTGATGAGCTCCCCTTCGAGCACACAGCAAAGGGCCCGGCGCAGCGCACCGGGCCCCTGGACTTTCCATTTTCGGCTTTCCACTTTCTACTTGGCTAGAACAGCCCGTAGATCTCCCCGTCCGGCTTCATCCCGATCTTCGCCGCCGCCGGAACTTTCGGCAGGCCGGGCATGGTCATGATATCTCCGGCGTAGATGACTACAAACCCCGCGCCCGCGCTAACCTTGGCGCCGCGGATCGCGATCTTGTAGTTCCGAGGCCGACCCGCCACTTTCTTGTCATCCGAAAGCGAGTTCTGGGTCTTCGCGATACAGATAGGCAGCCCGCCGAAGCCGAGAGCCTCGATCTGGTTGATCTGGGCGTTCGCCGCGGGCAGGTAGGTCGCCCCGTCCGCCCCGTAGAACTTCTGCGCGACCTGGTCGATCTTCTCTTTGATAGAGAGCTCCAGCGGATAGGCCGGTTGGAACTGGGACTCGCCCTCGCAGGCATGGATCACGAGTTCCGCCAGGTCGAGGCCGCCCTCGCCGCCCTTCGCCCAAACATCCGAGAGCGCCCACGGCACTTCCATCTTCTCGCAGCAGGCAGAGAGCATCTCGATCTCTTCGTCGGAGTCTGTCGGGAACTTGTTGATCGCGACAATAGGCTCGAGGCCAACGTTGCGCACGTTCTCGCAGTGCTTTTCGAGGTTCTCGATGCCCTTCTCCACCGCCGCCGGGTTGGATGTGCCAAGCTCCGCCAGCGGCACGCCGCCGTGCATTTTCAGGGCCCTGATAGTGGCCACCACAACCGCCGTGACAGGCTTGAGGCCCGCCGTGCGGCACTTGATGTCGAAGAACTTCTCCGCCCCCAGGTCGCTTCCGAAGCCGGCCTCGGTGACCAGGTAATCGGCGACCTTCAGGCCAAGCTTGGTAGCAATGACCGAGTTGCAGCCGTGAGCGATGTTCCCGAACGGCCCGCCGTGCACAAAGGCCGGAGTGCCCTCGAGCGTCTGCACGAGGTTCGGGACAATGGCGTCTTTCAGCACAACCGCCATCGCGCTCGACGCCTGCAGGTCCTTCGCCGTCACCGGCTTGCCCGACTTGTCGAGAGCGACAACTATACTCTCCAGCCGCTTCTCAAGGTCAGCGCGGTCGGTCGAGAGGCACAGGAGCGCCATAATCTCCGAGGCAGTAGTAATGTCGAAGCCGGACTGCCGGGGAATGCCGTTCGCCTTCCCGCCGAGGCCCACGACAATATCTCGCAGCGCGCGCTCGTTCATGTCCATCACGCGCTTCCAGGTGATCTGATGCAGGTCGATGTTAAGCTCGTTGCCCTGGTGGATGTGATTGTCCAGCATAGCGGCGAGCAGGTTATGGGCCGTGGTGACTGCGTGGAAATCGCCGGTGAAGTGCAGGTTGATGTCTGCCATCGGCACAACCTGAGCATAGCCTCCGCCGGCCGCCCCACCCTTTACACCAAAGCAAGGCCCGAGCGACGGCTCACGCAGCGCGAGGCAAGTGGACTTCTTGCCGGCCTTCCTGAGAGCGTCAGCAAGGCCGATCGCGGTCGTAGTCTTACCCTCGCCCGCAGGCGTCGGGGTGATGGCCGTCACGAGGATCAGCTTCCCCTCGGGCTTGCCCGCGAGCTTGTCAAGGATGTCCAGCGATACTTTTGCCTTGTCCTTGCCATAAGAGATAAGGTCGTCTTCCGTCAGCCCAACTTCGGCCGCGATGTCTCGAATATGCTTCGGCTTGCACTGCTGTGCGATTTCTACGTCGGTTAGCATCGGTCAGTCTCTCCTGTAGGTGCTAATCTCTAGTGGTGAAGGCCCAGCCGCAGAGGGCCTCAGTGACCTCGATGTCGGTGTAGTTGCCGCTGGGCCTGTAAACGATGGTCCCTCGGGGAATCAACATGACGGTCACGACAAAGGGCTCATCGCCCATCAAGCTCTTCGTAAGGGATGCCTCCAAGCTCCAGCCATTCTCGCTGCTGCCACGCCGCATGTAGTAGAACTGCCTCTGGGAGGTCAAGCCGGTCTTGGGTATGGTGGGCAGGTATGCAGGGACGAGCTCAGCAAGCCCTGCTGGGTACTCGCCATTGTCGTTCTTGTAGCGCTCGATAGCGCTAACCAGGTGATTTCCAGCTCCGATAACTCTCCGAATGTCCAAATCAGACTGCTGCGTGCTGGCCCCAAACCATGCCACCGCCGCCACCGCCGCGCCAAGAACCGTCAGGACGTACCAACCACGGGGCCTGACCGCAATCGCGACAATGGCCGCAACCAGTGCGAGAGCGCCAAGCGCATAGCAGCCCAAGACGAGATCGACAGGAGCATAGCCATTGCCCGCCTCACGCGCGTAGAACCAGTCATAGCGGACGTTCCACAACCTCCCGGCAACCAGGCTCCTCGCCACTATCGCGGCTATCGCCGCACCTAGAGCGAGCCAGGCGAAGATGCCAAACACCAACTTGTAGCGCTGTCTCACACCATCCGCCATCTACCTTGCCTGCCCAATTCATAATTCATAATTCATGATTCGTAATTCGTAACTCGCCTCAGCGCTGCGGCGGCGGATCGGTCTTCGGCAGCTTGACTTCCTTGAGCTCCTTGCCGAGGTCCATCGGCAGGATGCGCCCCGCGAACATGTTCATCCAGGCGCTGGTGTGCTCGAGCCGCCGGTCCACCGGGATGTGGTACTTGCGCAGCTTCTTGGCCCTGCCAAGCATCTTGGCGCGCTTGTTGATCAGCCACCAGATGCACTTGCGATCCGGATAGACCTCGCAATGCCCGTCGGGCCTGGTCCCACCGCAGGGGCCGTTTCTGATCTGCTTGGGGCAGCGCATGCAGCAGACAAAAGCGTTGTAGCCCAACACGCACTGCCCGCAGTCCTGGCAGCCGAACAGGCTCTTCTTGGCGACATTCTCGCCGGCAACGGTGCACTTATACAGCGTCGGATGCTTCTCCGTGAACCGCGCTACTTTCTCTGATAACTTGCTCATTCCAAACTCCAACCCGGAAGGGACTCAATCGCGAAAGCCCGAAATAGCGAAAACGCGAAAAGGGAAGGGAACCTGTATTGTGATAAGCAGCTTTCGCGCTTTCGTCCTTTAGCGTTTTCGCGATTAAGAAGCCGCAGTAGTCTCCGCAACGGCGGGCTCTTCGATGGGGGCGGGGACTGGCCTGGGCAGTAGGCCCGCGCCCTCTACCAGCTTGGGCGTGATCGACTCCCACATAACCGGCATTATGTGGATGCCCTTGACGCCGGGGGTCTCACGCAGCCGCTTCATTGTCTCAACGCAGATCGCGACGCCCTCTTCCTGGGACTTCTCCTTATCGCCCGCGACCGCTTCCATCCGCTTGATGTACTCATCAGCGACGCTCATCCCGGGGACGTTGTCCCGCATATGCAAGAGCGCCTTGACCGAGCGCACGGGCATAACACCAGCGAGGATGTAGACCTGCTCGTCGTAGCCCTCGTCGCGAATCGCCGACATCCACTTCTCGAACCTCGGGAAGTCGAAGACCGGCTGCGTCTGTATGAAGTGCGCGCCCGCAGCGATCTTCTTGCCCATCCTGATCACGCGCAGGTCGAGCGGCTCGCCGAAGGGGTTCGCGGCGCCTCCGATAAACATCGCGGGGGGCTTCTTGATCTCCTCGCCGTTCATGAACATGCCCGCGTTCATATCAGCGACGGCGCGGATGAGCTGAACCGAGTCCAGATCGAAAACGCCCTTCGCATCAGGCTGGTTGCCGAAGGACTGATAGTCGCCGGTCAGGCAGAGCACGTTTCGCACGCCCGCAGCATAGGCCCCGAGAACATCCGACTGCTGCGCGAGCCTGTTGCGGTCACGGCAGGTCACCTGCATGATCGGTTCGCATCCGCCCTGAAGGGCAAAGTAGCTCGACATGACCGAGCTCATGCGAACGATTGCAGTCTGGTTATCGGTCAGATTCACCGCATCGACCACGTCCTTGAAGTAGCCGCACTTCTTCGCGATCGACGCGCTATCCACGCTCTGAGGGGGGCTCATCTCGCCGCAGACGACGAACTCGCCCTGCCTCAAGAGTCTCTCTAGATTGCTTCCAGAAACCATGTCAGTCCAATCCTATGTCCGTCATTTCGAACGCAGTGAGAAATCTGCTTTTCGGATCGCGACCTTGCCTACAACAAAAGCAGATTTCTCGCGCTGCTCGAAATGACGGCTCCGATCCCAAATCACAAACCCTAGATGCCTTCGAACGCGCCTTCGCGCGACTTGGTGATGTAGTTCATGCAGAAATCGTCGATTCCGAGCAGAGCCTCGGTAGAGTAGATCAGCGCCATCAGGTACTTGTCGTTGGGGTCGACTATGCCGGCGTCCAGACCGTGTCCCATAGAGAGCACAGTCATAGTCTGGTTGAGAAGTTTGCGGACGGGCATGCCGTGAGAGATATTCGATAGCCCAGCAATGATGTGCACGCCCGGGAACTCGGCCTTGACCTTCTCGATGATGTCGAACATGCTGACTGCGACGTCGCTGCCGGTGCCAATCGGGAATGTGAGCGGGTCAACGTAGATATCGTCCAGTGCAACACCCGCGGAGGTCAGGTTATTGATCAGGTCGCGCGCGACTGCGTGGCGCTTGGCCGGGTCCTGCTGGATACCGGTGTCGTCCATCGCGAGGGCGATGATCTTGGCCTTGTACTCCTGCACGAAGGGCAGCACGTTCTTGTAGCGCTCGGACTCGGCTGTGATCGAGTTGATCATCGGCTGACCCTTGGCTGGGTCATACGCTTTGAGCGCCAATTCGAGGGCGGCGGGGTTGGGGGTATCGAAGGAGATCGGGGCATCGACAGCTTCCATCACCACCTTCGTCAGCCACTCCAGCGCCTCGGGCTCGCCTGAGGTGAGAGTGCCTGCGTTCACATCGATATAGGTCGCGCCGGCCTCGAACTGCTTGATGGCCATGTTCTTGATGAAATCCGCGTCGCGGCTGTTGACCGCTGCCTCGATGACTGCTTCGCCTTTGATCTTCCTGCTGGTGTTGATTCTCTCGCCGACTATGAGCACAGCCGATACCTCCGTAAGAAAATGAGATGACCGCCGAAGCGGTCACCTCGAAATCCGCGGGCGGTCTGCATAATCCGCCTGCGCCTCGGTAAAGAGGGAGAAAGGAGAGAGGCAAACCGATCAGCAAAACAGGATCGGCTTACCTGCATATCCATTGTAGCTCGGTTCGGGCAATCCTTCTGGCAATTTGGTGCCGTTGTGTTGGAATCTCGTGCGGGGTTGGTATCTCAATCGCGAAAACGCGAAAGAAGGGAAGGGAACAGAATCGCGAAATCCAGAAAGTTAGAAAGGCAGAAATCGCTTTCTGGGTTTCTGGCTTTCTCCGTCGTCATATGAGAAGATCAGAGGCCTGATGGATAGGCGGCTGCGTGCTGGGAAGCGCTGAGGCGAGGCTCCCACTACGCGTCACCCAGAGGCGATCACAGAACGCTGGATTGCACTTGGGGGTCTCACCCCAACGAAGATCCCTATGGGCCACAACGCTACGCTCACAGAGGGCGTCGGAGACGCCTGCTACAACCTGTCGTGCGCCTCGATCTTCGCCTTCACCGCCTGGTAGCCGTAGTGCGCCATCAGGTTGTCGAGCAGCACGAGGGCCGTGTAGTTCTCGGCCACGGGCCAGACGCGGGCGACGATTGTGGGATCGCGGCGGGTGATTGCAGCCAGGTCCTTGTTCTCGAGAGTATACTTGTCGATGGTCTTCTGAGGCTTGTCGATCGTCGGCGTCGGTTTCACCGCGAGGCGCGCGATGATCGGCTGGCCATTGGTCAGCCCGCCGGTGATGCCGCCCGCGTTGTTGGACACGAAGTCCACTTTGCCGCCATCCGAGCGCATCTGATCGTTGGACTGATAGCCGGTCATGTCTTTGACGCCAAACCCCGCGCCGATCTCCACGCCCTTGATCGAAGCGATGCCAAGCATGCGCCCGAGTTCGCCATCGAGCTTGGCAAAGACTGGCTCACCGAGGCCCGGAGGCACTCCCAGCGCGATCACTTCGACCACCCCACCGGCCGAATCGCCCGTAGCGGTGATCTTCCGAACGGCTTCCATCATCTCGTCTGCCGCAGCCATGTCGGGGCAGTTGACTACCTCGTGGACGCCATAGTCCTCGCGAATCTTCTCGGCCGGAATGTGCGGGGTTTTGGCGCGAATCTCGTCGATCTCCTGCTCGACCTCCACAAACACCCGCGTCTTGTCCAGGAACCGCATATCCATCGACAGCCGGCCCTTGACGTATAGCTCCTGGTAAAACGCATCTGTATCCCGGCGCATGCGCTTGTAGTTCTCGGTACAGGCGAATACGGCCTCGTGCTCGACTTCGGGGCACCGCACTCCCGCAAGCTCGCGTACGATTGAGAACACGCGGATTCCGCATGCCGCCAGGATCTTCTTGGCGACATAGCCCGCCGCAACGATCGTGCAGGTGTAGCGGCCGCTGAAGATCCCCGCGCCTATCGAGTCATCAGCTTGACCGTATTTCAGGAATGAGGCATACGACGCGTGCCCCGGCCTCGGCGTCCGGTTGGTGTCCTGGTACTGCTTGACGTGGATGTCGTGCCGGTCGAGGTTCGGAATCAGGATGGTGAGCGGGGTGCCGTTGGTCTGATGCGCGTTTCCAGCACCCTCGATCGTATCCCAGCAGTTGAGGCCGGTGTAGATGATAGGCAGGTCCGGCTCCTTGCGCGGGCTCGAAAGCTCGTCGGCGCCGGGCTTCCTGAGCAACAGATCGCCGTAGACCTCCTGCTCGGTCAGATACATCCCCGGCGGTACGCCCTGAACCAGAGCCGTCAGCCCATCCTGATAGGACCCTCCAGCCACGGAAACCTGAAACAACCTGCCTAGACTACAACCGACCATTGACCAATCTCCGAATCGAGTATTGCTGATTGCCTATTGTTTATTGCAGAAGCCATTCGTTCTGCTCACGCATCGATGGATATGTTCGCCCCAACGCCCTTCATCAGCTCCACGAACGTCGGGAAGGTTACTGAAAGGGCCTCTGCAGTATCGATCTTAGTCTTACCCTCAACTGCCAGCCCGGCCATCGCGAGAGCCATGATGACCCGGTGATCCGAGTGCCCGTGCACAGCGGCGGCATGAAGCGCCTTGCCACGGATCACGAGCCCGTCCGGCAGCTCCTCGATATCAGCACCCATCTTCTTGAGTTCCCGACACATCACCGCGATTCGGTCAGTCTCCTTCAGCCGGGCCTGCGCGACGTTCATGAGCCTGGTCTCGCCTTCGGCGAAACAAGCAGTGACCGCAAGCGCCGGGAGCGCATCGGGAGTGTCGGCGAGGTCGAACTCTCCCCCGAGTAGATCGTGTCCCTCAATTGTCAGGCTGTCTTCGTCCCAGTGAACCCCCGCTCCCATATGCCGCAGGACATCCACGATTGCCTTGTCGCCCTGTGTATCCCGCGGGTCAAGGCCGACGAGCTTCAACTTGCTCCTGGTAATCGCTGCCGCGCACATGAAGAACGTTGCGGAGCTGAAGTCGGCCGGGATCGGCTTATCGAATGCGTGATAGCTCTGCCCGCCCCGTATGTGGAACTCCTCCAAGTGATCGTTGCCGACCTCGATGCCCTGCTCCTCGAGCCAGCGCAGAGTCATCTCGATGTAAGGCTTTTCCACCAGGTTGTGGGCGGTGATGTGCGTATCATCCGGCGCGAGGGGGCAGTTGATCAGCAGACTCGTGAGATACTGCGAGGTCTTGGAGCAATCGAGCTTGACTCTCCCCCCGCGCATTGGGCCGTAGACGATGACAGGCGCAGTACCGTCCATGGTCAAAGACTCGGCCCTGGCCCCCAGATCATTCAGCGCATCCATCAGCGGACCGACGGGCCGCCGCCTTATCTGCTCGTCGCCCGTCAACACCGTGCCGCCATTGATCAGCGCGGCGCTGCCCATGGCGATATAGAGCGTAGTCCCGGAGTTGCCGACGTCGACCACATTCTGCGGCACCCCAGGCTTGCCATCAACGCCTGAGATCACCCAATCCGCCGACTGCTCTATCTCCGCGCCGAGAAGCGAGTAGGCATCAACAACTGCGAGCGTATCACTCGCTTGCAGCGGCTTCCGCAGGCGTGAAGTGCCCTCGGCGAGCGAGGCTATCGCCACTCCCCGTATCGTGTGCGACTTCGAGCCAGGGATCTCCACCGATCCCGCCAGCTCCGACTTGTTGACCACCAACCTCAAACGGCCTACCTCCGACGCGCCACAGTTTCTTAAGGGTACCCGACCAGGCAGCGAGTTGTCAACATACGACGGCCTCAGTCCAATATCCTGCGGGAACTCTGATAGGCGCCGCGATGTTGGCTCAGATGTCATCTCGTTCCCGCAGGATGGGCATGGGTGCAAAAGCAGATTTCTCGACTCCGCTCGAAATGACAGTCACTGACGAAGCCTGAGATCACGCACGCGTCAGTAGTGCAGCACTACCATCTGATGGCACGTGAACTCGTCGATGAACAGCTCCAAGCCCCCAGCCTGGGCTATGAAGTCCAGTTCGCGCTCCTGGGGCTCGAGGGTAACTCGCGTGACCTCCTGCGGCAGGGCGAGTGAGAGCTTCGTGTTGTGCAGAGGCAGCAGGTCCTCGATCACCTCGATCTGCCAGCCCTGGCCCACATAGCCCTCTGCCGAGAGCCTGACGTCCGCCCCCACCGGAAGCAGGCCGGCATACAGCAGATGCAGGACATAGCGGCGCTTGGCTGGCTGCTCCATCAGGGTCACCCGAGCGGCAGACGGCAGGTTGGTCTTGAGAGTCTGATCTTCGCCAAGCAAGAGCCGGATCGCGTTCGCGGCGTAGTCCTTTTGTGCGACCGCTCCGATGGCGTGGTAGATCGAGAATATGGGGTGCGCCAGATACAGTAGGTTGCCCTTCCGCACAGCTCCGGCGTATTCGGTCTTGTCTGCGGCAGGCGCGTGCTGATGGCTGCAGAAATGCCGCCAGGTGCGGTTGAAGTAGGGCTGGCGAATATCCGCGAGCACGGTCCCGGTCGTAGCCCTCACCTGCTGGGACTTCAGGTACATAACCAGAGGGCTCTTGACGAATGACGGCGCGAGCTCGTCGCCGGGCTCGATGTAGTCCGGCTGATAGGGGCTTTCGCCTGCATGTTCTGCCCCTACGTCAAAGGCAAACCCACTTCCATCTGCCTTCAGACCGCTCCTGCCCGTCAGGAGCAGCTTGCCGCCGCCGGCGAGGTAGCGGTCGATCTTGCTCTTGAGTTCGTCGTCGATCAGGACTTCGTCGGGTAGAATGAGGAGCTTGTACGGGGCAAAGTCCACCTGCCGGTCGATCAGGTCGAACAGGAAGTGGCTCTGCATGAGAATCCTGCCCGCGCCGGTGTCCGGGTCCTGGTTCCCGGTCTCGGCCTCCGACGACAGCACGGCGATGTCCGCCACGCTCGTCACATCGTCGCACCACGGCTCCTTCTGCTCGACCTCGGCGTAGGCCTGGCCAATGATCTCGTAGGTGCTCCGGTCCATTTCCGCGCTCGGGTGGAGCTGGTCGCCGACAGAGCACTTGGAGCCGTTCGCGAGCATCAGCCCGCACTCATAGCGCAGTGCATTCGGATGCTTGTAGCCGCCGAACTCGCCCCACGACCTATGGAACTTGCCTGTCATCCCCAGGTAGTCCAGTCCTGTGTGCTGGCTGTATTTCGCGGACAGCGGGAAGTGATCGTAGCCCCAGCCCCCGGTCGGCAAAGACTCGAGTTCGAGGTGACTGAAGTACTGGAGCAGATCGCGCCTGCTCTTGTCAACGTGGCCGCCGTTGTGGAGAACGGGAATGTTGGGATCGTCACACCGGCAGGCCTCGGTGAACTTGCGGTAATACCTCTCCAGTCCTGCCCGAGCGCACGCCTGCCGGTCTTCCTGTTTGTCGACGTCGAGACCGTGCTCCTCCATATATGCCAGACACCACGGGCAGCAGCATTCGCCCTGGTGAATGATGTCAGAGAAGATCCCGTCGCTGCCGGGGAAGAGCCTCACTACCTCGATCACCTGCTCGCACAGGTAGTCAAGATAAGGCGAGTTGAAGCACATCATCGGGAACCCGGGCTCGTTGACTGCTGCGGCGCGGCCCATGTACTTCCCCTCGATCGACAGCTCACGCCACTCGGGATGCTCCGCGCCCGCCACGCTGTCGAGCCCGGCGGACAAGTAGATCGGCGCGCGCACGCCAATCTCCTTACACGCCTCGATCTGGGCGCGAAGCAGGTCGAAGCCGAGCGTAGGGTGGATCTTGCCGACACTGGTAGGATGATAGCTCCACCCGTGGTGGCACTTGGAGAAGCAGGTGATCGAGTTTACATGCCCGAGCTTGAGGCACTCCTGGAACTGTGCCTTGTCAAAGCTCTCGCCCACCCCGGGAATGTGCGGTGATGTGTGGAAATCCAGGTGGACCTGGCGGAAACGCAGCTTGTAGTTGGACAAATGACGAGACCCCCCCATCTATGATCTCGTCCATTATACACGGTACGCAGCAGAGGGTGAGGTCTGTTACGGCCTCACCCTCCGGAAATCCGTAATGCTTGTCTCTACTTCGCCTCTATGCGGTTCAGCCTGCCGTAGTCGATCTTCGAGTTCGCCTTCAGGTAGCTCTGGATCGCTTTACCCAGGCTGCTCTTGGAGTCGCGGGTGATCCTGACATTATCCGGGTCCCAGACCTTCCAGTAACCGAGGGCTCCGTTGGCGAGTGAGTTGGAGACTGCCACTCGATAGGTAGTCTCGTCCGCCAGAGGCGAGCCATCCACCGTAACCGACGTCACCCGAGACCCGCTCGGCTTGGTAGAATCGAACGAGAACCCGATTCCCGAGACCTGCAGGAAACCCAGGTTTGGCTGAGGGTAGATCGAAACCGACCTCTCAAGCGCTTGTCTGACCAGCTTGCCCTGCAGTTCGACAACTGCCAGAGCATCGTCGGGGTAGGAGATCAAAGCTTCCAGGTCGCTCGACAGGACCTTCCCCGCATCGAACGGAGGGTCCTTGGGCTTCAGCTCGCTGGCAGCCACAAACGCGATCTGCGTGCTCATGGCTGAGCGGGCGGCATCAGCGAAGAGATCGCCAAGCGCGGTCTCTTGCTTGCCAACATCCTTGTTTCCCAGAGCAGACGCTGATGTCGTCTGAATCGGCTCTTCGGCCAGAGCAACCGAAGCCGCCATAAGCAGCGCCGCCGTTACCGCTAGCCATCTGTAGACAGTCTGATATTGCATAACCATCACCCGATGCTCCTGAGGAGCACCCATGCGTACATGACGCAGCAGATAGCATCATGTTCCACAATTACGCGCTATGCGCGCCTGACTTCATCTCAGCCTCGATGAAATCGTCTATATCGCCATCCATCACCCGTATCACATCCCCAGTCTCATGGTTGGTCCGATGGTCCTTAACCAGGGTGTATGGCTGGAACACGTAGGAGCGCATCTGATTGCCCCACTCTATCGCGCGCAAGTCGCCCCTCAGCTCGGCCATCCGCTTCTCGTCCTGCGCGTTCTGGAGTTCGCCAAGGCGCGCCGCGAGCACCTTCAGCGCGGCGTCACGGTTCTTGTGCTGTGACCTCTCGTTCTGACAGGTTACCACAATACCCGTGGGAATATGCGTGATGCGCACGGCGGAGTCAGTCTTGTTGACGTGCTGACCGCCCGCGCTGGAAGATCGATAGGTGTCAATCTTCAGCTCGTCGGGATTGATCTGAATGCTCTCGGCCTCCATCTCGGGGATGATATCGACCGCGGCAAAAGTTGTATGCCGCCGCTTGTTGGCGTCGAAAGGGGAAATGCGCACGAGCCTGTGAACGCCGCGCTCGTGCTTCAGATAACCATAGGCGTTGCGGCCCTCGAAGAGGATCGTTACGTTCTTGAGGCCGGCGATGTCGCCCTCGACGCTCGACATGATGTCGGTCTTGAACCCGCGCCGCTCAGCCCATCGCAGGTACATACGCAGGAGCATCCCCACCCAATCGCAGGCCTCGTTACCGCCCGCGCCGGCGTTGATCTCCATGATCGCGTTGGAGGAGTCGTGCTCACCGGAGAGGAGGGTCTCCAGTTCGAGGTTTTGATAGGCGACCTCGACCTCGTCAAGCTCCTTGCGGATGTCTCTCGCGTCCTGGCTCTCTCCGTCCTCGACCAGTTCCGAGAGTTCCCTGAGGTCGGCCACGCGCAGTTGCAGTTCAACGGTGGGCTCGATGGAGGATTTGATCCTCGAAAGCTGCCTGAGGGTCTTCTGCGCCTCGGAGGCATCGTCCCAAAACGATGGTTCGCCCGCCAGCTTTTCCAGCCGGGCTATTTCTGCCTGTCTACCGGCGACGTCAAAGATGCCCTCCGAGCGCTTCGAGGGATGATTCCAATGAGTCTATTCTGTCTGTAACGTCTTTAAGCATAGTTTTGAGTTGTGAGTTCTAAAGGGTCCCTTCAATCCTCCCCAGGCAGCACTTCTTGAACTTCTTGCCGCTGCCGCAGGGGCAGGGGTCGTTGCGGCCGACCTTGCCCTGCTTGCTGCTGGGCGCGCCGAGAGGCCTTGAGACGGCTCGATCCGGCGCGCCGGGCGTGGCGGGTTCGTCCCCGCCGTTGCCCATGCCCATCGGACCGTCGGACGAAAGCTCTCGCAGGTTCTGGTAGCCCATCCTGCGGCGAGGCGGTGGCGGGGCCTGCGTCTGAACGCGATACATCACCCGCACCATCTCGTCCTGGATGCTGGTCATCGTCTGCTCGAAGAGGTTGTATGCCTCTTTCTTGTATTCCATTACCGGGTCGCGCTGAGCATAGCCGCGCAGGCCGATGCCCTCGAGCAGATAATCGTTCGCGTCGAGGTGATCGATCCACTTCCGGTTGATGAGATCAAGAGCCACGTGCCGCTCGATGTCGCGCATCAGATCAACGCCGATCTCCTGCTCCTTGGCCTCATAGCTGCGCTCGACCACTTCCTCGAACAGGTCCTGGAGGTCGTCGCGCCTCTTGCCCTTGAGGTCGGCAGCCGTCACGTATAGCTCCAGCGGCAGAATCTCGTTTACGTGCTGGAACAGGGCCTCGCTGTCCCACTCATCCGGTGGCACACCCTCGGGGCAGAACCCGTTGATCGCCTGCTGCATAGTCTTGTGCAGGTAGTCGATGACCGTGGCCCGCAGGTCGGCGCCCTTCAAGATCTGCCGGCGCATGCCGTAGATTGTCTCTCGCTGGACGTTCATGACGTCGTCGTACTCGAGAACGTGTTTGCGAGCGTCAAAGTGGTGCATTTCGACTTTCTTCTGCGCTCGCTCAATCATTCGCGAGAGAAGCTTCGCGTCCAGCGACTGGTCCTCGCGCCATCCGCCAAGCAGGAACGACTTCGACTTATCGCCGAACAACCGCCAGAGTTCGTCTTCGAGTGAGACGAAGAACCTCGAAACGCCCGGGTCGCCTTGACGGCCGCCGCGGCCTCGGAGCTGGTTGTCGATTCGGCGGCTCTCGTGTCGTTCCGAACCTATGATATAGAGCCCCCCGCGCTTGATCACATCCAACGCCGCCGGGCTGGCTGCCTGGAACTTGTCGGGGTTGTGGGTCTTCCAGTAGTCGAAGTCCCAGGTGAGGTCCTGCTCGTCGAACTCAGCCTCCCCTCTCTCTTCAGGAGAGGAGTCGGGGGAGAGGTCTTCCTCTTCCGCCTCTTCGCCAGGAAGCACAGCCCCACCAAGGATGATGTCAACACCTCTACCAGCCATGTTCGTCGCGATGGTCACTCCACCCCGCCGGCCAGCCTGGGAGATGATGTGCGCTTCCATCTCGTGGTACTTCGCGTTCAGAACGTTGTGAACGATGCCTTCTTTGAGCGCCTCGGCCAGCATCGGCTCCTGCCGGACGCTCAGGCCCAGCGCCGCAGCCATAGCATGAACATTGGCGGGGTTGGTCATATCCAGGTCCATCCCCAGCCGCTTGGCCAGCTTGTTCAGGCGCGGGATCGTCAACTCCTCAAATTTGGAGTTCAGCAGAGCGTGAAACTCGTTCTTCTCTTCGTTCGGGATATCTTTGTTGTCGTCGAGCCGGTTTCGCAGGAGCACCGTCGCCGCAAGAAGCTGCAGCCGCTCGGAGAGCAGCCGCTCGCTCACGCGCTCGGAAACCTCGATCGACCGCGTTCCGACCAGGGTGGGCTGTTCGCGAGCGTAGGTCTTAAGCACTTCGAGCGTGATCCCGCGGAACTTGGCGTCCTCGGTCTTGTAGATCACATCCGCCTGGTCCTTGCGCAGCACGGGCCGGTTGGTCGGCACCTCGACGACGTCCAGTGCGTATATCTTGCGGAACTCGTCCTCTTCAGTCTTGGCGGTACCCGTCATGCCCGCGAGCTTGCGGTAGAGACGGAAGAAATTCTGATAGGTGATGGTCGCAAGCGTCTGGTTCTCTTCCTCGACCTGAACGCCTTCTTTGGCCTCTACCGCCTGGTGGAGACCGTTCGACCACCTGTTGCCGAAGAGCAATCGGCCGGTGAACTCATCGACAATGATGACCTGCCCGTCGCGGACCACGTAATCAATGTCCTTCCGGAACACCGTGTGGGCCTTGAGGGCGGCGTTGATGTACTGCATCGTCTCGATGTTCTCAGGCGCGCTCAGGTCACCGCAGCCGGTGATCTCCTCGACCTTGGTGACCCCCTCCTCGGTGAGCATCGCGGTCTTGGCCTTCTCGTCAATCGTATAGTCGCGCTCGGCGACCAGCCTGCGGGCGACCCGGTCCATCTTGTAGTACATATCGCTGGACCGGTAGCCGTAGCCGGAGATGATCAGGGGTGTGCGTGCCCAGTCAACGAGAATGCTGTCGACCTCGTCCACGATCGCGTAGTTCAGTTCGCGCTGAACGAGCTCTTCGGCGCGGAAAGCCATGTTATCGCGCAGATAGTCGAAGCCGAACTCATGGTTGGTGCCGTAGGTGATGTCGCACTCGTAGGCTTCCTTGCGGGAGATGGGCCGGAGGTGGTCCCACTCGTTCTCGTCCTCGGCGATATACTCGGGATCGTATCGGAACGATCTGCCTGTGTCGCCGGTTTCGGCGCTCTGGCCGTGGATAGAGCCGACGGACATCCCCAGCATATGGAATACGGGGCCGTTCCAGCGGGCATCGCGCTTGGACAGATAATCGTTGACAGTAACCAGGTGGGCGCCGCGGCCTGTGAGGGCGTTCAGATACAGCGGCAGGGTAGCGACCAGGGTTTTGCCTTCACCAGTTCTCATCTCGGCGATCCGGCCCTGATTGAGGACCATGCCACCGATCATCTGGACATCGAAATGCCTTAAACCGAGGGTGCGAACACTCGCCTCGCGCACAACGGCGAAGGCTTCGGGCAGGACCTCCTGGAGCTTCTCCCGCTCGAGGTCGTTACGCTCCTTGGCCTCCATAGTGCCGTCCGGATCGTCGATGCGAATGCGTTCTCGCAGCTCGTCAGTTTTGGCCCTGAGTTGCTCATTGGTGAGGGCTTTCATCGCCGGCTCGAATGCGTTGATCTGCTCGGCGATCTTGCGGAACTTGCCTATCTCGCGCTCGTTGGCGCTGAACAGCTTGAGAATGCTCATTATCTTCCTGCGCGCCCTGGTGGATTTCCACGTAGTGGCGGTTCTCAGAAGCCGCCATTTCCGATCGGGGCAATAGAAAAGGGAAACATCAGGCCATACCCTCAGCTTCCCCGGCGGATGGTCAAAACAGTCGTGTTACGTGCTTGGATTACATACGTACAATATCAAAAACGGGTTCCGGTGTCAATCAAGCATGCGCCAAGAGTGGTGTACCCTGTGAGTGTGTAAATTGGAAAGGGAGTATCCTTTCGGTTG
>CAZFYZ010000069.1:0-19717 GCA_964523735.1 uncultured bacterium | reverse complement strand
GACGTAATCAGCGAGCACCCGGTTATGCTTAACCGAGCGCCCACGCTGCACCGCCTCGGCATCCAGGCGTTCGAGCCGATCTTGGTCGATGGCAAGGCAATCCAGGTCCACCCGCTCGTCTGTCACGCGTTCAACGCCGACTTCGACGGCGACCAGATGGCGGTTCACGTTCCACTTTCCGCATCGGCTCAGGCTGAGGCGAGGGTTCTAATGCTCTCGACCCACAACTTGTTCTCGCCGGCGGATGGGCGGCCGATTGTTGCTCCCATTCAGGACATCGTTCTCGGCGCGTTCTACATGACCATGCGCAAGGACCCACCGGAGGGTCATGTCACTCGCATATTCGCAGATCAGGAAGACGCGCTAATCGCGTACTGGAGCGGCGAGTTGGATATCCACGAGCCGATCCAGGTGCGCCTGCCCGTCGTTCCGGCCGATCCGGATAGCGAAATCGCGATGCGCGAGATCACCGTCGGCAGGCTGATCTTCAACAACATCCTGCCAGAGAACATGCGCTATCTCGACAAGGAGATCGACAAGAAAACGATGTCGAGGATCGTGACCGAGTGTTACGAGAAGAACGGTCACGCGCGCACGGTCCAACTGGTTGACGATCTCAAGGAGATGGGCTTCCGCTACTCGACTTTCGCGGGGATCACGATCTCGATGACCGACATGGACATCCCGTCCAAGCGAGACGCTATCGTCAACGCGACTCAGGACGCGGTTGCCAAGAAGAACCGCGAGTATAACCGTGGTCTCATCACTCAGGCCGAACGCAAGCAGCAGGTTCTGGAGCTGTGGACTCGGGCTTCGGAAGAAGTCGCGGAGGCCCTGCTCGGTGGGCTGGACGCGTTTAACCCGATCTCGATTGTGACCACCTCGGGAGCAAGAGGTAGCCAGAGGCAGATCACCCAGCTGGCCGGTATGCGCGGTCTCATGAGTGACCCGTTCGGCAATCTGATCGAAGACCTGCCCATCAAGTCGAACTTCCATGAGGGCCTCAGCGTCCTCGAGTACTTCATCTCGACACACGGCGCTCGCAAGGGTCTGGCCGACACCGCTCTCCGAACGGCGGACGCTGGTTACCTGACGAGGCGTCTGGTGGACGTCGCGCAGGACGTGATCGTTCGTGGTTACGACTGCGGCTCGGTGAATGGCGTGTATGTATCCGTGATCGAGGAGGGTGGCGACGTGATCGAAACCCTCGGTGACCGGATCAGAGGCCGCACCGCTCTGGAAGACATCTATCTTCCTGGCGAGAACGAGCCGTATGTCAGCGCTGGCGACATGATCACAGACGAGCAGGCCAAGGCGATCGACGCGGCGGGCATCACTCGCGTAGGCGTTCGATCCGCCCTCACCTGCGAACTGAGGCAAGGCATCTGCAGCACCTGCTACGGCCGGGATATGGCTAATGGACGGATCGTGGATGCCGGCACCGCGGTTGGTATTATTGCCGCACAGTCGATCGGTGAGCCTGGAACTCAGCTTACTATGAGAACCTTCCACACCGGAGGCGTCGCGGGCAAGTACCTCACTGGGGTCGCCGAAGTCAAGAAGAAGAAGCAGGAGTCTCTGCGCGACTTGCACGAAGACATCCGCCGAGGTCTGGTTTCGATCGAAGACGGTGTCGAAGGGATGGAGCGCGAGCGCGCAAGAGCGGTCCAGGCCGTTCTGAAAGTGCTCGAGGATCAGGTCCGTGGCCTGCTGCGCGTTGTCGAGCTGTTTGAGGCTCGCAAGCCTAAGGGTCAGGCGATCATCACCGAAGTCGCCGGGACCGTTGTTGACATCGAGACCCGCGGTCTGAAGCGCGTGGTCATTCATACTGAGATGCCTACTTACGATACGTCCGCCGTCGCGGGTGAAGTCCTCGTGGAAGAGGTTATCAACCCCAAGACGGGTGACGTGATGATGGAAGCCGGCACGGAGCTTAATGAGAAGCTGGCCCGGAAGATCAAAGAGGCTGGAGTAGACGTTGTCAAGCTCCGCAAGACTCACCTTGTTCCTTACCGCGGTAACCTCGAGGTCGAGGTCGGCCAGGAAGTCCAGGCGGGTGACCGCTTGACCGAAGGCCCGCTCGACCCGCACAAGGTCCTGGAACTCCAGGGCGTGCGCGGTGTCATGGAATATCTGGTTCGCGAGATCCAGAGCGTTTACAAGTCGCAGGGCGTCGACATCAACGACAAGCACGTTGAGACAATCGTGCGGCAGATGCTCCGAAAGCGCAAGATCACCGAGGCCGGTGACAGCAGGTTCCTGCCAGGCCAGGTTGTGGATAAGTTCGAGTTCGAGGACGAGAACGCCCGCATCAGAGGCTTGGACGGGACCGAAGCCACAGCCGAGTGGGTGCTGCTGGGTATTACCGAAGCCTCCCTGGCTACGGACAGCTTCCTGTCTGCGGCGTCTTTCCAGAAAACCACCAGGGTCCTCACCGAGGCTGCGGTCAAGGGCAAGAGGGACAACTTGGTCGGGCTCAAGGAAAACGTCATCATCGGCCGCCTTATCCCTGCGGGAACCGGTCTGCCGCGTTACAAGCAGATCGATGTTCTTTCGGAGCAGGGCGAGGTGATCCATGCCGTTCGGCAGATGCTCGAGGCTCCTATGGATGAGGAAGAAGAGCTGATCGCCGAGGACGAACTGGACCTGATCCCCGGCGAGACTGTCGAACCGGAGGCGAGTCTCGAGGCCGAGGCTGACGAGGACGAGGGTCTTATGGCCGAGGCCGAGGAACTCGAACTGGGCGACGACGATGAGGACTCAGTCGAAGCAGACGAGGACTCCGGCATCGTGCCGATTGACGAAGCGGACGACGACGTCTCGCCGTCTATGTCTGACTCAGACGAAGAAGACAGTCCGATAGACGCGGACTCCGACTCGGCTATCTAGCGAGGTCGGAGTGATCATCTGAACTACACGTGGGGCGGGTACTACCCGCCCCACTGCCAATTGTATAAGTTAGAACGATGGCCTGTCCGTGTACCTCACGATCAGGTTGTTCTGCACAGCTGTCACGCCGGGGACCCCCTCGGCGATCAGCCCCGCCTGCTCGCGATCCCAGTCGGAATCGACCATGCCTCTGAGTCTGACTATACCCTGACTGCTCTCAACGGCGATCTGGCCGGTGCGGAAGAATGCTCTGCTCAAAGCTTGGCGCACGCCAGCCACCAGTTGTTCATCAGCGTCAACTACTGGGGCGAGGCGGATCTGATTGCTGATAGCCCTCACTCCGCACACCGTACTGGTGAGCAGGTTCGCCAAGTCCCACTTCCCTCGGCTGTTGACGACGCCAGTGAGAGTGACTACTCCGTCTTGCACACATACCGTTACCGGCGTGCAGGCCGAACTGACCGCTCCTCTCAGTCTCAGCGTCACTGCCTCCCGTATGACTTCGTCAGTGATCACAGGACAGGACACTGCCGAGCGCCCGCCGATCGGACAAGCGCCGCCAATAAGCTCCTGTGCAAAAGCCCCGCCGGCCAGCGTCATCACTATCAGTGAAAGAGCAACTACCAAAGCCCCAGCCGGTGCACCCATCTCATGCCTCCCGAGCCGTAGGCGCTTCACATCCACAGCTTACCCTCATTCCTGGTATAATGTCTCCACGAGCGAGGGCGTAGGATGGCAACGGCATATCTCGGACTTGGGGCGAATCTAGGAGACCGGCTTGCGAACCTGCGTGAGGCCGTGCGGATGCTCGACGAGCATCCCTCCTGCAGAGTCACTGCTTGCTCATCGATCTACGAGACTGACCCAGTCGGCCCAGTCGATCAGCCGGACTTCTTGAATGCCGTGATAGCTACTGAGACAGACCTGAGGCCCGAGGAGTTGCTCGACCTCGTGCATAGCATCGAGAATAAACTCGGCCGGGTGCGAACAATCAAGTGGGGTCCGCGGGTCATAGACATAGACATCTTGCTATATGGGCAGCTTGAGATAGAGGCGGACGGCCTTACGCTCCCGCACCCTGAGCTTATGAAACGCGCATTCGTTCTGGTCCCGTTTGCGGAGATCGCACCCGGCGCGCGTATTGGGGGCACTGAAGCCCGCCAGGCAGCCGCTGAGATTGACAAGACCGGCATGCGGCTCACGAGTCTCAGCCTGTCCAGCTGAGTCCAGTCGAAGCATCTCAGCGATCTGTCATGCTGAGCCCGTCGAAGCATCTACAATGACACTGTTTCGCTACGAAGCAACCGACAAAACCGGCAGAGTCGTCAGAGGCGTGATGAATGCCCGTGACGAGCGCGAGGTCGCGCAGAACCTCTCGGCGATGGGCTATGCCGCGAGAGGAGTCTATGGCTCCGGCAGCTCCGCGACGGCTACTCAGTCCCAGCCCGGATCAATGCCGAGGACTGCGCAGGCCGCAGTCTCGGCAAAGGGGGTGCCCACGTCGGTAAGGTCAAAGGTTCCCGCGCAGCAGCTTGGCAGGTTCTTTCGACAATTGGTTACCTTGGTTCGGGCCGGGACCCCGCTGTATCAGTCAATTACCGATCTTGCTCCGGCGGTCCGCAACCGTCACCTCAGGCAGACGATTCCATCGATCCAGATGGAACTGCAGTCCGGCAGGGCACTCTCCGGGGCGATGGCGCAGTTTCCACAGGTTTTCCCCACCCATGCGGTTGCGTCCGTATGGTGCGGTGAGCTTTCAGGCAGGCTTGATCTGATACTTGAGGAAGTCGCCTCCGACTTCGAGCGCGAGGCATCGGAAACGCGAGTGAGCCGTCTCGGGTGGGCCCTGACCAAGATCGCTATCGCGGTGATGGTTCTGACCTACCCGCTCAACGATATTGGCAAGTTCCTGGACCCGATCATCAGTGGGCAGGGGTCAATGAGCACGGACTGGACCGTGCAGATCCGCTACTACCTCAAGATGGGTTTGACAGAGGTGCTGCGCAAGGGTCTGCCGGTGATGCTTGCGATCCTTCTTGCCTGGTTCGTATGGGAACGGATTAAGCGCATCCCGAGCGTACGGAGAGCGCTCGATGGGCTGCTGATTCACGTGCCCGTCTGGGGCAAGTTGCATCGGTACCGGAGTTTGGCGAGGTTCACGCGTCTGTTGGCGCATCTCTACTCGGCGGGCGTCAATCCATCCACCGCCTGGGACGCGGCCAGCATGAGTCCCCGCAACAATGAGATCGCGGCGAAGCTCCGGCAGGCCCGCGTCCAAGAGGCCCCAGCCGCAGGGATCGGGCAGTTGGTCACGTCGGCCGGTGTCCTGGAACCGGAAGACGCGGCTCTGATTGCGATGGGGGAGAACACCGGTCAGGTGCCGACCACTCTCGCGAATCTGCACAGTACCTACATCAACAAGGCGGACGCCCAGAGATCCCTTGGACGCGTTCTGTCTATCAGTGCGTTCATCACAACGCAGTTGATCGTTGGTGGCATAGCTATCATCGCCCAGGCGATGTCCTATGCCAGAGCGATCAACGCGCTCTTGCGGCTCCTTACTGTCTAGAGATGCCTACCTTCACCTACAAAGCCAAAGATAGAACAGGTAACACAGTCACCGGAACGGTTGACGCCGACAACCCCAGCCACGCGGCAGGCATGGTACGCGAACTCGGCCACCTGCCAATGGACATCCGGCTTGCCTCGTCACGTCCAAGCAGCCAGAGCAAAGAAGCTGGGTCGGCGTTCGCGCGATACGTGATCTGCCCGCTGTGGACCGGGGTCAACATCAAGGCCCTCGCGTTCTTCTACCGCCAGCTTGCGACGCTGCTTGGGTCGGGAATGACGCTTTCCGAGGCGCTTCGGAGTGTGGGCAACAGGACTCGTGGGCGCCTGGGGGTGGTGATTGCTGAGGGGCTCGAGGCTGTGCAGAACGGAGGACGGTTCTCCGATGTGATCGCGCGCTACCCCAGGATATTCGGGCGCCTGCAGGTGTCGCTTGTGAGGGTCGGGGAGACTGGGGGCATGCTCGAGACAATGGCCGACCGCATCGCCTCCTATTTGGAATACGAGATCAAGATCAGGCAGATGATTGCCAGGATGACCATCTACCCGATCGCCGTGTTGCTCTTCGCATTTGCCGCATACGTCGGAATCCCGCACGTCGAGAAACTGATCAAGGACTCTCCCGCGGCGTTCTTCGCCGCCACCTGGCCGCAAACCCGCGATTGCCTCGTTGGCGGGTTGGTGCTGGTGGTTGTGCTCAAGCTCATCTTCCAGTTCGACATCATCAAGCTGGTCTGGGACGCTCTCAAGATCAACATTCCCCTGCTCGGAGTGACGGCGCGCAAGATCGCGATGTCCAGGTTCTGCCGGGCGATGGCTCTTCTATACTCTGGAGGAATGTCCAGCGCCGAGGCTGTGTCAATCTCCGCGGAAGCCTCCGGAAACCAGGCGATAACACGCGCGCTCAGGAAGGCAGTTCCCGCGATTCAGGCGGGTCAGGGGCTAACCGAGTCTCTCTCACGCACCGGCGCGATGCTGCCGATTGTCCTCGATATGCTTGCCACTGGTGAGAAGGTAGGCAGTCCGGACACTGTACTTGTGAAAGTAGCCGATTACATGGATGATGAGGCCGATACGTCGATCCAGAAGGCGGGCATCGCGCTCTTCATTCTCATGATTCTGGCAGCGGGTGCGGTTGTGCTCAGCATCGTTCTCAGGTTCTACCTGGGCAGCGTCGCCAACACGCTTCAGCAGGGCGGCGGTATCTGATGCGCACTACTCGCACCCATTACGAGGTCCTCGGTCTTCCGCGCGACGCAACCCTGGCGCAGATCAAGCGCCGCTACAGGCAGCTTGTGCGAAAGTACCACCCTGACGTTGCCCAAGATAAGGCGACCGCCCACCGACTCTTCCTGCAGATCCGTGAGGCCTACGAGTGCCTGAACGATACCACACGCCGTCGTGCGTACGATGCCACCCTCACCCTGGACCGTCCCAAGCCTCCGACCGGGCGGCTAACACAGCAGGCCACTGCTCGACCCCAGCCCGCCCCGTCCGCGACCTCAGTTTCCAAGCTCATCAAGGATGCGCAGTGGTCGTTCATCCAGCGCCGGTTCAATGAGGCCGCCGGTCACTGCCGTGCCGTGCTGAAGATCGACCCGCGCAACGCCAAAGCCTACTCCATCCTGGGCGACATCTATACCGCCCAACGCAAGACAGATGCCGCGATCAAATACTACAGCTATGCGATCCAGTTCGGCACATCAGACCGCGATACCGAGGCCAAGCTCAACAAGCTTATCGACAAGAGCGTGGCGTCGCCGGCAGCCCGGGCGTCGTACGACATCCCGTTGGGCAATGCAAACTCGATGACCGTGAACGTCGTCTGGTGGGGCATCGCGTTCCTGCTGATCCTGCTGGTTTGGGTCAACCCGGGTGAACCAATCGAATGGCTGGACCGCTACATTCCTTATGTCGCGCACTGGAGTTGGAACCTGGTCGGGCTGATGGCGGCCACATCCGCCGTGGTAGGAATGCTGCTCTCGATCAACGGATTGGTCAACCATCCGGACGAAGAGTTGGTGTTTGAGGTAGGCGGCAGCAACTGGGCTGTGATCCCGACAGGTTTCCTTCTTCTGATCGGCTCGGGCTTCTTCTTCCTTGGCGCTGCCGCGCTCTACCTGGTGCTGGGCTTCGTCCAGAACAGCATTTCGAAGTCGATCCTGATCGTGTTCGGCGCCGTAGGCAGTGTGGTGCTTCTTTCCTCTATTCTCTATGTGCCCGCCGCTCGTATCGAGGTCCTGCTCTTCGGCGGCAACGTGTCATTCCTCTCGATGCTCGTGGGCTGGCACATTGGCTCCCTCTTCAAGCCCCTGGCGTCGTATTGAAATCCTAGCCGCCCTGCGATCGAGCTAGCCCCAAAGAGTGGTTGTCCGAGCCTCCTGTTTGCGCTATACTGGTGCCATGAACAAGAACAAAGTGACCGCTCCAAGGCTCCGTGAAATGAAGGCCAGAGGCGAGAAGATATCCGTCCTCACAGCCTACGATTACGCCTGGGCGAGGTTGATAGATGAAGCAGGCATCGATTGTGCGCTGATTGGCGACAGCCTTGGGCGTGTGGTTCTGGGCTATGACAACGAGCTATCAGTGACGATGGAAGACATGCTCCGGCACACAGCGGCGGTCGCGAGAGGCGCCAAACGCGCGCTGATCGTTGCCGATCTGCCTTTCATGTCATACCAAGTCAGCGTCGAGGAGGCTGTGCGTAACGCCGGTCGCCTGGTGGCTGAGGCCGGCGCTCAGGTCGTCAAGCTGGAGGGAGGGGCCGCGATCCCGGCGATCCGGCACATTGTCAGTATAGGTATCCCCGTCTGGGGCCATGTGGGGCTCACTCCGCAGTCGGTCCATGCGCTCGGCGGTATGCGGCTTCAGGGCAAGGACGCAGCAAACGCCGAGCGTATCAAGTCCGAGGCCGAAGCCCTCGAAGAAGCCGGAGCCTGCGCAGTCGTTCTTGAGGCGATCCCCGGGGCGCTCGCCGCAGAGATCACCGCAAGCCTGACTATCCCGACTATCGGGATCGGAGCTGGCCCAGATTGCGATGGTCAGGTGCTCGTCACGCACGACATCCTCAATATGTATGACAAGCTCAAGCCTTCATTCGTGAAGCAATACGCCGACATCTGGCAGTCCACTCTCGGCGCGTTCAAGGCCTACGGCGAGGACGTCAAGGCCGGGCGGTTCCCAGAACGCAAATGAAGCTCGTCCACACAATCGCCAACATTCAGGCTGAGCTTGATCTCGCCCGCTCGCGCAACATGACCATCGGCCTCGTCCCGACGATGGGCGCGTTGCACCAGGGGCACGTTTCCCTCATTCACCGCGCCCGCCACGAGTGCGACTACGTCGTCGTCAGCATCTTCGTTAACCCCACGCAGTTCGGCCCGAGTGAAGACTTCGACGCTTACCCACGCACACTCGTCGAAGACGCCGAGAAGTGCCGGATGGCCGACGTCGATCTCATCTTCGCCCCATCAAAGGCCGAGATGTACACTCCGGGCTTCGACTCCTGGGTTGAGGTCAACGGCTTTCTCACCGAGACGCTCGAGGGCGAATACCGGCCCGGGCATTTCAGAGGCGTAACCACCGTGTGCGCTAAGCTGTTCAACATCACGCAGCCGACCCGTGCCTACTTCGGTATGAAGGACTACCAGCAGCTCAAGGTGATCCAGAAGATGGTCGCCGATCTCAACATGCCGCTGGAGATTGTGCCGTGCGAGACGGTGCGCGAGCCTGATGGCCTGGCGATGTCCTCGCGCAACGCCTACCTGGACCCGGATCAGCGTCAGGCGGCGCTTGTGCTGAGCCGAGCACTGGCCGCCGCAAGGGCCCTGTATGATTCAGGCGAACGAAAGGCCGCCACCATTCAGGCGGCAGCCGAGGAAGCTATCAGGTCCGAGCCCTCGGCGAAACCGGACTACATCGCCGTCCGCGACGCAGAGACGCTTGAGCCCCTCCAAAGTCTTGACCGGCCGGCCGTCGTCTTACTCGCCGTCCGCGTCGGCAGCACCCGCCTTATCGATAATGCCGTGCTACCAGAGTAGAGAGAAGGATGTGCAGCGATGTCGCAAACTGATGTGGTGAGGCAGATCTCCCGTGCTGTAAAAGAGCTCCGCAGCGATGATGGTGATACATGCATTCGTGGTATACACAGGCTGTACGCTATTCGCCGGCGGCACTTCACAAAACTGCTTCTGCCCTTGCTGGATCATCCCGCGAAGAATGTTCGGTGGATGGCGGCTCAGTGCTTGGAGTCGGACGAGTCTTGCGCCTCGCGTGAGCTGCAGAGACGCGCCATTTCGGCCGAAGACAAGCACATGCGCTGGAGTTGCCTTCTGTCGCTAAGGGAGATGGCTGGATCCGCTGCTCATAGAGCTTTCGTGAAGGCGCTCGACGATCCCGCAGCTGATGTTGTCCAGATGGCTTGTGCGGCGCTGGGCGAGCAGAAAGACCCGCGAGCCACCAGACACATAGTGCGTTTGCTGGACTCGGCTGAATGGTACACTCGTTTCTCAGCGTGCGTCTCCTTGATAATGCTGAGATGGAAGAACCCTAAGCTCGTGTCAGCGGTACGCAATCTGATGGACAGCCCTGAGGGTCAAGAACATGATCGCCGGGTCGCTGAACTATCGAGCGAGATCATCAAGGACAAGCTGAGCGGCGGGAAGGTCTTCGAGCACGATTGCAGGGCATTCCGACCATTGGCCGAGATTCTGGCGGAGGCCGAACGGCTCCTCCTTGATTAGCCCGGTGAGCAACTCTCGATCTATCTCGTTGTTTCGGGGTACCCCGTCCCGAAACAGCCCCCTCTACCAGTCCGTCTTATTCGGCTTCCCGATCTTCACAAGCGCCGCCCCGTGCCCCGGCACCTCAGTCGAGAACGACGTGTCGTAGCTGCCCAGGTCTCTCTTGAGCCAGAGATCGCGCACAGGCTGACGACCTGAGAGGCCAAGATCCTGCCACTTCACCGTTACCTTGGTGTGAGTCGAGTTCCGGTTGAAGAGACCAACGGCTACAGTCCCATCCCACAGCGGCCTCGCCCACACCTCGATGAGACCATCGACCCTCTTCTTCCCCGCGGGCTTGCCGAGCGGGTCCTGGTTGATGTCCAAGACCTCGTCGTTTGTCATCAGGTCTATCGTGAACTGGTCGAGTTGTGACAGATCGCATCCCATCAGCAGCGGCGATGAGAGCAAGCACCACGCCGTAATGTGTGTGATCTGTTCGTTCGGCTTCAGCCGGGTGGGGCGCAGATTCGGCCCCCAGCCAAGTCTGCCAACGATCAGCATATCCGGGTCATTCCAGTGTCCCGGCCCGGCGAACTTCTCTCTGCCGTCCTGACCGAACGCGATACTGGCCATGCTGCTCCAACTGTCGCCGATATCGCCGGTCGTCCTCCAGCAGTTCGCTCCGACTTGCTCGCCCCATTCCCACACGTCGCCCATGCCATACTGGCACAAGCTGTAGACGATGTCACGGTCGCACTTGTCCAGGGCGGTGCGCATCGTGTGATACGGCTTCATCAACTCCTCGAGGCTGTAGTTCTTCGCGATCTCGCTGTAGGAGCACCAGTCGTGTTTCAGGTAGTCGACGCCCCACTCAGCCCAGGTCCGAGCGTCCTGTTCCTCGTGCTGATAGCTGCCCTCGTAGCCCCCGCAGGTCCTGGGCCCAGGCGATGAGTATATGCCGATCTTCAGTCCATTGGCGTGGACGTAGTCCGCGAGAGCCTTCATATCGGGGAACTTCCTGTTGGTTGTGATCTGGCCGTTGGCGTCACGGCCCTCTTCCCAGGCATCGTCGATGTTTACGTAGCTGAACCCGTGTGCTGCAAGCCCGCTCTTCACCATCCAATCAGCCGCTTGCCGGACCTTGGCATCATCGACTGAGGTGCCCCAGACATTCCAGGAGTTCCAACCGAGGGTGGGAGTCAGAGCAAGCTTGTGTTCGCCCGCCACGATCTTCAACTTGCGCCGTGCTTTGCCTCGAGGCCCTGTTACCCCGAGGTCAACAATGCTCTCGCCCGCTTTCCGGAGTGCGCCTGAGATGATCCCCGTGTTGGGATCCAGCGACAGCCCTGCGGGCAAGTCCTCGGCCCAGAACGTCAGAGGTCCCTCCCCGGTCGCCGGAATCAGGAACATGAACGGCCTGCCCGGAGTTGCGCCAACGATCCTCGGCCCGTGGATCGCGGGAATAGGCGATGTGCCGGAAGCGATTTGCATGGTAGGTTCGACAACCGCGGTGGCTGACTTGGGCTTCACAGTTGCCGCGGGCTTCAGGAAGATCAGTGCGCCCGCCCAATCGGCATGATCGTGGTGTATGCTGTTGTCAGCCTCGGTGGCAATCAGAACCAGCTTCTGAGCTCCGGTGAGGTCCGCGGCCAGCATTTCGGGCTGATCCCCGCCGCGCAGCGCCTTGCTTTCGGCCTTCTTCGCACCGTCGACCCATACCTCGAACTTGACGGAGCCGCGCTTGTTGGTCTCGTCATCCACTCCGACCATAGACACGAATCGCACGGCAGAAGCATTCAGTGAGATCTCATACTGACTGCGCGCGTGGGTGCCGAGGCCGTGGACGTAGGTGACGCCGGCCAACTTGATCGGGGCGTTGTCCACCGATCTGCCCGAGCCTGGCGAGCCGTAGCCTTGTTCGACCGTGGACAGGTCCAGGCTGTCGAGCCAGATTGCTCCGGCAGGAGCGTCGGCCTTCGTGAGACCAGCCGGCTCAATGGGCCAAGCCGGGGTCGCAATCAGCAGCAGGCCGGCCAACAGAAGCGAGTGTCGTATGTGTCTAAGCATTCCCTCTTCCCCCCTGAGAACTCTCTAAGGTTCAGTTTGGTTCGCGTGTGTCTTACTCCTTCCGGCCAAACGCCCATATAGGAAATCGTTGCTTCTGGGGACCAAAACGCTTGACACAACCGCGCATGCTGCCTATAATAGCATCTGTAAGAGGCGCGCATCTGGCGCTTCTTTTGTGTCCTATGGGGTTTCGGGCGGATGGGCGAGGTATCTAACCTCTAGCCTCCAACCTCTAACCTCTAATACGGGGGTGTAGCTCAGTCGGTTAGAGCGCCTGCCTGTCACGTAGGAGGCCGCGAGTTCGAGTCTCGTCATCCCCGCCATTGTCTAGAAGCTAGAGGTTAGATGTTAGAAGTTAGACCGCCGGACGTTTCTAACCTCTAATCTCTAACCTCTAACTTCTATGAGTCGTGCCGAGGTAGCTCAGTTGGTAGAGCAGTGGACTGAAAATCCACGTGTCGCCAGTTCAACTCTGGCCCTCGGCACCATCTAACCTCTAGCTTCTAAGCACGAGCCGACATAGCTCAGTGGTAGAGCAGGGCTTTCGTAAAGCTCAGGCCGTGGGTTCGAATCCCTCTGTCGGCTCCACAGAACCCAAATGTCCAACCCCAGACAGATTACGAAGGTCGTTATCCCCGCCGCAGGCAAAGGCACACGTCTGCTTCCGCTAACCAAAGCCATCCCCAAGGAACTCGTTCCGCTGGGCACCAAGCCCGTCCTCGAGCATATAGTTGACGAATGCGCACAGTGTGGCCTCACGGAGGTGCTCTTCATAATCTCTGAGGAGAAGACCGCGATCCGCAGCCACTTCGGCGATTCGGTCAACGGCGTTCGGTTCTTCTACACACTGCAGCGGGAGCAAAACGGCCTCGCGGACGCGATCGGATGCGCCCGGGACTTCATTGGAGACTGCCCCTTCGCCGTCGCGCTTGGCGACTCAGTGATCACCACCGATCAGCCTGTATTGCCGTTCTGCCGTGTGCTTCAGACCTACGAGCACACCGATGCGGCCGGTGTGATCGTGGTTCAGAAAGCCCCAAGGAGCGAGGTCAGCCGCTACGGAATCGTCAAGCCGATTGCTGATGTCGGCCCCAGCTTTCAGATCGACGGCCTTGTAGAGAAACCCAGACTCGAAGACGCGCCCAGCGACTACGGTATCGCCGGACGCTATGCCTTCGACCCTGTTCTCTTCGACTATATAGCCCGCACACCACGTGGCGCTGTGGGCGAGTACCAGATCAGTGACTCGATTGATCTGATGCTCAGGGACGGCAAAGAAGTCTGGTGTGTCGCCCTCGGCGACGGCGAGACTCGCCGAGACATCGGCACATTCGATATCTACTTTGAAGCGCTGGAAGCCGAGATTGCCCGCCTGCGACGCGTCTCCAGCCCGTCACCCTGAACCTACTCCTCACTCAGCCAAATGTCGCCACCCTCTATCTCCTGCCGCGCGTGAGCGTGCATGGCCGAGACATCCATCCGGGACAGCTTCTCCATCATCGCCGCGTTGAACTTCTCCAGGTCACCGGGGTGGCGGCTGGAGATGAAGTTGTCGTCGATCACCACCGGCTCGTCACTCCAGATCGCCCCCGCATTGATCATATCGTCCTTGAGCGTGTGGTAACTCGTGATTCTGCGCCCGCGAACGAGCCCGGCCGAGACCAGCAGCCACGGCCCGTGACAGATGACAAAGATCGGCTTGTTGTCGTCGTTGATCTGTCGCAGGAAGCTCTGGGCTGCTTCATTGACCCGAAGATGGTCGGCATTGACGACACCCCCCGGCAGCAGCACTGCGTCGTAGTCTTCAGGCGATGCCTCCTCGATCGTTGAGTCCACCTCGAACCTGTCGCCTGGGTTCATGTGGTGCAGGCCCAACACACTTCCTTCCTCTTCCCTGCCCGTCGGCGCCAGGATGTGTACCACAGCGCTCTCATTGACAAGTGCGTTCCTCGGGCTGACGAACTCGATCTGCTCGAACCCATCAGTCATGATCGCGGCAACTCTTATGTTCTCCAGGCTATTCCTCGCCATCTCGCGGCCCTCCCTGTCTCTTGATCCCGGTACCAATACCCTGTCTGTTTTCGCCTCTAACCTCTGGCCTTTAGGCTCACAAACAGGTGGCGCGCCGATCCGACTTCGGCGCGCCATCCTGCGCAACGACCATATTGGCCCGCACTCCTGCGGACCTTTTGTCTCTCCTTCCTTGTCTGCCTGCTCATCCTCATGGGATTCGCATCTCGGGGAACCTGATTTACTACTGATGCGCTATTTCGATCGTTGCCTCGATGCTGGTCCCCCTTCGAGCGTGCGGGCAGTCATGGAATGGCAGTGCGCATCACCTCCATGCGGGCCCGGAGGCCCCGAATTGGACGCTTCTTTGTTACCCAGACCGGCAGGCATAGACACGTCTGCCATATAATCTCTTCCGACTTGTCAACAGACGGCAATAGAATGTGTCGAATCACGAGGGATCGGTTTTTCGCAGTTTCGATAACAAATTTCCTAGACCAGGCAGGATTCAGCTTGCTTGCTAAAGAAGTGAGTAGAGCGCTACCAGGCAAGCGGTCAGCTAGACTGCCCTGGAAGCAGCACCGTAGGCTTTTCTGTGACAGCTCAGGGTCGGCGAGCGCCTTCGCCATCCTGAACTTGGTTCGGGATACGCCCGCGTTCGTATGGGTGCTGAACCGAGTTCACTTGACGTTTCTTGTCGAAAGCGAGCTGTCACGGCTTCTTGGGGCAATGGTTAGGATGGTCCAGCGGAAACAGACTTCTGTAACGCAGTCGGTTCGCGTCGTCAGCGTTTTTGAGGGCGAAGATGGCGTCACTCGTCTCAAATCTGTGCTGGAGTCCGCCCCCCGGCCATTCGTGCTGGTAAGCGAGCGCGAACTGAGCGTCCTCAGGCGAGGGCTTACCAAGGATGGCTGGAAGCGCGGCCTCTACCTCAGGCCGTCGACCGGAGCCGAATGTCTCTATGTCGGAGCGGGCCTCCAGTCAGTTGCGAACCAGAGCCTTGAACGGGATCTGGACCTTTCCTTGCCGTCTCAGAATGAGGCCGTGACTCGCAGCGTCCTTTCACTCGCACTTGCCCACTCCATCGAGAAAGACCGGGCTTACGCTGACAAAGCTGCGCAGATACTCCTGGACTGTGCCTGCGGCGGAGGTCTTTCCGAACCCGATAGCCCTGGTGTTCCATGCGAATTGGGCACGTCTGCCAGGTTGTGGATCGCACTTGCTCAGGCTTATGACCTCATCTACTACTCGCGAAGTCTGAGCGATGAGCAGCGGGAATACCTGGAGACCGAGCTTCTGCGTCCCGCAGCGCTTCGGTTGATGGACGAGGGCATATCCGGCAGCGATGCGGCCTGGAACACATCGGCTGTCGGGGTTATTGGGCTTTCCCTCAAGGACGAAGTCCTGGTGCATTACGCACTCAACGCATTCGTGTCACTGATCGCGGAGCGCCTCGGAGTTGATGGTCTCTGGCCGGATTCCATCAGCGATCACTTCAGCTCGCTAAGCGCACTTGTCCACCTCGCGGAGGGCTGCTACCGGGCCGGTATCGATCTCTATGGTTGGCAGGGAGTGGGCGGCAGATCTTTCAGAACGATGTTCTCCGCCCCGCTGCAGTTGGCTTATCCCTCTTTCAGGCTCCCCGCGATTGGCGGAGGCTGGCACGACGCATTCCTGCCAGTGCATCTGTATGAGATAGCGTTCAGGCGGTGGGACGACCAGGCTTTTGCGTGGGTGCTCAAAAGGGCTTACAAGTTTGGGGATGTGCCGGCCAACGCCGACCAGCGGGCACATCTTGACGGGTTTGTTCGAACCTCGTTCTACGCGTTTCTCTTCGGTCGTGACTTGCCAGGAAGAGTGCGCCCGATGCTACTTCGCAGCACTGACATGCCAAGCCTCGGTCTGTGTACCCTTCGAAGCGGCGAGGACACGATGGTTACCCTGCACTACGGGCCGTCGCATAATAGACACCTCGATAGACTGAGCTTCACGTTCTATGGCGGTGATCAGCTTCTCATCCCCGATTACCGTAACGCTGGCTGCTCGCCGGCACTGGCCGATTGGAGCCAGGAGACCGCCGCGCACAACTGCGTGATCGTTGATGGTCTGTCTCAGGAGACTGCGTGCGAATGCCGGCTCGTCTCGCGCTATCGGGGTACGCTTCTGCAGTACGCGGAGGCGGTCGCGCTCAACCATTATCCTGGCGTCAGTCAGACTAGACGGGTAGTTCTTGTCGGCGAGACTTGCTTCGTCGACGATCAGCTCTCTTCCCAAGCGGAGCATGATTATGATTGGCTGGCACGTTGCGAGGGCAGCCTTGCCACGCGTCCAGCCGGAACCGGTGTGGACTTCGACGCCTCCCGCCACCCTCTTGTCGACATTGATCACGCCTCTCTGGTAGAGGGTTCCGCAAGGGTCGACTACGAGTGTGAAACCGCTCGCTTGACCTTGGCCCTGTGGACGCACGGCGCCCCTGCCACGGCTGCGCTGGGGACTTCGCAGGTGGATGCGAGTCAGCGGAGGGTGCCAGTATTTCTCTGCAGGACACACGGGTTAGAGGCGCGCTTCACTGCGCTGCTTACGGTTGCCCGAGAGCCTGTGGAGCTTGGGTCCGAAGCCGGAGTCTTCACAGTAGCGGCCGAACACCATGTCGATCATGTATTCCTCGCCGGTGGCGACACGGGAACCGGATCGCTGAAGACTGATGGCCAGGTCGCCGCGGTTCGCACCAGCGATGGGGAAGTCATTGCTGTCGCGCTCATAGGCGGGAGCTGGGTTAGCTGGATGGGCGAGACGCTGCTGCAGTGTCCGGCCACGGTGGACTGCGTGGAGGTATACTTCGGGGAGCGCTACCCCACGATCAACTACTGCTCCGACACCGCCGGTGTGTTGAGGCTAAGAACCCGCGCACGAGCGATGCGCCTCAATGGCCATCGCACAGCGGCCGCTGCGACTGACGGCCATGCTCTACTGAGGGTCATGCCCCAAATGCTTGGTCCGGAATCCCTCGAACTGAAATCCTAGCCGCAAATCCTATGCGGCTCTGAGCACTTGCGCCAAATTTGACTCCGCAGGACTATCTGTTTATCATGTATTCCGCCAGAGTTTTCCGGCAGCCCTGTCGCACGTCTTGCGGATGTGGGCGGAGGAATGTCTCTGCACTTGAAAGGACTCTGCGTAGGTTCGAGGAGATCGGCGATGATGCCGAACTTGGCCGGCCGAGCCTGCGCGATGGATGTAGTCGGCACGGTTGGGATTGCCCGGTCCGCACTCTATCAGCGGGCCCGGAATGACTAGTAGTCGAGTGGAGGCGGGATGCCTGACCGCTCGCGAGAGGAGTTTTCACATGTCGGACGAGAAACTGGATCAGGAGAAGAACGCCACTCCCATTCACGGTCTGTCGGAGACGCCCTTTGGCGGCGCCCGCCAAGATGAGGCTGAGGCTGCTGTCGAAGCCCCGGAGCTTGAGGTCGAGGTCGCGCAGGAAGAACCTGCCGCTGATTCCCAAAGCGAGGTAGCCGCTGAGGAAGCACAGCCCGAAGAAGCCGTCGAGGAACCTGTCACTATGGAGCAGGCAATGGCGAGCATGGGCGGCGCCGGAGTTGACTACTCAGGCACGTTCAAATCGCTTCGGGTAGGGGACGTTGTCGATGGCGTGGTCGTTCACATAGATAGAGAAGGTGTTCTCGTCGACGTGGGCACTAAGTCCGAAGGACATATCAAGCCCCACGAACTTACACGTGACATGAGCCTTGAGCCCGAAGAGGTAGTCTCGGTCGGAGAGAGGATCAAGGTCTACGTGGTTGAGTCCGAGAGCCACGAGGGTGGACCGGTTCTCTCCAAGAAGAGAGCTGATTTCGAGAACGCCTGGGATCGCGTGGATAAGGCGTTTGCGGAAGGCGGCGTCCTCAAGGCAATGGTTACCGATCGGGTCAAGGGCGGTCTTGTTGTTGACCTCGGTATTCGCGGGTTCGTGCCGGCTTCTCACGTGGGCAGCGGGAAGATCAAGAACCTCGAGAAATATGTCGGCCAGAGCATGCCGTTCAAGGTCATCGAAGTCGACAGAGACCGGCGCAAGGTCGTTCTCTCCAACAGACTTGCCGTTGAGGACGAGATCAAGGAGACCCGCAAGGAGACCTTGGCCTCGCTGGCGGAGGGCCAGATTCGCGAGGGTATCGTTCGGCGCATAACCGATTACGGCGCGTTTGTTGACCTCGGTGGTGTTGACGGTCTCCTGCACATCAGTGAGATGAGCTGGACCAGGATCAACCATCCCAGCGAGGCCGTCAAGGTCGGCGCGAAGATCAGCGTTATGGTCCTGAGACTCAACCTGGACCAGGGCAGAGTATCCCTTGGCCTCAGGCAGATACTTCCCGATCCGTGGGAAGATGCTAAGCGCCTCTACAGCGTCGGCGACGTTGTAAAGGCCACTATCTCCAGGCTTGTTCCATTCGGGGCATTTGTTCAGCTTGAGGGCGGCATCGAGGGGATTATCCCCAATTCGGAGCTTGCTCATCGCAGGATCAACAACCCCGAGGACGTCGTCTCGCAGGGCCAGGAAGTAGAGATCAAGGTCATCGACATGCGTCCTGAAGAGCGCAGGATGACTCTCTCACTGCGACAGCTTCAGGCCCAGCAGGTTCGCGAGCGCGAACAGACTGAGTATCGTGAGTACACGCAGAGCCGTCAGGAGGCCAGCAAAACAACGATCGGCGATCTGATTGGTGGCCAGCTCGGTGAATTCCAGTTCGCCAGCGAGGAGGCTGAGAAGCCTGCGAAGAAGAAGACCCGAGCCAAGACCACCAAGAAGCGCGAGGTAGACGAGGCAGAGGCCCTTGCCGAGGCCGAGGAGATGATGGCCGTTGAGGAAGAAATCGTGGCCGAGGTCGAAGCCGAGGTTGCGGCTGCCGCTGCCCGCGAAACGGAGCCGGGAGTGGTGATCGAGTCGGTGTCGGAGACAGAAGCCGAAGCTCCCGAGGCAGAGGCGGAGGCTCCTGAGGCCGCAGCTGAAGCAGTCGAGGCTGTCGAAGCCGAGCCGGAAGCCGTCGAAGCGGAAGCCGAAGCGGTTGAGGCCGTGGAGGCCGAGCCGGAAGCCGTCGAAGCGGAAGCCGAAGCGGTCGAGGCTGTCGAAGCCGAGCCGGAAGCGGTCGAAGCGGAAGCCGAAGCGGTTGAGGCTGTTGAAGCTGAGCAGGACGCTGTCGAAGCTGAAGCTGAGACTCCTGAGGCTGCTGAGGAAGCGTCCAAGGAAGATTGATCGTCTTTCTCAACATAATGAGATCGTATGATGGCCCGGTGGTAACCCATGCCCCGGGCCATCTTGCCGTACGGGCAGGCGATGCGCGGGATCAAGGAGCCCATCCATGGCGCTTGTAATAGGTGTAACAGGCGGAATAGGCACAGGCAAGAGTACGGTGCTTGAGATGCTTGGCCGGCTTGGCGCCCACACGATGAGGGCCGAC
>CAZFYZ010000068.1:0-20002 GCA_964523735.1 uncultured bacterium | reverse complement strand
CTCTCGTGAGGCATCAACCATCATTTCGGTGCGCTTTTCTCGTGAGGCATCACGTATCTTGAGCGATCGATCCAACCAATTGACGCTTGCCAGCGAGCCTCATATAATGATGAGTAAAGGGCTATTGGTAACGCTATCATGCTTGCACACATAAAGTCCAGCGCGGTTAATGGAATTGACGCCTATACGGTGGATGTGGAGGTGGATATTGCCCCCGCGCTACCTGGGTTCACGATCGTCGGCCTCCCTGACACGGCGGTTCAGGAGTCCAAAGAGCGCGTCCGCGCTGCCATCAAGAACTGCGGACTGGAGTTTCCCTCACGCAGGATCACCATCAATCTCGCCCCCGCCGACGTTCGCAAGGAAGGCCCATCCTTTGATCTGCCAATAGCAATAGGCATCCTCGCCGCCACGGGGCAGGTAGACACAGATTTCACTCAGGATGCCGTCGTTGTTGGAGAACTGAGCCTTGACGGATCCATCAGGGGCGTCAGCGGGGTGCTTCCGATCGCCCTGAATGCTCGTGACGAGAAGGCGTCTCGAATGATCGTGCCCTCGCACAACGTTAAGGAAGCGGCCATCGTTGGCAACGTCGAGGTCTACCCGGTCCAGACGCTGACCGAGGTCGTCCAGCTTCTCAACGAACCCGACCACATGCTCCCGGCCATCTTCGACGCCAAGGAGTTTGAGGCGCTAGAGGAAGCCGCCTACGACGTAGATTTCTCAGATGTAAAGGGTCAGGACTCGGTCAAACGCGCGCTCGAAGTAGCGGCAGCCGGTGGCCACAACATGCTAATGATCGGCCCTCCCGGCTCAGGCAAGACCATGCTCGCCAGGCGGATTCCGACGATCATGCCGCCCCTCAACATGGAGGAGGCGCTTGAGGTCACGAAGCTCTACAGCGTCTGTGGTCTTCTGAGCCAGCACGAGGCGTTGATCACGCGCAGGGCCTTCCGGTCGCCGCATCACACGATCTCAAACGCCGGGCTGACAGGCGGCGGGACCTATCCGAGGCCCGGCGAGGTCAGCCTTGCTCACCACGGCGTGCTCTTCCTCGACGAGTTCCCGGAGTTCAAGCGCGACGTGCTCGAGGTCACGCGCCAGCCTCTCGAAGATGGCCAGGTCACCATCGCCCGTGCGCAGGCCTCGCTCACGTATCCTGCACACTTCATGCTGGTCGCAGCAATGAACCCATGCCCGTGCGGGTTCTTCAATGATCATCTGAAGGCCTGCACTTGCACCCCGAACATGATCCATCGGTACGTCCAGCGGATATCGGGCCCGCTCCTGGACCGGATTGATATCCACGTTGAGGTCCCGCGCCTGAGGCAGGACGAACTGATGGCGCGCGCGCCAGGCGAGCCATCAACCAACATCCGCGCCCGTGTTCGCACCGCTCGCGAGCTTCAGAACGCGCGTTACGCCGGCACCAAGATTCACTGCAACGCGCAGATGACCTCCCGCCATATGAAGACTTACTGCAAGCTCGACGCTGAAGCCGAGTCGATGCTCAAGCACGCAGTCGAGCAGCTGCGCCTCTCAGCCAGGGCCTTCGACCGCATTCTCAAGCTCTCCCGCACCATCGCCGACCTCCAAGCCTCGAACGACATACAGGTCAGCCATCTCGCCGAAGCCCTGCAGTATCGAAGCCTGGATAGGAAGTACTGGGGCTGATTCCTCTTCTTCTTGACCCTCTCTCTCGAGCGAGAGTATACTTACTTTAACCGCTCAGCCTGCCGGAGGAGAAATGGAGTTCCAGGATTGCCCCGATACGAAGCCCGGTAACGCCGTCGAGGCTTCTTCACGCAGGTGCGCCTTGTATAGTATCGGGCGCATTTCTTATGCAGATGCGCTGGAGCTTCAGCATCAGCTGCATGGCAAGTGCGCGGCAGGAGACCTCTTCGGCGCTCTCATCCTCCTCGAGCACGATCCCGTGATAACCATGGGCGTCAAGACGGGCGAGGGTAACGTTCTTGTCAGCCCGCAGGCACTCGAATCCCAAGGCGTCGAACTCTATGAGACCGACCGCGGCGGTGACGTCACATACCACGGCCCTGGTCAACTCGTCGGATATCCGATCCTCAGGCTCCGAGAAGTAGCCAACGATCTTCATGACTACCTGCGCCGTCTGGAGCAGACCGTGATCGACACTCTTGCCGAGTTCGGCATTGAAGGTCGCAGAAATCCGCCCGCTGGCGTGTGGGTTGCAGACAAAAAGATCTGCTCCATAGGTATAGCAGTCCGGCGTTGGGTAACCTACCACGGGTTTGCTCTGAACGTGGACCCAAACATGGCGCACTTCGCCCTGATCAACCCCTGCGGTCTGCAGTCAGCCAAGATGACTTCGATGGCGGAACTCTTGGGTGAAGCGCCGGGGCTTGATCGGGCGCGGGAAGTCTATACGTCAAAGTTTGCAGAGGTTTATGGCGTCAACTTGGACACGCCCACCGAGCCCTTATGCTGACGAGGACGCAGAGATCGCTCATCCTGCTTATCACCTACTTGCCCGTGCTGATAATGCTTATCATCAGCAGCATTCACGTGGCGAGGCAGGTGGAGCTCGTCCTGTCAAACGCACAGGAACTGCTTAGTGATCAGCTCACTGCCCAGTTTGGCAAGCAGGTCGTCGTTCGTGAAGCTACGCTCCTGCCATTCGGTACTGCTATCGTCAAAGGCCTCCAGATCGCGGAGGCAGGGGATCTCAGCCAGGGCACGCTCCTGACCGCTGACACCGTGATTGTGCGATACGACTTTCGCGCAGTGGTGTTTGGCGGAGCGGGGGCCTCAGGGATACGGACCGTCGACTTGCGCGATCCTGTTGTTCACCTCGTACGTAGGTCGGATGGCAGCCTGAACATACTTGATCTGCTCAGGCCGAAGCCGGGTCCGCCGCGTCCGCCGTTCAGAGGAATTGTTCGGCTCTACAATGCGCGTGCGACGTTTGCAGATCTCAGAAAGTCGGCTCTCTCACCCACCTCGATGGGGCGGATCAAGCCATTCCGCTTGCACGATCTCGACCTTACCTACAACGCTCAGCGCTACCCCCTTCTTACATTCGCCGGAACAGCGCTTGGCGACGTCAGCACTCTGAAGTCCACGAGCTTCACCGGCACGTACAACCCGAGATTGAGATCGCTCAAGCTTGATCTGAGCGCTGTTGAAGCCAGTGCCCCATTCGTTGCCCAACTCACGGGCATCTCCAGACACGTGGACGTACGCAAAGGCAGGGTGACAGGCACACTCGGATTAAGCACCAAGTTCCCGCTCAGAGGCCTCCCCTACATGACGGGCTTCGCCACCGTCTCCGGCGCAGAGGTGCTGGCGCCAGGGCTGCAGTCGCCAGTGAAGGACTTGTCGGGCCGCATACTCCTGGCTGGCCGATCAGCCGCACTCGATCTGACCGGCGTGCTCGGCGGAACGCGCGCACGTGCGACAGGCATGGTTGCCAACTTCCAGGCTCCAAAGCTGAATTTGTCGGTCTCCGCGCCCCGCGTCAACATTGCGGGGCTGCTCAGTTCTTTCGGCATCAGTGGTGTCCCTCCGCACCTTCGAATCCAGGGGATCGGCAGCGTTGCGGCGACTATCACCGGCACGCGCGCGGCTCCGTCGGCGAGGACAGCCGCCACGATCGGCAGCCTATCTGCTTTCGGCTACACGGCCGCCGACATTACGCTCGAGGCACAATACCAGCAGGGCACTATCTTCCTGGACTCGGTCAATTTCAGGATCGACGGAGCAAGGGTGCGGGCGTCGGGTTCGCTCGGGACTACCGGCTCCAGAACCGTCTCGCTAGAAGGGACCGTTCGAGCCTTTCCGCTGCGAATCCTGAACGTGCCGGCCGGGACCAGGCTCACGGGAACCGCCGATGCGGATTTCGCTGTCTCAGGGACGCTGAGTGCGCCCACCGTTCGTGCCGACGCTCGCATCTCCAGGGGTTCCGTCGGAGGGATGCCCTTCACTGGCGCATCGGTCGAAGTTAGTTATGACTCAGGCAGGCGGACCGGATTGGGAACGCTGGTCGCGAATGCGGCCGGCGGGCTGATAGCGGCCCAAGGCAGCGGTGGTCCGCGAAGTGTTAACGTCAGATACACGATCGAAGCCGTCGACATGGCCACTGTCGCCAGCCTGCTGAAGCAGCCCGATTTAAGCGGCATTCTCTATTCCAGCGGGACGGTTTCCGGAGATTCACGCGATCCCGTGGTGGCCGGAGTCCTGGAAGTGTTTAGAGGACGCTACCAGGACTATGAACTTGACTACGCTCGAGTCGCGTACTCCGGCGACAGGCAGGGTATCACCGTTCGCAGCGGTGTTGCACGCGCATTCCCCGCAGAGGTCAGATTCTCCGGCAGAGCATCCGGGCTGGACACCGCCCGCGTAGACTTCGCGGGAGACGCCGAAGTGCGGCGGTTGCAGATTCAGAAGCTCATGGAGCTTACGGGTAAGAAGGCGGACATAAAGGGCACGGTCGAAGGGGATTTCGCATTCACTAGCGCGTTCCTGCGCGGACTGAGGACCCGGGACGGCAGACCGCAGTTCGTGGACACCACAGCCTCTGGAACGTTGCGGCTTACTGATGCCACTGCATTTGGCTTCCTGATCAGTTCAGCCGGCGCCAAGATCGACTTTTCCAATGACATAATCCGGCTATCTGAGACCTCGATTGCCAGCCAGGACGCCCGTGTTGACCTCAATGGCACAGTGAACGTGGAAACCCGCCAGTTAGACCTGAGCTTCGATGCACGGGACTTCGACCTCGTCAGGATCCGCGATCGAGTTGAGAAGTACTTTACGATCGGTGGCATCGCCTCGGCCTCCGGGGCAATCACCGGGCCTTGGGACGATCCAGACTATACGATGCAGGCGTCGATCACCGGCCTGACGCTAAACGAGGCCACATTCGATCAGGCGACTATCGAGGCTGCGTACTCCGATCAGACTTTCTCCTCCTGGCGCGCCTTGCTCACCCGGGGCCAGCAGGTATTCGATCTTCAGGGAACCGATCTCGATCTCAAGACAGCCTGCGTGGACAGCGCGACAGCGCAGATCCAGAACGTGAGAGTGCCCGACCTCTGGGCGATTATTGCCGCCAGTCCATACTTGTTGACCGAGCAGGCGGAGCCGATTCGAGAGGCATTCACGCGCGTCCCCAGGCTGACCAGTGGCACAATGAATGGCGGGTTCAGCTTCCAGGGCTGCTTCAGAGACGAGGAAGGGCGGTTTACTCTGCCGGATGGCTCGGTCAAGCTGACTGCCAAAGACGTTGGCGTGGACATCCGCCAGATCGACTCTCTGGACATCGACGTCGCCTCTGCCAATGGAGCTGTCACGATCAATCGCTTCCAGGCGGTATCGGATGACACTACTGTTCAGGTTGGTCCTACGACACCAGGGGCTCCGGTCTATGTTAATGAAACCCTCGACCTGATGCTGGCGGCTAACAACGTCGATCTGTCCAGATTGCGGCCCTGGCTCGGGGAGAATACGCCCTCGGGCATCGCCACAGTGGACTTCATCTTCACTGGCCCGGTACGTCGTCCCGACATAAGAGGTTCGATCGAAGTCGTCCGCCCGGGGATTCGTGGGATCGAGTTCGACAACCTGCGCGTCTCTCAGATCAGATTCCGTGCTGATCGGATCGACGTTACCGATATCTTCCTGGCGTTCAATGGCCATCAGGTGATTGGCAGCGGGTACATTCCCTGGAGTTGGGAGGAGTTGACAATTCCAAAGGACCGTCCGGTCCAGTTCTCGGCGAGCCTGGCAAACGAGGACCTTGATATCCTGAACGCTTTTGCCTCTACGATCGATACGAGCCGAACTACGGGGGCTCTTGAGGCTCAGATCAACGTGGGCGGCACGATTGACGCTATCAACTTGACCGGCGCGATTCGGACGACCAACGGCACGATTGGCGTCAGAGGAGTCGGAAGTAGTCTCACCAACGTCACCGTGGATATCGGATTCGAAGGCCGGACGATCACATTCAAGACTTTCGCTATGCAATCAAGCACCGGCGGAACCATCGGCCTGCAGCCTGGCGGAACGATCGTCGTGACTGAGCCCGCCCAGGGCTTTGGCAACGTGAACCTTCAGTTGATGGCTCGGGGCCTGACGGTCGAGGAGCGGGGCCTCATGGGTTACCAGGAGAGCGCCCGTGTCCAACTCGATGTTGGCCTCGATATCTCGGGGACGATCGCTGAGCCGGTAATATCAGTGCCCGCAACAGGATTTGGCGGGATCAAGGTCTCGAACTCCGAGCTGGCATTCTCACTTCCGGAGGGCGGGAGGAAGGCGATCGAGAGGACTCTTCCCATTCGCCCGCTGTTCAGGGACATCCCGATAGTGATCGGCGACGGTGTTCGTGTCAGGCCTCCGCAGATGTCGATACTCGTCGGCGGCAGTGGCAAGATATCAGGGCAGCTGGGCAATCCTTCCGCGGCAGTGCCATTCAATGTCACGCTGGAGCTTGAAGCCAGAGAAGGCGACATCACGCTCAGAGGCACCGGAATCCGGTTCGCGGTGGTCCCGGGCGGAAAGATGATCTTGCGCCTGAATGAGCCACCAGTCGCTTCCGAGGTAGTCCTCAGCAACTTCCAGGCGACCACCTCCCTGACCGCGACGGGTCCTATGCGCACGCGAGAACGCTACCGTATCACGATGACGGTGAACGGGCCGGTCAGCAACATGAACATCACCCTCACCTCCGATCCGCCCGGGCTCACCAAAGAGCAGATTCTTGCTGCCCTTGGGCATGTAGAAGGTCTGTTTGGTGGACGAGAAGCCGACCTTCAGGCCCAGCTCGCCACAGCACTGACGGCCGTTGGCACCAGTGCGCTGTTCATGCCCATTCAGAGGATCTTCGTGGAGAGGCTGGGTTTCGAGGAGTTCTCGCTGGAATACAGCCCCATCAGTCCGCTTGCCCTCTATGTCTCCAGGCGATTGTTCGGCGATTTCTACGTCTCACTCTACCAGAGGCTGGGAGCCGCGCTGGCCAACGTGCAGAACGTCGAGTGGCAGTTCCGCATAAGCTACAGGTTCAAGACTTTCTACTCTGTCGGGATTGGGATTGACGATCAGCAGACTGTGACAGGTAATGTGACGTTCGTCAAGGCATTCTGGTAGTTGTCGGCGAAGAAGGCCATGGACGGAGGAACGCCCGGAGTGATCTTCAGCCGCTGCCACGCAGTCTCTCTGCACTAAGGAGACTCCAAGGCGGCCGCAAGGTCCCGCCTGCCCAAGAAATGTGTTACTGGGCAGCCCGCGGGTTGTCTTACCAGATGAGGTGGGCATTCAGCAGGGCATTCTGGCGCGGAGGGCAGCCCGGGGACAGGTCATGGACTTCGACGCTATAGTCGACAAGTACGAGAAGCCCATCTACAACCTCATATTCCGGCTGATTGGGGACCAGGAAGAGGCCGCGGATCTCACCCAGGATACGTTCGTTGCCGCCTACCGATCGTTCGAGTCTTTCAGAGGCGAGTCCGCAGTCTACACCTGGCTATACAGGATCGCGGTCAACAGGTGCAAGAATGCGTTCAAAGAACGTGACCGGCGGCGCGCAAGAATGCACGTCTCCCTGGAGGCCGAACTCGACAAGATCGAATCTTTGTCGCTCGACGATATTGCTCAGTCAGGGGGCAGTCCACACAGCGAGATCGAGCGCAAAGAACTCAGAGATCGAGTAGAGCGGGCAATAAGCCAGTTGCCACCCGACTATAGAATAGTGGCTGTGCTGCGGGACTTGCAGGGCCTGTCATACGTTGAGATAGCACAGATCGCCGGCCTTTCAGTTGACGTAGTCAGGACCCGAATCGCACGGGCAAGAGGCATGCTCAGGCAGAAGCTCTCGGCCTATCTTGAGGGGTAGGGCGTTATACTCGCTTGAGTGGCAGGAAAGGGTATAGTATAATCCTGATCATACGGCAGGCAGCCGGACGCGCAGGTTGAGGTCTTCGAACCTCTAGCCTCGAGTCCCTAACTTCGAAATCGAACTTTCAGCTTCTAGTCTTGGGGGAGGAAAATAGCACGATGCTGACACGAATGTCTATAACCGCTGTGGGGCGGGCGATGGCCATCTTGTTGATAGTGGCCCTTATTGGGGGCGCGCCAGCGTTCGCGCAGGACACTGTCAAAGTCGCCCAGGTAGCCATCGCGGGCAACCAGAACATCAATGCCGACACCATCCAGAACTCTATCAAGCTGAAGGTAGGTGACGACTATACCGAGCAGGCGACCAATGAAGACCGGGCCGCTATCATGCAGCTTGGCTATTTCGTCGCCGTAACCGTTCACAAGGAGGACGTTCCTGGTGGGATTAAGGTGACCTATGAGGTTACCGAGAACCCAAAGATCAACGATGTCAAGATCATTGGTAGCGATCCCATACCCGCGGCCGAGCTTCTTGCAATCATGAAGACCAAGCCTGGACAGGTGCTCAACACACTGACCCTGAACCAGGACATCGAGGAGATCCAGGGTCACTACACAGACAAGGGCTACATTGCCTACGTGACTGCGGATGTAGGTGTAGACTCCGCCACCGGCGTGCTCACGATCCCGGTGCTGGTCCACACGGTCGAGAGCGTCCAGATAACGGGTGCGAAGAAGACCAAAGACTATGTCTTCCTCAGAGAGATGAAGACCAAGCCGGGCACGATCTTCAACATCAACACGCTCAAAGCCGATATCCTCAAGATCTACAACCTCGATATCCTCGAGGACGTCAAGCAGTATCAGATCCAGACCGGCGCCGAGATGGGCCAGGTCAGGGTCATCCTGCCGGTGCAGGAGAAGAAGACCGGCCAGGTATCAGTCGGCGTGGGCTACAGCTCCAGGCAGAGGCTTGTCGGCCAGGCGCGCCTTTCCGAGACCAACTTCCGCGGCAGGGGCCAGGGCCTTAATCTGCTTTGGGAGCAGGGCACGGTTAATGCTGTCGGCGGCCCCGCCAGCTATGAGATTGGCTTCTATGAACCGTGGGTCGACAAGCAGCACACCTCTCTCTCGGTGAGCGCATACAACCGCGTTGTCTACAGGTTTGCGTCCGGCGTCTTCGGCTCTACCACGATCAGCGATGAGACCTACAGCGAACGACACAGAGGTGCTGATCTTACTCTCAGCCGCCCTATCAGCGAACCGACCAGGATCTACTTCGGTGGACGATTTGACGATGTGGAGAACGACGAGGATCTGCTGGGCCAGACGGGCGATCTCTACAAAATAGCCCAATCAGGCACGATAGGTGTAGGCTCTGTCAAGCTGGTCCATAACACCCGCGATTTTGACCTCGATCCCGCCAGCGGAGGCTACAACGCCGTGTCGCTCGAGGTCGGGAGCACTGATGCCGTGAGATTTGTGCCTGTCGTTGAGGGTACCGGTTTCCAAGAGGTGCCGTTCAGCGGTTGGTTCAACAAGGCTTCATTCGATATCAGGCGTTACTTCTCCAGGGGCGGCCCCAAGACAAAGCCTGATGACAAGCGTGTGACTCTGGCCGTCCGGTTTCGAGGAGGAATTGCGAGCGGCACACTGCCGTTCTTCGAGCAGTTCTTCGTGGGTGGCGGGGAAAGCCTGAGAGGCTATCGCGAGGACCGGTTCTGGGGAAACAACATGCTGCTTGCCAGCATTGAGTTGCGCAAGCCGATCGCGCAGGCCATCAGCGGGGTCCTCTTCCTGGACTACGGCGATGCCTGGGACGGCGATCCGGTGTTTGATATCACCGAACTGCCGCAGACTGAAGGCTTCAAGGGCCACTACGGCGTTGGGGTCGGTATGCGTGTGACCACTCCCATAGGCCACCTGCGCTTGGACTACGGTATTGGCACCGAAGGCGGGCGAACCCACTTCAGTATGGGCCACGCGTTCTAGAAGCGCAAAGTCAACCAGACAGATAACGAAGCCCGGGCGCGAACGCCCGGGCTTTCTTTTGTGGCCAATCTACTCGCCGGGGTGGGGCTGCCGGCCCGCTGGCTACCAGTCTTTGGTCTTGGTCACTCGTATCATGTCGCCATCTGTCGTAATCCGGATTGCACCATCTCGATCGGTCCGGTATACTCGAGCGCCGAACGCCGCCAATCGCCTTATGGTGTCTCGCGAGGGATGCCCGTAGTCGTTTCTGCGCCCACACGATATGACGGCGATCTGAGGTCGCACGACATTCAGCCACTCTTTGGACGACGAGTCCTTGGACCCATGGTGGCCCACCTGCAGAACCTGTGCCTGGAGCGGGGCTCCCGACTTCAGCATAGGCTGCTCAGCCGGCGCCTCAGCATCGGAGGCAAGTAGGAAAGCTGCCTTCTTGTAGGTGATCCTGAGGACGATCGACCCATTGTTCAGGTCGGTGTATGTTTCTGCGGGACTTGGCGACAGCACTTGAACAGACACGCCATCTCCCATGTCAAGCGTCTGCCCGCGTCTCGCTCGCCGGTACTTTGCTCCGGACGACTTGACGGTCTTCAGAAATCTCTCGTAGTAGGGCGATGGGTATCGCACACCCAGATCCAGCACCAGCCTTGCGGGCTTAGCCTCAAGTAGTCCTGCATAGCCTGAGACGTGGTCGGAATGCGGATGTGTCATTACTGCCACGTCGATCGTGTCCACGCCAAGGCTCTGCAGATATGGCACCGCGACCTTCTCCCCGATGGAGTCATCATCGCGCCAGCTCGAAGTCCCGCAGTCCACAACCATTGTTCTGCCGCTGGGCGTACGCATCACGGCACACAACCCCTCTCCGACGTCCAGAAACGTCAGGCTGAGCGTGTCTCGGCCACCCAGCGATGCGTTCGCCCAAATCGCCGCGGTGACGACGGCCGCTGTCAACAGAACTGCAAGTGTCTTACGGCTGCTTGGCATTCTTGCACTCCCTACCGACGGTCGTTCCTAAGTAGCTCAGGGCTGCGTACAGAACAGCATAGTAGCCCGCGATGGCCAGCGGGCTTGGCGACGCAACCGAGATAGCCGAATACCGCCACGAGCCCAGCGAACTTACAATCCACAGCATCACGCGTACCAACCACGTGCCCATAGCACCGATCATATCACTGAGCCAAGGGATGTGGGCTGCTATCGGCGACAGGAAGCCGAAGCCAAAGACCAAAGGCACCCCCAACTCTACTGCCATGTTCGCCGGCAGCGCGACAATCGACAGGTAGTTGAAGTAGTAAGCAACAATGGGGGCAGTGATCAGCGTCACTGCAACAGTGGCTATGGCAGTGGCCGCCAGCGCTCCCGCGATCTTTCTCAGGAGCACCTGCCGCCTGCTTCGTCCAGCAAGAGGCTTGGCGTCTACCAGCCCTGCCCACTCGAGGACCGACTTGGCTCCGATCAATGGGCTGACGAAGATCAGCGCCCACACAGCCAGGAACGACAGCTGGAAACCGACGTCGAACATATCGCCTGGGTTGATCGCCAGGATCAGCAGTGCCGCCGTGAAGAACAGGCTTGGCGTGTTGGGGACCCTCTTGAGTGGGCGAGCGAGTAGCAGGAGTGAACTCATCACAGCAGCACGCACAAGCGACGGCTTCGCCCCCGCCATCGCCAGATAGAAGAGTATGGCGGCAATTACGGCAAAACTTCTGTGTTTTGGCATTACTCGAGTGGCCTTCAGGATAGGTCCGAGGATGAACAAGAGCACATAGCAGTTGTAGCCTGACGCCGCCAACAGGTGCATTGTGCCAGTGCGGGAAAAGTCTCTCAGGGTGTCTGTGGGCAGATGGGCATAGGTTCCCATCACCATTCCGACGATGATCGAGCCCTCCAGGTCAGGATAGACGCGCAGTATGCTTCGTGTCAGGCCATTCTTCGCCCTGAGTGCCAGTGACACAAGCGGATTTCCTTCGCGATGCGGCAGCAGTGTAACTTGATCCAATGAATACGCGCTCGCGCACGAGTACATCCCCTGCCGCGCCAGGTACTTGCGCCACGAGAACCGCCCGGGGTTGGAGGGTTCGCTGGGCAAATACGGGCGAGCGCGGATCACAGCCCGGTCACCATACTCGAGATCGATCGGCTTGGTGTCTCCCTCTTTGTAGGCTGTGACCATGACTCTGCCAGTTACCTGCGTCCAGGTCTGTCTAACTTCTGCCGAATCAATCCTGAACACAAATCTCGTCCGGCCCTCTCTGATGTCAGGATCGGATGCGACAGTTCCGCGAATCGCGGTTACGGACCCAATGAGTCTTGACACGTCATCGGCCGGCACTTCTCGCGCCACGGCGTATCTGCCCGCTCCCACGGCAAAGGCTATTGCCGCAACAACTGCGACCCCCCTGGCTGGCCGCTTTGCCCTTCCCCAAAAGAGAACGGCCCCGCAGGCTGCCAGAACGCAGAACGCTGGCAGCAGCGAGTTCTCGACAGCCAGTATCCCGACCGCGAACGCGACAGCTATCACTCCCATTGCGCACTTGGGCACAGCTCATCCTCCAGGCGCTATCATATCCTCAACGGCTCAGCTTGGCAAGCCGCCCGTTTCGGGCAATCCGCTCGCGGGAACGTACGGGATGTGAGCGCTGCAGAGGATGAGTGCGATGAGAAGTCAAACCGACTATCAGGTGGCAATTCAGTCAGGACCGGCCGTGCTGCCGGGGATGCTGGGGATCCCTGAAGACGCGCAGGGCGTGGTGCTCTTTGCCCACGGCAGCGGAAGCGGCAGGTTCAGCCCGCGCAACCAGTTCGTAGCGAGCGTTCTCAGGGAGGCAGGTCTCGGAACGCTCCTGATCGACCTCCTGGAGGAAGAGGAGTCCGAAGACCGCGCCAAAGTCTTTGATATCGACCTGCTTTCAGACAGGCTGATAAGCGCGACTCAATGGCTTCGCGACAATGATGCGACCTCGACAATGCCCATCGAATACTTTGGCGCGAGCACGGGAGCAGCTGCGGCGCTGCAGGCAGCGGCGGCCTTGGGCGAGGAGGTCGAGGCTATCGTCTCCCGCGGGGGACGGCCGGACCTGGCGATGCCGTATCTCTGGCAAGTGTCAGCGCCTACCCTTCTGATCGTGGGCGGGCACGATTACCCCGTGATCCAGATGAACCAGCAAGCCTACGACAAGCTCACATGCGCGAAGGAACTCGTGGTCCTGCCTGGCGCTACTCATCTCTTCGAGGAACCGGGTAAGCTAGAGGAAGTTGCCCGTCTGGCGGCGGATTGGCTTGGAAAGTACCTTTCGCCGAAAGGCCCGCAAGATTGACCGAGCGCGAGTCTATCCGCTATAATGCCCTCAGCGGGTGCGACCAGATGCTCGGGGATCCAATCGCCAACATCGAACATCGAACGTCAAAAGAGGCTTATGTTGAGGGCCTCTTTTCTTCGATTGCGCCTCGATATGACCTGATCAACACAGTCATCAGCCTGGCGCGACACAAGGCTTGGCGGCGTTTCGCGGTGTCCAGGTCCGGTTTGGCCGCGGGTGGTTGGGCCTTGGATGTGTGCTGCGGGACGGGCGACTTCGCTTTCGAGCTGGCGCGTGCGGTGGGACAGACAGGCCGAGTGGTCGGTACCGACTTCTCGCTACCCATGCTGGACCTGGCGCGCAGTAAGGGCAACAGGCTTGGACTGGGTCAGGTCGAGTTTGAGGAGGCCAACGTCTGCGCGCTGCCGTATGACGACGACACGTTCGACTGCGTCACCGTCGGGTTTGGTCTGCGCAATGTTGACGACCTCGACCGTGCAATCACTGAAATGGTGAGGGTGACCAAGCCGGGTGGACGGGTGATCTGCCTTGAGATAGGGCGGATCAACTTCCCGATTCTGACTCTTGTCTGGCGGGCATACTTTGAGGTCCTGGCGCCGCTGGCCGCTCGGCTGTTCAGAGGCCGGCGAGAAGCGTACGAATACCTGCCAAAATCGGTAGGGGAATTCCTGTCTCCCGCCGAACTAAGTCAGGAGTTCGCAGTGCATGGTCTGGTGAATGTCGCCTGCCATGATCTCACGCTCGGCGCTGTCTGCGTGCACGTGGGAACGAAGCCTTAGGCCACGCTTCGGGACAGGGTGTCCCGAAGCAACGAACGGAACCTATTCCCTCTCCTCGTAGGAGAGTGCTGGGGTGAGGTCAACCTACCGACCCCCTCTCTCTTTAGGAGAGGGCTGGGGTGAGGTCACATCTGCGACCACATTCTTGGAGTGTAACCGAATGAGTGCCTACGCACTACATTCCAAACCTGATACAGCATTGCCCACTTGGGCTGAGCCGATTGCCTCGCAGCTCGACCTGGTCGAGACGACGCTGGACGCCGTCGCGGCATCTGACGTCAGCGTGGCGACGGACATGTCTACTCGACTCTTCGCCGCCGGCGGAAAGCGAATCCGCCCCGCACTGGCCCTTCTGTCGGCGCTCTCCAATGGAGCCGACGGGGCGGATCAACGGCTGACAGACTTTGCTGCATCCACGGAGCTTGTTCACTCTGCCTCGCTGCTTCACGACGATGTTGTCGATGAGACTCATGCGCGGCGGGGTGTTCTGACCGCGAACGCAACGTGGGGTAACAAGCTGAGCGTTCTGGGCGGTGACTTCCTCCTCTCCAAGGCGTTCGCGCTTCTTGCGAGAGTGCGAAACCTCGATATACTCTCCGCGCTCTCGTCGTCTGCCGTGGCGATGACCGAGGGAGAAATGCTCCAGGCCGCAAGCGAGGGCTCTTTGCAGGCTTGGCAGGAGAATTACTGGCGGATCATTCGCGGAAAGACGGCCGTCTTGATGGGCGCCTGCTGCGAGTGCGGCGCCATTCTGGCAGGTGCGGACCCGATCGCACGCGAATGTATGGCGACATTCGGCATCGAGGTGGGCCTCGCGTTCCAGATTACGGACGATCTTCTGGACATTAACGGCGACCCCGCTGTCACCGGTAAGGAGATCGGAGCAGACCTGACCAATGGCAAGTTCACACTGCCGATCCTGCTTACCCTGGAGCGATGCCCCGCCGAATCAGCGAAGCTCTGCACTGGGTTGGCGACTGCTGCTGAAGCGAGACATGTTGCGACGCTGGCAGTTGAGTGCGGAGCGGCCGAGGCGGCAAGACAGATGGCCGTAGATCACATCGAGTCAGCGCGGTCGCAGCTTGCATCGCTGCCGACATCCGCATATACCACGGCCCTCGATCTCCTCGCACACTCCCTCGCAAACAGGGGGGAATAGGATCCGGGGGCGAACCAGAATCCACGCTCAGAGAGTCGATGTTCGTATTCGTCACCGCAAGCCGCGTGCCGTCCGAGTAATGCTCTATTGACACCGCAAACAAGCAGGGCTATACTGACCCTGGAAGCGCACTCAGGGCTGCGAGTGCACAAAGGTGGCGCCAGATGACGGACGTGGTTGATCACTTCAAGCTCGGAGTAGAGGCCTTCAAGGCAGGGGATCTGGATACTGCGACTGAGCACCTCGAGCAGGCGACGCAGCAGGACCATCAGAACTACAAAGCCTTCAACTACCTCGGCGCCGCGTATGCCGCCAAGGACCGCTACAATGCCGCCATCGGCGCGTTCAAGACCGCGGAGCAGATTGCCCCGAATGTCGCCAGCATCCACTACAACATAGCCCAGGCCTACGAAGCCAGCGGCATCACGTCCGAGGCCGAATACGAATACGAACGCGCGGTAGAGATCGACCCCAACTACACGAAGGCCGCCGAAGCCCTCGCGATCCTCAAGAAGAAGCTCCACCATGTATGATCTCTTGGCTTCTCCCTAACGCCCGACACCTATCACCTAACACCCGTTGGCTGTCTTGCCATCCCGCCTCAAAGCTACTATAATTCCCCTGTGAGGGGTAGGCGAAGGCGCTTGCTTCCCTAACCCCTAACTCCCAACCCCTAACCCCCGCTTAAGGAGGCTTGGCCTGAGATGAAGATCGGAGTCTTTACGGCACTGTTCGGTCAGAGGCCGCTCGAGGAAGCACTGGATTACATAGCTGCGTCTGGACTGCAAATGGTCGAGTTTGGCACAGGCGCCTATTCAACGGCCTACCACTGCAACCCTGACAAGCTCTTGGGCAACAAATCCGCTCAGAAAGCGCTCATCAAGGCCTGCGAATCAAGGGGGCTGGAGATCAGCGCGTTCGGTTGCCACGGCAATCCGCTGCATCCCAACAAGAAGATCGGCAGGGAACACCATGATGCCCATGTCAAGTCGGTTCAGCTTGCCAAGGAGATGGGGGTTCCGGTTGTCGTGAACTTCTCCGGCTGCCCCGGCGATGGCCCTAAGGCGATCAGGCCAAACTGGGTTACCTGCGCGTGGCCGCCGGACTATCAGGAGACCCTGGAGTGGCAGTGGAATGAAGTCCTGATTCCATACTGGAAAGAACAGGCCGCTATTGCGAAGAAGAGCAAGGTCAAAGTGGCCTTTGAGATACACCCGGGCTTCTGTGTCTACAACGTGGACACCATGCTCAAGTTGCGCGAGGCCTGCGGCGACGCGCTCGGCGCGAATCTTGACCCAAGCCATCTGTTCTGGAACGGGGTGGACATCTGCGCGGCGATCCGTAAGCTCGGCGACGCGATCTACTACTTCCATGCCAAGGACTGCCGCATCGACCCGATCAACGTCGGCCTCAATGGCTGCAACGATACGACGCCCTATGGCGACGAGATCAACCGGAGCTGGGTCTTCCGCACGTGCGGCTACGGGCATGACATGAAGACCTGGAAAGACATCGTCTCGAACCTCAAGATGGTCGGCTATGACTATGTGCTCTCCATAGAGCACGAGGATAGCCTGATGTCTGTAAATGAAGGTTTCCAAAAGGCAGTTGCCTTCATCAAAGAAGTAATGATCTCCGAGCAGCCCGGCGCGATGTGGTGGGCGTGAGCTCTTTCTTATCACGAAAGCACGAAATTACGAAAACACGAAAGGGAGTTCTGGAAGCCGTTTGGAGCGAAGGGAGTCGCAGAAGGTGGAAAGCCAGAAGAAGAGAGAGGTTTCTCGGTTTCTAGCTTTCTGGATTTCGCGATTGGAATCCCTTCCCATTTCGTGCTTTCTCCCTTTCGTGCTTTCGTGATTGAACCAAGCCTGGTCACTTGCCTAAGAGCAAGATATATGATAGACTGTTGAACAATTGGAGTGTGTGAATGGATAAGTGGGTCTACATCAACGGCGAATTCGTGCCATCCGAGGATGCGCACGTTCATATCTACGACCATGGCTTCCTGTATGGCGATGGCGCGTTTGAAGGGATCAGAATTTACAACGGCCGCGCGTTCAAGTTGGCCGCTCACGTCGATCGGCTCTACAACTCTCTGCGCGCGCTGTGGATTGAGCTGCCCTACGGCCGGGAGCAGTTCGTGGCAAACATCGAAGAGTTGCTGAAGCGCAACGAGGCCAGCAACGGCTACATCAGGGTGACGGTATCGCGCGGAGTCACGCTCGGCTTGGATCCGAAGAACATCAAGACTCCTCCGACGGTCGTGATCTCCACCGACAAGCTCGCGCTCTACCCGAAAGAGATGTACGAGAATGGTCTGCACGTGGTGACTGTGGCGACGCGAATCGCGAACCCGCAGGTGCTCGAGGCTCGCATCAAGTCAACCGGCAAGTACCTGTGCAATATCCAGGCCAAGATCGAGGCTAACCAGGTTGGAGCCGGCGAGGGTCTGATGCTGACCGAGGACGGCCTTGTTGCAGAGTGCACGGGGGACAACATCTTCTACGCGAAGAACGGTGTCGTCTATACTCCCGCGCCTTTCCTTGGGATACTCGAGGGAATCACCCGCGGAACAGTCATGGACCTGCTGAGAGGTCTTGGCATCACGGTTGAAGAGAGGGTCTTCACCCGGTTTGACCTGTACACGGCCGACGAGTCATTCCTGACCGGCACCGCCGCCGAAGTCATCCCGATGGTAAAGCTCGACGACCGCAAGATCGGCGATGGCAAGCCCGGCCCGATCACCAAGAAACTCGAGAAAGCCTTCCGCAGCTACATTGAAGCCGGTGAGTGGTAGGCCGTGTCCGGACACCCGAGACCCGTCACCCGAGACCCGCTCTGCGAAATCTGCCGCGTCCGCCCGGCGACTGTAATGATCGGTCGCCGGCGGATGGATGATGCGCACCGAACGCTTGTTTGTCGAGAGTGTGCAGACGAACGCTTGCGAGTGCTTGGAGGGCAGGATGTCGACCTTGCTGCCTTGCTGTCGAAACGGGGTTCAGGATTGCCTGAGACCGTGGCAACCTACACGTGTGGCGTATGCGGTGCAACGTTGGCAGACATCGTGGCTGACGGCCGGCCCGGGTGCTGTGCCTGCTATGCGAAGTTTGCAGCCGAGCTTGACGATATGGTTCAGGAATACCAGAAGCGATCCTGCCACGCAGGCAAATCGCCATCATGACGGAGAAACAGGACCATCCACATTGGATAGACGCCACTGGGCCTGACTCAGACGTGGTGATCTCTACGCGAGCCCGGCTTGCACGCAACCTCGACGGCGTGCCGTTTCCTCTGAGAGCCACACGGGAAGATTTACTCATGGTAGCGCGCGAGGCTCGCGCAGCGTGTGTGGGCCTGGCGGAGCGATTTCCGAGGCTGAGAGCCATAGACGTCGGAAAGCTCAGCCCCGAACAGAGAAGCTACCTCCTGGACGCGCACATAGCGAGTTCGGAACAGGTAATGGGCGGCGAGGGGCGAATTGTCGTTCTTGAGCCCTCCGGGATGCTTGCGATCCTTGTCAATGAGGAAGATCATCTTCGCCTGCAGGCGATAGTCTCGGGGCTTGCTCCCAAAGAGGCCTACGAACTGGTGGACTGGGCGGACGACGTTATTGCCGCGAAAGTGCGCTTCGGCTATTCTGACAGGCTGGGCTATTTGACGGCCAGCGTTTCGAATGTGGGGACTGGCCTCAGGGTGTCCGCGCTGATGCACCTGGGTGCACTGGCTATGCTTGGCAACTTGCGGAAGCCTCTGCGCGCGGCTTATGATCTGGGCGTTGCAGTGAGGGGAGCTTTTGGCGAGGGCAGCCAGCCGGCGGGAGACATCTTCCAGGTCTCCAATGAGATGACTCTGGGGCTCAGCGAGGGCGAGATCGTGCAGAAAGTGCAGGGCGTGGCCCAATATCTTTTGGGCGAAGAGCGTCAGGCACGGAAGGAACTATTGAGCGTGGAGCGTAAGCGATTGTTGGAGAGTGCTTCTAAGTCATTGAGGGTATTATCCTCGTCGATGGGCGCTAAGCCGCAACAGGCACTTGCACTGATGTCGCCTCTCCGGTTGGCGGCGGAGGCGGGCTTGGTCGAGGGGTGCACGCTCTCGCTGATGAACGAATTGATGCTTGGGCTGAGGGTAGGGGCCGGAGACGAAGGCTGCGCCAATATCAGCCGGGCAACCGTACTGAGAAGAAGACTGGATGGTGTCCGGGTCCTCGGTTTATAGCTGGGGTATAACCATAGTGCTGAACCACCGAAACCGGCACACCGTCTAATCAATAGCGGGTCCAATCAGTGACTCGAGGACCCGACGACTTGAATACCTGAATACCCGCAGTAAAGGGGTGAGAGCATAATGTGGCAGAGGTTCACTGAGCGAGCGCGTAGAGTCGTGTTCTTTGCGCAGGAAGAGGCCGGCAGGCTCGGAGAGAACTATGTTTCGACCGAGCATCTGCTGCTTGGACTGGCGCGAGAGAACGATAGCGTGGCGGCGCGGATCCTGGACCGTATGGGCGTCAGCCTGGGCCGGATTCGCTCCGAGATAGAGCGTCAGGTCACGCGTGGTGACGGGCGTCTGGGGCATGATATGCAACTGACACCGCGGGCCAAGCGAGTGATCGATCTGGCTTACGACGAGGCGCGCAATCTCAATAACAACTATATAGGCACGGAGCACCTGCTTCTCGGCCTCATTCGCGAGGGCGAGGGGTTGGCGGGCAGGGTGCTGCAGAAGCTGGGCGTCGACCTGGAGCGCACCCGCAGGGAAGTCATGAACCTGCAGGACGGCGAACAGGCTGCCCCCGCTACGGCAAGGACCCGCTCCAGGACTCCTACACTGGACGAATTCGGCCGCGACTACACGGAGATGGCGAGGCAGGAGAAGCTCGACCCATG
>CAZFYZ010000067.1:0-20157 GCA_964523735.1 uncultured bacterium | reverse complement strand
AGGTGACCTGAGTGCGCTCACTGATCTCGAATGCTACCAGGCCCGGCCCTACGGCATGAACAGTCCCGGTAGGCACGTTGTAGTGCATGCCGGGCCGAATGTCTTCGGCTCGGTAGAGCATACCCAGGACTTCTTCCTCGCTGGCCTCACTCGATTGACATGCCCCGCAGAAAGCCTGCTTGTCGACGCCGTCCTCAAGACCGCAAAACAAATATGCATCAGGATCGGCGTGCAGGATGTACCACATCTCATCCTTGTGAACATCGTGAGTCACAGGATGAACCTGCACTGAGAGCTTCTCCGCCGAGTCGAGCAATTTTACAACCACTGGCACGTCGGCTACCTGATCGAGTGGCGTGCCGGCGAGCGGCCCATTCGCGATCCTGCTGACAGTGGCAAGCCCGGGGTTGCCGGGGTCTGTCGGCCACGTGCTGACGTCCCAAGACTCGCCAATCGGCTCAGTCGCCTCGACACATGGCCGGTCATAGAGCTTGCAGACGCGCCCCCCACCCCAGGGTCGCGGTACAGCTATCGGATCAAGAAGCAGAGGATAATCGAATCCAGTCATTGCGTGGTCTCCTGACTCGGTCATGATACCCGGCAGGCGCGACAATGACAAGACCCAAGGCCACTACAAACCCGCAATCGGGCGGCCGATAATGTAACTGGTGGCCAACCAGCGTACAAGCGCTGCGATGGGAACTATTCGCGCGGATCATGCGTCATCATATATGGCATGCTCAATAGTTGGGCTTGCCAGGAACAAGACGCCGAAGCTCGGTGGAGCGAGCACGGGGGACCCACGAACCGGGGCGAATCCGGACTACGTCCGGAGGGGCGCTTCCAGCCCTAGCCCGCCAGCTAACCTCGTAGGCGCGGCAGGAAGAGAGGAAACGAATTGCCTGAGGCACGCATTCTAAGCCACAAGATCCATTACCACGTGTCGGACGGCTGCGCGGTGGTCCGCCCGGAGGGCGGCTGCAACGCCGAAACCACCGAGGCGCTGGCCAGACTGGTAAACTCTCCGATCATCAGTTCCAAGCACCTCATCCTCGACCTCAGCCGAGCACGCTACGTCGAGACGCCAGGCTACAGGTGGATCCTCCGCCAGCTCAAACAGCTGGAAGCGTCCGGCAAGTCGCTTGTCGTAACCGGGCTCTCTCCGTCGGTGACGCGAGCATTCAGACTGCTGCGATTGGACGAGATGGTACCGGTCGCCTCGACAGTTTCCGCCGCAATGAGGCGGCTTCAACCAACGAGGCGACTGGCAGTAGCTGAACGGAACTAGCGGGCGATCTCGACCTGCCGCTTGGCAGTGATCTTGCCTAAGGCCGATCCAGTGTCAAGTGTCGCAACGAGCGTATAAGTTCCGGGCTTGATGGATGGCACATCAACGATGGGCCTACCTCCGCCGCCTCACCCATAGCTCGAGGTCTTGGTGGCGACGACCTTGCCCCTCTTGTCCGTGAACTCAAGCTTTGGAGCCAGCGAGCCTCGTCCAAGAGACGTAACCGTCACATCCGAACCGATCTTGACTACCCAGTCGAAGCTCTCACTGGAGCCCTGCTTCCACCGCAGCGTCTTCACACTTGGGCTGATCTCCGCCGACACCTTGCCCCTGATCTCTACCGCCTGCTCGCTTCCGTCCAGGATCTTGACCGGTCGCTTCAGCTCGCACGAAACCACGGTCGGCGGCTTTGTACCGTTGGCAAGGGCTACTGTGCAATGTGTCAGTGTGGCATCGCCGACGGGGATTTGAGCAGGTTTCTCGCCGCTCAAGCCCTCCAGACTCCAGACTCCTTGCGATCCCGCAAGCGACATCTGCGAGGCAGCGCCCGAGGCGCCATTGACGTCTGTTGCCTTGACAACAAGCGTACCCATCGGGCCGGCATAGCGGTCGACCCGCAGAGTCCTCCCGGCGTCAGCGACCGATACCTGGTAGAACGCCCAACCAACGAACGGCACACGGCTCAGCCGGATTCTGTGTCTGCTGTCGTCTGAGATACTCAACGAACCCAAGCCGTTAGCATCCACGAATAGCGAATCGACATTGCTACCTGTTCCCGTTCCACCGAAGATGCCGTCGCCGTTGACATCCACCACCGCGCAGTCGACGGTACCCTTGTTCGTCTCGATCCTGCCTTTCCAGCCGCCAGTCCAAGATGGGACTATGTGCGACCACGTCCTGTGGTTGCACAACCTGAGCTGCACCTCGATGGGATTCCCGGTCTCTCCACCACAAGGCGAGCACTGGCGCGCATTCACTGTGATCCACTCACCGTCTGCTTCCCGTTCGCGTCTTGCTGTCAGCGAAATCGGGCTGTCGTCGGTCAGGTCGAAGTTGCGGTTGCAGTCAACATAGAGGGTGTCAAATCCTTTGCCCGTGCCCTTAGATTCATCCATCGCGGCGATCAGAAGACCCGCATCGCCCTTGCCGTCTATTCGGTATGCCTCAACTTTGACGTTCTTAGACTTGAACTCCGGCTTTGCCTTGAGCCTTAGCAGGGCACCGGCGCCGTGGTAGACCACATTTGGCCCTGACAGCTCCGAGCAGTCCAGTTCCCGATCCCAGGTAAGCTCATAGCTGCCGGGAGTAATGACGAAATCAGGCGGTACCGGCTTCTCCGTTGCTTCCCACGGTCTTCACCTCGCCATCAGCGACCGTGAGCTTAGCGGGTGTCCGCCGGGCTGTGCTCCAATAGCGGGCATACTCCGATTCCACGGAGACCTCACCAGCAACCACGCGGATGCAGAACTGCCCCTTGCCATCGGTATCGACGCTTCTCCCAGCCGCCTTCGGATTGCCGGCGTGCCAGAATACCAGGGACTCATCCTCAAGCGGCTCACGAGTTGCCTTGTTGATAGCTCGGCCCTGCAGAAGAGCGCCTGTGGACAGCACCAGGTCCAGCTTGTGGGTTGAACCAGGCGTTAGTCTCATGTCAGTGACCGCGGTCAGAGCCCAGGGCAGCGGCTCCTCAGACGAGAGCCTGCTACTGCCCAGCACTACTGTCGCATCCCCCGGCGGCAATGCGTCCACATGGAACCGTCCGCCGGCGCCCGTCTTGAAGGGACGCGGGGGGCTATCGGAATCCTCTCCGAACATGACCGTAAGCGGGGTACCGGCAGGTGCTGGACTTGATTTCCCAGGCAGGTACAGCACGCCCTCGACTACCGATTCAGTCGGCTGGACGATCTTCAGCGACGCTGCCATCGCGCTCTTGTCGATGTAGCTGAAGACCGTGGCACGGTTCTTTGAGGACGCTTGGATCGCAGCTTGACTGTAATTGAGTACGGCGGGTGCTGGAAGCTTGCGGATCGCAAACTTGCCATCAGCGCCGGTCTTGACGGTATGATGAGGCAATCCTGCGAAGTAGGAAAGCCTCGCGGATGAGTCGTTAGCTCGCCCCCAGAACGTCTGAAGCCTGATCTCTGAGCCCCGAACAGGCTTTCCCTTCTCGTCCACCACGACGCCCTGAAGCTTGCACTCAGGGAACAGCCGAAACACATGCATGTTCCCCTGCGTCTCGCCGTCGTATGTGCTCGAGTAGCTCATTCCGGGCGCTGTGACCGTCAGAGCGTGCATGGCGCCGGCTTCCCCCTTGGGCTCGGCGCACGAGAACCGACCCCGCTTGTCGGCGTGCAGCCGTTTGACTACAACGCACGTGTCAGAGGTAGTAGTGTATCTGACAACGAGGACTTCCGCATTGCCGACAGGCCTGCCACGAACATCCACGACCTTCCCTTGGATTGGCTTCGCTCGGGCAGATGCCTTGCGTGTAGACCTATTGGTAGTATCTACCGCCGCGTACAGAGCGTCCGTAGTAGAAGCAACGCCCAACAACAAGAGAACTGCAACTGCTGTTCCAAGTAGTCTCTTCACTGCAATCCCTCCTCCAGCGAGGATAACGCCGGGGAGTTGGTGTTGCTACTCCCTCGGGACTTCTACTTCGGCCAGGGTCGATTCTACGACACGATCCGGTGTGATGCCTTCGATTTCGGCCTCCGGGCGGAGGATGAGGCGGTGGCGCAGGACCGGGGCGGCGATCTGTTTGATGTCGTCGGGGATCACGAAGCCGCGGCCGTTCATTGCTGCCACGGCCTTTGAGCCGAGAAGCAGATAGATCGAGGCTCGCGGGCTGGCGCCGAGAATCAGGCTCGGGTTCTCGCGGGTGCGGCGGACGAGGCGCGCTATGTAGTCGGCAACCGGCTTCTGAACGACCACGCTCGAGACGATCTGCCTCAGCCTGACAATCCCCGGCACGTCGATTGCGGGCTTCATGCCGGCCTCTTCCAGTCGAACCGAGCGGAAGCCGTCGTTGTAGCGCGCGAGCATCTCCACTTCGGTTTCAAGCGCCGGGTAACCGACGATGATCTTGAACATGAACCGGTCGAGCTGGGCCTCGGGCAGCGGATATGTGCCCTCGTACTCTACCGGGTTCTGCGTCGCCAGGACCGTGAAGATGTCATCGAGGCCGTGCGACTCGCCGTCGATCGTGACACGCTTCTCCTGCATCGCCTCGAGCAGAGCAGCCTGAGTCTTGGGAGGAGTGCGGTTGATCTCGTCCGCGAGCAGCAGGCCAGTGAAGATAGGCCCCCTGCGCAGGCTGAACTTGCTTGTGGAGGGATCGAAGATGTTGGTTCCGATCACGTCCGACGGCATCAGGTCCGGCGTGAACTGAATCCTGTTGAAGTCCGCCGAGATCGCCAGCGACAGCGCGCGAACGATCAGCGTCTTCGCGATTCCCGGCACACCCTCCAGCAGGGCGTGACCCTCGCATAGAAGTGCGATCAGCACCTGGTCAATGACCTCGCGCTGACCAACAACGACCTTTCCAACTTCCGCTCTTACCGCATCCAGCGACTCCGCCACCGCGGTCACATCAGGCATCGATTCTGCCAAGGCGCAGCTCCTGTTCAAGCTCGTGTATTTGACTTGCTACCTCAAGAAGTTCGTGCTTGCTCGGCTTTTGTCCTGCAGCGTAGCCTCGGCACGTGGAAAGCACAACCGAAACGCGAGCGCCGATTTCGGGAGTCAGGCGGGGCACTATTGTCTCCGACGCTGCATCTGATGGCAGCCCAAGCTTTGCGCAGAGCCTGCGTTTGAACGACCTGCAGAGCATCTCGGCTGCCAGGTCCGAAGCTCCCGAGCGCTCATAGAGCCTGCCCGCCGACCTCACGAACTCGAAGCCCGGTCGAAGCGTCGTCTCCTTTGGCAGTTCGCGGATGGCGCCGAATCGGCGGCCGTAGGTGAAGCACAGCAATGCGGCCGACAGCAGCACGATCCCCATAGCGATCCACACCTGCCTGCTGATTTGACTCCAGAACGAGTCGCCACTGCTATATCCGTGGTGATACTCATCAAAGAGGATCAGGTCATTCTTGCTTGCGTGTCTTTCTATCTTCCTCACGATTTCGACCGCGTTCGAGGCGTCCCTCATTCCTCGGTTTGTGATCGACTTTCGGGAGTTGACGGCATGGACCCACCCCCGCCCGATCTTCTGGTCAGAGCCGAAAGCCGCAGGCACGCCTTTGAGGTTGTCTGAGTAGAACATCACAGTCCCGCCGCGCTTGACCCAGTCACGCAGGGCACGGCTCTGCTCGTCGTCGATGTAGCCCGACTGGAAGAACTCCGGCGTGTCAGGGTCTTCGTCCTGAGGCTGGACGATGATCAGCACACGCGCTGACTTCGGAATATCGGTCAGAGGCTGCTCAAGTCGACCAACACTGTAGCCCAGACGCTCTCCCAAGAGTGTGTAGAAGGCCTTCACGCCGTTGGGGTCCGGGTTGTAGGTGCTGCTGATCCTGTCCTCCCTGTTGGACTGAGGCACGACAGACCAGATACCCCCCACGAAGAGCAGGACGAAAAGGAAGAGGAGGAACCAGATGTCCTTGCGCCGTCTCAAGCCCTAGCCTCCGCCGATAGCTTCCTGAACACGTCTACCGCGCGCAGGTAGTCCGCCTCCTGGCACTGCTCCCGACCATAGAACTTGCGGTCGAAATCGAGAGTGAGCGGCTTGAGGTCTCCTCGAATTGATTCGTGGCCGCGTTCGCCGAGTTCGCGCAGGTACTCCCAATTGGTGCGGCTGCGTTCATATCGAACAGCGCCTATCTCGTCGAGATAGACGATCGAGGCCAGGTACGCGCAGCGGAAGGCTCCTCGGAAATCGCCAGCCTTTGCCAATCGCTCCGCCTGCTTCATCAGGGGCCGAGGAGAGGGGATTGCGTAGGCATCGATCTCAACATCGTCCTCAACCCGACCAGATGGAGTGCGAATCAGCCTCCTGATCACAAACGCAAGCAGCACCAGAAACGCCAGGACAACGAGGCTTGCGAAGATGATCGACGCGAGCCTGCCCGCCACACTATCGCCTGTCGAGAGGAGCTCGGTAAGCCACGAGAGGAAGCGCCCGAGTGCTTTCAGAACGGCTTGCCAGAACTTGCTTATCTCGCCCGTGGAAAAGCTGCGGTTGTACTCGGGCTGGGCGAGAATGTCGCCGATCTCCCGGCTGATGCGCTCGCTCTTCTCGGCTGCTACACAAGATGCAGTCGCCAGAAACACCAATATGGCGCTGAGCCAGAGCCTCACTGCGGCTCCTCATTCTCGGCCGGGGGCTGCGCGGAACCGTCTTGCGCTGCCGGCGGTTCAGTGACTTCGCTTTGTTCTGGGGCCGGAGCCTGCGAGTAATATGCCTGATCGCTGCTCTGAGGCGCATAGTAGGGGTTCCGCTCAGCCGCGGGAGCCGGGGACTCCTGAGGAAGCGCGTAGCCACCCGCGCCAGCAAACCCTCGAGACTTTGCGTCCAACTCCATCGCCAGAAGCTGCAGGTCGAAGCCCTCTTTACGAATGCGCATATCGTAATAGACAAGGATATAGACGATCGACATGATCGGCGTCGTGAGGATGTGGGCCACGCCGGTGAGTATCACGTTGAGCGCTCGGAGGCCCCACCCAACATCGAGACTTCGCGCGACTTTGGCAGCAATCATGACTGACGCCGGCGCGGCAAGAAGCCCGGCTACAATCGCCACGATGACCCCCGTCACAAGCACCAGGCCGAACGCAGTCCAGAAGTTGTTGTTGAGCAACTGCCAGCTTCGGGATATTGCCTTGCCAACTCCCAAGTCCTCCAGGAGCAACGCCGGCTCCACGATCGTAAGCTTCACGGCGATCCACACCGCGAATCCAGCCCCAGCCAGAACGAGTACCACGCCAAGGACGATGAGCGCGATGCCAGCCGCAGTGCCGCCGCTGGCGACCCCTAGCGCAGCCCCAACGCCAACGATCGCGGCCCCAACAAAGACGGGTCCAGCAGTGATCACAGTCTTAAGCAGCAATGCTCCGATGAGTCGCCAGAAGACTCCCTGGCTGAACACCCTCTTATAGGACCCGCCAACTGTCGCCTGACGGCCAAGGTAGCGCTCGGAAATCGCAAATGTCAGCGCGCCAGTGATGATGGAGCTAATCAGCACGGCTATGATTGCGTCCACAAAGGTGCCCACATAGGCGGCGACACTCTGCTCCCCAGGCCTTTTCAGAAGACCGGATATGATCGCATAGGGCACGTAGATGGCCCCGGCCACACCCGACAACAGAACGAAGTTGCTCTTGTAGATCTCAATCGCCTCATCCAGAATGTCCGTGAACCCCATCGGACGTAGACGACCGTGTAGATCCTTCAGCATCAAATGCCTCCCGTGTCAGAACCTGAATAAGCGCTCGGCGTTCTCAGTTGTGGCGCGATCGATATCGGCCACCGGCAGACCCTTGACTCGAGCAATTTCCTCTGCGACAAGAGCCACATAGGCGGGTTCGTTGCGCCTTCCCCTGTGCGGAACCGGCGCGAGATATGGGCAGTCAGTCTCGATGAGCAGCCGGTCCAAAGGCGTCATGTCGACTACCCGCCGCTGCATATCGGACTTCTTGTACGTAACAGGCCCGTCGATGCCTACGTAGAATCCTTCGTCAAGAACCTGTCGCGCGAAGTTCTCATCACCTGAGAAGTAGTGGAACACGCACCCAACGATATTCGCCCCCGCCGATTTGATTACCTGCAAAGCCTCGTCATTTGACTCACGGCTGTGAACTACGACCGGCAGCTTCACACGCTCGGCCAACTCCAGTTGAGCCTCGAACGCTCTGTGCTGATCCTCTGGCGGGCTGAAGTTGTAGTGAAAGTCGAGGCCGATCTCTCCTATTGCTATGACTTTCGCCGCGTGCGAGAGTTCCTCTATCTCGGAGATCGTGTCTGGGCCAAGGTGCTTGGCGTCGTGCGGATGGAGTCCGACTGTTGCGTAGACAGGATCATAGCGGCCTGCCATCTCGACCGCGGCTTTGCTGGACGAGAGATCGTAGCCGCAGACCACGGTCCGCGTGACGCTCGCAGCCAGTGCCCGCTCGATGACCTGATCCAGATCACCCGCGAACTTCTCGTCGTTAAGATGCGCATGGGTGTCGATCATCAGAGCCTGGCGACCTTATGCATCAGGAAGTCGGCGACCGCGGCATTGAAGAGGTCGTGATGGAGGTAGAAATGAAACTGGTCGGCGCCCTCGATGATCTCTATCGATGAGTCAGGCAGTTCCTCGTCCAGCGTCTGCGCGCCAGCCAGGACGTAGGGCAGTTCTTCTGACCCCGCAACCACCAGCGTCGGCACCTGTACTCGGCCAAGCACAGGAGTTAGATCAGCGCGACCCATCAGGGAGAGACGCTCAGCCAAGCTTGCCCGGTCGATCCCGCCGTTGTTGCGCGCGAGGTAGTCCAGTGGGTCAGGGAGGGACGGACATCTGTCACTTCCACCAACAAAACGCTGCCAGAGCTTCGACCAGAAGCCCTGGGACTCAGGCTCGCAGAGCACAAGGTCTTGATGCAGTTGGTCATTTCGCACGCCGTGGTAGAAAGGGCTAGTGGAGGATACGATAGCTGCCAGGCATCGTTCGGGGCAAGTGGCAGCGAACTGAAGAGCGATCATCCCGCCCAGCGAGTGCCCTGCAACGACAGCGTCGGTCAGCCTCAGGGCAACAAGAAGCCGACGCACGTCATCGGCGAGTATATCAAGGGAGAGTTCGCCGCGCCCGCGTCGCAGGTCGCAGCAGATCACGCGGTAATGGTCGGAGAGCCCGGCAGACTGGTAGCAGAACCATTCCTTGGAGCCGCACGGTCCGGGGAGGAACACGACGGCGACTCCAGAGCCAATGTCGGTGTAGTTGACGCGCACGCCGTCAATGTCAACGCTCGGCAACGAAGCCACCTCTGGACCGTTAGTTGCATCTCTTCCCGCCCGCGTTCATGATACCCCAGTGCAAGCTCGACTGTCAACGGCATCTGCGGCTGGCACTCCCCGCGATCCGCAGTTGTAGTTGGCGTCTCCGACGCCTCCAACGGGCGTCTCCGATGCCTCCAACGGGCGTCGGAGACGCCCGCTACAACACTATCGCAACGGCATCTACGGCCAGAACGAGTATGACGGCACGTGCATCGAAATCCCCCATATCGTCCACAGGCTGCCGATCACGCACTCGCCAAGGATGATCCCCAGGAAGAACGGCAATGTATGGCGATAGAGCCTTAGGCCGCCGTAGCGCAGGATCAAGAGCTTCGTGATCCACGCAATCGTCAGCGGCATCCACAGCATGCCCATAGACCAGCTATTTGACACCGCGAACCCGACGGGGTGGAATGGGAACCAAGGAATGCTGGTCCTCAGAGCGTAAAGAGCGGATGTGATCCCGAATCCCGTCATCAGCGCGACTATACGACCATGGTCCACCGGAACGGGTGTCGTGACCCAGGCATTCATCCTATTCCAAGCCTCTGGCCCAAAGTTCGCCATCACGATATTCGGCGGCCCAATGCTCGAGGATGCGGCACCATGCTGGTACAGCAGATGCAGGATCGCCCAGAAGCCAGCAAACGTCCCTACCACGCCAGACAGCATCATCACCCAGAAGAGTCTCTTGTAGCTCATCCGAGCTCGTTCGGCCATCTTGAAGCTTTCGAGCTGGAATGGCATCACGTGCGCGCGGTAGGCGCGGTTGAACCAGTAGAAAAGCGACATCCCGTTCAGGTTATCGATACCGAGCGCCCGGGGTCCCGCAATGTTTGCGATTAGCTGATCCGGTCCGGCGAAATGCAAATCGTGTGCAGGTGGGCCCAACTCGGCTCGCATCCTGGTAATAGCGATACTCATCGCGAAGAACACGATAAAGAACGGCACCAGCACCGCCGTGGACATGCCGGCCTTCCTGCTGAAAATCGCGATGAACGCGGAACCGAGAATGATGAACCATATGGCGGAGCGATAGCGAATGGGCTCGTCCTTGTCATCCATCGGTTTCGCACCGATGAAGTGCTTGGCAAGATCGATGATATGATGCCGCGCCATGTAGATCGCAAAGACCGCGACCGCCAGATACGCACCCGATGACTGCTCCACGTCGTAAGGCATGTTGGGATTGGCATCATAACCAAGCATTGCAATCACAACTCGCTCGATCTTCCAGAACCAGAAGAAGAACCAGCAAGAGAAGAGCATATCGACTGGGAGCAGCATGCCCAGAGCTGTCCCGAATGGATAGAACATGATCGCCAGGCCTCGCGCGTAGCTCCAGGGCTTGTTGAGAAACGGCACAAAGCCCCACTTGATGGGGATCATGGGGATGGACGGGTAGAGTGTCGCCAGACCGTTGAAGATATCGATCGCGGCCGCGAGGCCAAACCCACACCACAGCAGCTTGTTCCTAAAGAGTGGCGCCCCGTCCTCGGTCATGTCCAGAGGCAACTGTACGAGTGGATAGCTGAGCTTCTCCCGCTCTGTCCACTGTCTGCGCAGCAACACGTTCATGCACAGGAACATACCTATCAGCACGATGATGAATGCCGACCAGCACAGTACAGGAATTACCCAGGGGCCGTAGTTGGCCTTGTCGTAGAGGTTCCCCCCTTGGAAGAAGTGCTTGATCGACTCCGGGTCTTTGACCACGAGCCAGTCGGGGAGCCTGCCCTCGAACAACGTGTGCCACTTGTTCTCGGGGGTAGCGAAGTGGCTCGCGTAAGGCATCATCGCGACAAGGATCTGGAGTGAATCGTGGGACACCAGTGCAGCGCTGATGTTGAGCATCACGTAGATCGTGATCAGCTCGCCCTGGCTCAAGACGTATCGTGGAGCGCGCCGACGCAGGAGGCCATTCGCTAGAATCAAAAGGATAAGGATGAAGATGGAGCTGTAGAATAGAGAGATCGTCGTGGGGATACCCTGGTAACGCACGATCTCCGTCATGAAGATCCAGTAACTGCTAATCGGCGTGAGTATCAGTCCGATAATCACCGCCCGCAGGCTGACTCCGGACCGGCTGCCGGCACGATTCTTCAAGTCCAATCGACCCCCCCAAGTCTTTCTTGCTCTACTATACGCCAAGGGAATCATGCAGTCAAATGCGCATTCCCGTCAGCGCCCTAGCTGACTACCATCTTGTCAACGCCGTTCCGCTGCCCGTCACTCTTGTCACCGGCCCACCCTACTGGCACGTTTCTTGCACTACCTCTACGTTAGTGGCCAGGGCACGAGCCATACCCGGAAATCACAATGGAGAGACTAGGATGAACCACTCAACTGGAAGGCGAGATATGATACCATGCGCGTTACTGGCGATCGCGCTCGGGCTCCTCATGGCGGCCTCGGCGGCACAGGCTCAATCGAACACGCCCGATTGGTGGGCATCGATTGACAATGACACGGTCAGCCTCGCTTACCTCTTTTCGATCGACACGTGGCCTCCACAGGCGGATTTGCAGATCGCGCCGGGTTGGTTTGACGGCGCCACTTGGTCAGTTGAGGGTTCTAAGCCCTTGCTGTGGGTGCCGACGTTTCTTGGTCACAACGGAGTCGTCGGGTTCTTTGACGGGCAGCCGGGTGAGGCGAAGCTGCATCTTCTTATTGGCAATGACCCTCGACGCGACTGGACCAAGCACGTCTGGTATCAGTTCGACCTCTACCAGGTCAAGGCCGAGACAACTCTCACGCAGGCCGCGGAATCTCCCGCATCGGTCGCCGACTCGACCCAGACGATCGTGGATTTGGAGTATGGCTGGAAGAGGGTCACAGGGTCATTCGATCTCGTGCCCCAACCAGCCTGGGAGGAACTCACCTGGACAGTCGCGTTTGAGTGCACGGGCTATGCCGCGTTCGACAACGTCTGCGTGGGCACTCACTGTACAGCGGCGCCCAATGTCCCGGAGCCGACAACAATGGCAACGCTGCTTCTTGCATTCGCTGGCGGAGGCGCAGTTTTCAGACACCGAAGAGGATAGGTATGAACCGGGAACGCTAAAGCGCTCCCGGTTGATCTAGACGCTACTTCCCCGTTGATTGAACCAACGGTGCGACTGCGGCTTCTAGCGCATCCTCGCCCGCACCCGGCTTCACGTCCTTGAAAAGGAACCAGCGTTCGTCGTGCGTTACCGACTCGCCGGGCTGAAGCTTGGTAATGGGTCCAACAGTCTCGACTTCCATAAACGTGCCTTTGGTGAAGGTCTCGAAGTTGCAGCCGTAGTCAGGGTAAGTTGCCCCGGCGATATACGGGAACCGCTTGACGAAGAGATCGCCCTCCAGCAGATAGGATGCCCAGCCCGCAGTTACCAGAGCGCCGACCTTCTGAGCCGAGTCCCTTCCGGCATCCGTTCTGAGCTGCACGAGCTTCTTTCCGAAGGTCCAACGCGGATCAGACATGTCTGTGTAGTTCCACAGAGTAAGCGGCCGCGCGGGCAAAAGCACCTCGCCGTGGGCCTTGAACGGTTCCTGTGGGAAGATCGTCGTCCCGCCGCCCCTTACGATGGTAAGGGCCCATGCGGCGAACTCCACGGGCCACTCTCCGATGTTGGTGACTTCGTGGTCGATCTTGACGCCCGCACCCTCGAGGGCAAGCGTTACAGTCATCTTCTTCTGCACGCTCGTTGGTTCCTCGGCAGGCGCCGTGAAAGTGGCACCGTTAGGCACTTCTGTAACCTTCACTGGTGAGTTGTCCGGGTAGTAACTGCGCGGCATACCCTCAGGCGCTGTCCAGAGCCTGTGGCCGCCATAGGCGTGCCAATCACCCCACTTGGTCTTGTTCGGTTCGGACTGCGGAAGCTCGGCAAGCATGTTCTTTCCGCCGCTGAACCCGTAGAAGATGACTCGCGGACCCACGTCCGTGGTCACCATGACATCGATAGTCCCGTTACTGAGCTTTGTAACGGCGCCGTAGTGTGAGTAGTTGGTCTTCTCTATAATCACTGCTGAATGTGCTCCTTGAATCAAGATGGCCGGCAGCAGAACCACCGGTATTACCCGCAGCAGAATTGTTTGCATGGCAATCCCCCTGGCAAGATGGTGAACGGCTAGAACTCAAACCTGGCAACCGTCATTTCGAGCAACGCGAGAAATCTGCTTGTCGCAACGTCTCGGCAAAGGGCGAAAAGCAGATTTCTCACTGCGTTCGAAATGACAGATCCTAAGGCTGAGATGGTACACTGAGCGGTTCTACAGCAGGCCGGGACTCTCCTGCAGACGTGACTCAGCTTCCTCATTTGACAGGCCGTGCTTCACCCGAAGAGTGGACATCACGACTACCGGAGGATACGGCTGATCCGATTTCATCCTGGGTTCGATATACTCGATAACCTCGAAGAGCAGGTGGTTGGCCTCCTCGTAGCAAAGACCCGTGAGTCCTGAGACATAACGCGTGGCGCGGTCGATCAGCTTCAGGTTGGACGGCACGACCCAGACCATGTAGTTGCCCTGGACTCGCCCAAGACGGACCATCGTGCAAGTCGAGAGCGCGTTGAGGAGCATCTTCACCCCAATTCGGGTGACGCCGTCAAGCAGCAGGTCCGTCTCAGGGACAGGAACGAGAACAGCAATGCATTCGGGATTCCACTCGGCCACGAACCTGGCGATCTCTGGAATGGACGATTCGCTGCCAAAGTAGACCAGCCCGGTGCGTGCACGAGCGGCCCGTGCCTCTTCCAGGTGCCTGCGGAAGAAGCCGTCCGGCTGAAGAAGCGCGTCTTTCTCCGCCTCATGAACGAAAGCAACGGCTCCGTCGCCTGGCCTGGGATTGCGCAGGGGCAAACCGTCGAGCCCTATGCGGAACCGCATTAGCTCGCTCGCGCCGATCTTCTTGACTATGCCGTATTGCCTGTCCGCTGCTTCCTCCGGGACCATCGCGCGCACTTCCTGCTCTGACCAAGCGATGCACTCGGGATCGCGCTTCAGCACGTATCGCCATGCCGATGGCGAGTCTGGAGCAGGCACAAAGAGATAAGCCCAGCTCTCTGCCGAGTCCCGGTCGTCAGACTTGCGGAAGGAAGGGGTGCAGAACGTTGGGGATCGCTCGGTGGTATCAGTAAGCACGTCTATAGCGAACCGCCCAGCGAGGTAGTTGATTCTGTGGCCGTGGCGGTAGACAGACTCCTCCATGGACACCAGCCTGGCCAACTGCCCGAGCAACTCCCTAGAGCGGAGATTGGCGTGCATCTGGAGCAAGGGATTGGGGGTTAGAAGTTGGGGGTTAAGGACGAGAGCCCTGACTACAACCTCAAGAACACTAAGCATCACGCAGAGTTGGATACTCGTCGCCTGCATGCGGGTAGAGCCAGTGATCGCCATCGGGCCTGTTGTCAGGTTGATCTTCTCAATGCGCGGGTCTTCGATCACTTCGCGGCTGCGTCGGACGTGCTCAATTAGAACTTCGTCAGGATTGTTGTAGACGAAGTAGACCTTGGCTCCGGCGTCAACACCTTGCCAGGCGGTGCCGATCACGAAGGATGTCTCACCACCCTCAGTGATCGCGAAGACGATGTCTCCCGCTCTAACTCCGGCGTCTGCGATCTGTTTTCGGCCAAACTGGGCGAAGTCCTCAAAGCCCTCAACGGACTTGATCAGTGCGTAGTCGCCACCGGCCATGATGCTTACGGCGCGATCTTCATATGTTTCGGGACAAGGTGTGCCGAAACAACGATCGTCCCAGCATCCTATTGTTTCGGGACAAGGTGTCCCGAAACAACGATCGTGATCGTATGCTGTTGTCTCGGGACACCCTGTCCCGAGACGGGCTCGCTGCCAGTAGTCACGCCAGATCGAGACGAGTTGGATCGACAGGCGTCCGGTTGCTCCGCAGCCCGTGAAGAAGATCCTCCCGCCGGACCGCAACGAGGCGACAACAGCATCTGCAATTCTCTGGGCATGCCCCGAGTCCGTGAACTCACGGCACTTCCGGACGACGTCCCCATCTACCTCGAAGAGCAGACCCAGCGCAGCCGCGGTGTCTCGCTCGGCCACATCGCTCAACTGCGCCGTGATAGGGTGTGAGGACTCGGTGAGCAGTTCGCCAAGCTTGAACTGTTCGGCGATCTGTAGGAACGCGTTGGAACGCTCGAGAGAGGAGTGGCTCATGTGGTGGATGATACTCAGCGCCTGAACAAGTGTCAAGAAGGTAGGAAACCGCCTAGTTCGCGGCGAAGGCAGGTGCGGAGGACAGGAAATGGCCAAGGAACGGATACTTGCTGTCGATGATGAGCAGGACATTCTCACGCTCGTCGATTACAACCTGACCAAAGAGGGCTATCACGTGCAGAAGGCCACGACGGGTGAGGAGGCCCTGGTGGCGGCCCGCGCTGACCCGCCGGACTTGATCATCCTCGACCTGATGCTGCCGAGCGTTGACGGCCTCGAGGTGTGTAGATCGCTAAAGGCGAACCAGCCGACCGCAAGGATTCCGATCATCATGCTCACCGCAAAGGGGGAGGAGACAGACATCGTCTGCGGCCTCGAACTGGGCGCTGACGACTACATTACCAAACCGTTCAGTCCGAAAGTTCTGGTCGCTCGCGTGAGAACCGCACTGCGCCGGAACCGATCTGCTCCGCCGACGGAGACGGATGTGGTAACCACAGGCGGGCTCTACATCGACCCAGGAAGGCACCAGGTGAAGGTGGACGGAAAGACCGTTGATCTAACACTCACGGAGTTCCGCATCCTGGATGCGCTTGCTCGACGGCCGGGCTGGGTATTCACGAGGTATCAAATAGTGGAGGCATCGCGCGGCGAGGACTCAGAGGTGACTGACCGGTCAGTGGATGTTCACATAGTCTCTCTCCGCCGCAAACTCAGCCCTGCCGGTGAGCGCATCGAGACTGTCAGAGGCGTCGGATACAGGTTCAAAGAGTCGGATGAATAGAAAACCGCTTGTCTGGAAGCTCTTTCCGGTATACTTCGTGATCACCGCCGTTTCGGTGCTGATGGTGGGACTGCTGGCGCTCGAGGCTATGCGGGAGTTCTATTATCGGCAGACTGAAGAGGACCTGCTCGTACGCGCTCAACTGGTCCGTGAACAAATGGTAGCTGAGGGGCTCACTACGGCTCCCGAGCCCAAGCTCAACGCTGTGATTCGGGGTATCGCACGGTCCGCTAATGCACGCATCACCTACATTCTGCCCTCCGGCAAGGTCACCGCGGATTCTGAACACGATCCCTCCACAATGGAGAACCACTCGGACCGGCCGGAGTTCCGTGAGGCAGTTCGGTCAGGAAGCGGAGCCACCAGGCGACCCAGCCCGACACTCGGCACGGCCATGGTCTACGTGGCTGTCCCAGTTCGCGTGGAGAACAGGCTTGTCGGCGTGATCCGAGTGGCAGAGAACGCATCCGCGGTGGATGCCCAGCCCGCTGCGGCCTCATCCCGCGTCGCTCTCGCCGTGCTGCTCGTTGCGGCACTTGCGGCAGTAGTCAGCTTCATCGCCGCGAGGCGCATCGCGGGTCCGCTGTATCAACTCCAAGCCGCCGCTGATCGTCTCGCAACTGGGGATTTGACCTCGCGCGCCCCTGTTCCAGACACTTCGGAGCTTGCAGGGCTTGCAGAAGCACTCAACCGGATGGCCGGTCGAATCCAAAGTCAGCTAAGCCACATAGAGCAGCAGTCGCGTGAACAGGGGGCCATCCTGTCAAGCATGGCCGAAGGGGTAGTGGCAATAGACGATGCCGATCGGATACTCATCGTGAATCCGGCGGCAGAGCAGATGCTTGGGCTCTCGGCCGAACAAGTGAGCAACAAGACTATCCAAGAGGCAGTAAGATATCCGACGCTGCAGCGGTTCATCGAGAGTTTGCGCGGCGACCATCCGCCTGAGGAAGATGATTCACTCTTGCACATGCCGGGCAGCCGTCTTGTCCAGATGGCCGGAACCGACCTCCACGATGGCGAGGGCAGGCCGATCGGTCTTCTGATCGTCCTCAACGATGTCACCCAGGCACATAGACTGGACGAGATGCGGTCGGACTTCGTCGCTAACGTCTCGCATGAGTTGAGGACGCCGATCACCTCGATCAAGGGTTTCGTGGAGACTCTGAGGCAGGGGGCGATCAACGACCCACAGAAGACGGAAGAGTTCCTGGAGATTGTCGGGCGGCAGGCCGATCGTCTGAACTCCATCATCTCGGACCTGCTGACGCTCTCTGAGATCGAGCGGAAGGAAGACACCGCGCAGATCCCGATGGAGCAGCAGTCCATCTGCCCGGTCATCGAGGCTGCAGTCTCCAACCTGAGGCATCGCGCCGCAGAGAGCCGCGTAAGAGTCGACGTTGAGTGCGCGGATGGTCTGTCGTCAGCCGTCAATGCTCCGCTCCTGGAGCAAGCGGTGACGAATCTTCTCGATAATGCCCTCAAATACAGCCCGGAGGACGATGTCGTTACTGTACGGGCGGATCAGTCTGCTGAAGAACTCGTCATCAGTGTCTCCGACAACGGCCCGGGCATCGATCCAGAGCACTTGCCGAGGCTCTTTGAGCGTTTCTACCGAGTGGACAAGGCTCGGAGCCGTAAGCTTGGAGGCACCGGACTGGGCCTGGCCATTGTGAAGCACATCGCGCAGGCTCACAAGGGCACAGCTGAAGTTGAGAGCACACCCGACAAGGGCAGCACGTTCACAATACGACTGCCGCAGAAGTGAGGTAACATGCAAACACAAGATTCACGTATCACTTTCACCAATCCTGCGTCAGGCCCTACTCGAGCTGAACTGACAGTTGATGGAGCCTGGGCAAGCAGTCTGGCGATCGTACCCTTCACTCTGCGCGTTGGACTGGCCCAGGTGAGGGTTGATGGCATCGGCGGCGTCAATACTGATCAAAATCAGAGGATGAAGGGCTACTGCCGCCGCATAATGGAGGCCAGTACCAAGCACATGGCTGAGGGCGATGCGGCGCTGACCATGTTGTATGGCATCCCCAATCTCTATCACAAGTTCGGCTATGCGACAGTCGGGCCGGATCATTGCTTAATGATGAAGCCCGACGCCGGCACCGACGTTCCGGAGGGCTGGAGCGTTCGCCAGTTCGAACCGGGAGACTTCGCTGCTGTCAGGGCCATCTACGATTCCGCTACTTCCAACTCGTCGGGAGCAATGGTCAGAACCGACCATCATTGGGTTTGGCCGAATCTCCAGAAACTTACCAACGACTCGAAAGACGCCTGCCGCGTCGTCACCGACCCCGAGGGCAAGGTTCGCGCCTATGCCTGGATTGCGAACTGGTGCCACACGGTCTTCCTGGTTCTGAAGGAAGCGCACCCGGATTCGTTCATCATCGGGGAGGTGGCAGCAGATTCGCCGGAGGCAGCCGATGCTCTGCTCGCAGTCTGCAAGAAGTGGGCTGCGGAGGATGCGGGGCCAGACGGTGTCGACAACGTGCTCCTGCCGGTCGCACCGGATTCGCTGGTGGCAAAGGCAGCAATGCTTCAGAACGCCACGCTGCGCATGGACAGTGAAGCATCGGGAGGCTCGATGGCGCGCGTGCTCGATGTTGGCCGCCTTCTGAGCGCACTACAACCCGAGCTGACTGCTAAGGCCCGATCCGCGCGATTGCCATTCACGGGGACACTCGAGATCCGAACGGACGTGGGCGGGGCGATGCTGCTGGTTAGTGCTGATGAGGTGCGCGTCGTTGAGTCGGCCACCCCTGCAGACGCGATCCTGGAGATGCCGCAGACGGCTCTAGCCAGGCTGACGTTGGGCGCGTTCGCACCGGAGGACATTCTGGCGCGGTTGCCCGTTGAGCCGTGTTCGCAGATCAGCGCGTTGGCGTGTGCTCTGTTCCCGCTGCGACATCCACAGGCCTACGCGCCGGATAGATTCTGAAGTTTCACCTCAACCTTATCCGCCCTTTGCACGATCTTAACAATTCTTGGGTACAGTCATCCAGGCAGACAACCAAGGCTGCCTGTCAAGGAGGCTGTATGGCAAGAAGACTGACTCTGGCAGTGATTGCGATGGGCGTTTCCGTGATCATCACGGGATGCGGTAAGCCGACGTCCACTCCAGGCACTATGGCCAAGCCCGGCCAAAAGACCGGCGTCACGATCAACGGCGCTGGCGCTACGTTCCCATACCCCATCTACGCCAAGTGGGCCGATCGCTATCATCAGCTCACCGGCGTCAGAATCAACTATCAGTCTATTGGTTCGGGCGGCGGCGTGCAGCAGATCAAGGCCGGGACTGTGGACTTTGGCGCATCTGATGCTCCACTGACGGCAGACGAACTGAAGGAATCGGGCCTTATCCAGTTCCCCATGGTGATGGGCGGAGTCGTGGTCGTAGTCAACCTCAAGGACACCGAATCGGGAAAGCTGAAACTAAGCGCCGAGACCCTGGCAGATATCTACCTCGGCAAGATCAAGAAGTGGAACGACCTGGCAGTTGCGAAGGACAACCCAGGCGTGAGGCTGCCGGCTGACAACATCACCGTCGTCCATCGGGCTGACGGCTCCGGCACAACCTGGATCTTCACCAATTATCTCGACAAGGTCTCCAAGGACTGGCACTCGCAGATAGGCTTCGGCAAGGCAGTGGACTGGCCCGTGGGAGTCGGCGGCAAGGGCAATGAGGGTGTTTCGGCATACGTCCAGCGAATCAATGGCTCGATAGGCTATGTCGAGTACGCCTATGCCCTCCAGAACAAGATGAACACTGTGATGCTCAAGAACAACGCCGGGGAGTATGTGTCGCCGTCATCGGAGAGCTTCCAGGCCGCAGCCGCCAACGCTGACTGGGCCAACGCTCCGGGCTACTACATGGTGCTGACCGATCAGCCCGGCGAGGGAAGCTGGCCGATCACGGGCGCGTCGTATATC
>CAZFYZ010000066.1:7835-20360 GCA_964523735.1 uncultured bacterium | reverse complement strand
ATGGGGACATTTTCGGTCTGCAGTTACATGGGGACATAATCGCTCTGCAGGTACAGAGGCAACGCGAATGATTGACAACTTCCGCACCTCTTGCTATACTATGGGTGCTACAAGGCCCCGTCGTCTAGTGGTCCAGGATGCATGGTTCTCAGCCATGAGATCGAGGGTTCGAATCCCTTCGGGGCTACCAAGCATTAAAATCGAAAAGCTCTCTATGCGAATTGACCCTGTCGGGACTCCCGGCGGGGTTTTCGCGTATTTACGAGCGTGAAAGCCACTTCTCCTCCGTGTTATCCGATCCCAATCTTGTGGTCGGGCTTTGCCCCGAAAGCCCACATTTCGGGACATTTTCTCTCTGTTTGGCGGGTTTTCTCTGAATCACGTTACCGGGGGTAGGCCCGGTAACAAGATGGATTGCACCGCTTATTCAGCAGCAACATGGCCGGGCATAACCGGAAGCAAATCGCCTTGAGTCGGTATGCCTCGGCAATCGAGTTGGCATTTCGAAGCTGATCTGTTATAATCCATTCGGCGACATGGCTTGGTCGCCAAACACCTGATTCACCCCTTCACACAGAAGCAGTATTACCGGTTGATGGCCGACAGGCCAGAACCAATGGAGGGCACGCAGATGGAAGACCGTTGGCTGTCGGTGAATGAGATCGCCGTCTATCTTTGCATCACTACGGACAGCGTCTACAGATGGATCGAAAGCAAGTGCATGCCAGCTCACAGGGTTGGCAGGCGCTGGAGGTTCCGCAAAGAGGAGATCGACGAGTGGGTTAGGTCTGGCGGAGCAGATGACCGATCCACGAATGAACAAGACTCTACGCACTCGGTAAACGAGTAGAACATGAAGGCATAGGTGAGTATGGACGTCTTTGAACTTCGAAACAAGCTTATACTGGACTACGAGTCTTACATTCGCAGCTTCATAACGATACATGATAGGCCCATCAGAGACTATGTGGAGCGTAGTCTGAATTCTGGTTTGCTTTGGCCAGAGCCCCTTATCCAGTTGAACCCGTCATTCGAACAAGGCGAGTCGGTAGACTCATTCGTATCAAGGGGGCTTCTCCATTCCGATTGCAGCCGTATCTTCAGGATAAAGGCCGACCAACGTGATCCGGGGCTACCTCTCTGCCTCCATAGGCACCAGTCTGATGCTGTTGTCGTTGCGGGTGAAGGTCGGAACTACGTACTCACCACAGGGACTGGCTCTGGCAAGAGCCTGGCATACATACTGCCGATTACCGACTACGTGCTGAGGCAGGGATCAGGCAAAGGCATCCGTGCTATCGTCGTCTACCCTATGAACGCACTAGCCAATAGCCAGTACGGCGAACTCACCAAGTTTCTCTGTCACGGCTTCTCGGACGGCAGAGGGCCGGTTACCTTCGCGAAATACACTGGCCAGGAATCGGATGAAGAACGAAACGCCATCATCGCGAACCCACCCGATATCCTGCTGACGAACTACGTGATGCTTGAACTCATCCTCACGCGTCCATCTGAACAGGGGCTTGTGAACGCTGCACACGGACTCCGTTTCCTGGTCCTCGATGAGTTGCATACCTACAGAGGCAGACAAGGCGCTGATGTCGGCCTTCTTGTACGCCGTGTTGCTGACCGAATGGCTGTGGACAAGCTCCAGTGTATCGGCACTTCCGCGACTCTAGCGGGGACTGGGTCATTTGAGCAGCAGCGCATGGAGGTCGCGGACGTTGCTTCAAAACTATTTGGCTCGCGCGTGCGTCCGGAAGACGTGATCGGTGAGTCTCTTCGGAGAGCTACTCCAGAGCGAGACGCAAGTGACCCGGGGTATATTCAGTCGCTTCGTGATCGAATAACCAAGTCCGGATCGGACATGCCGAGTGACTATGAATCGTTCGTTTCCGATCCGGTTTCCAGTTGGATTGAGACAGCATTTGGCGTGTCGGCGGAGACTGTATCCGGACGACTTGTCAGGTCAGCACCTCGCAGCATCACTGGCCCAAGCGGCGCAGCGAGAGATCTGAGCAAACTGTGCGGAGTCGAACTGTCGGAGTGTGAGAGTGCTGTCAAGCGGTATCTTCTTGCCGGATACGAGCATCTGAATCCGAGTACAGGCTTTCCACTGTTTGCATTCAGGATACACCAGTTCATTAGCCGCGGAGATACTGTCTATTCCTCACTTGAGGTGGAATCCGACCGCCACGTGACTATGCAGGCACAGCAGTTCGTTCCTGGAAGTAGAGAACGCTTGTTGTACCCGCTGGCCTTCTGTAGGGAATGCGGTCAGGACTACTACCGAGTGAAGCAAGTTACCAAAAAAAACACAGGCATTACCAGTATTGAGGCGCGTGATCCCGACGAGCAGGCTAACGACGATGCGCGTTTCGGATACCTGTATCTCTGCTCGGACGATCCCTGGCCGTCAGACGACAATGAAGCTATGCTCCGACTTCCCGACGACTGGCTGGAGGAACACCGTGGGGAATTGAGGGTCAAGCCATCGTCGAGGAAATACGTACCTCAGCGCCTGCGCCTAGACCCCGCCGGGCACCTCTCCGCACAGGGGGTGGAATGTGTGTTCGTGCCCACGCCATTTCGCTTCTGCCTTCATTGCGGAGTTGCCTATCACGGCTCACAGAAAGGTGATTTCGCGAAACTGGCAACGCTCACGTCAGAAGGCCGGAGTACGGCAACCACGGTTCTGAGTCTTTCAGCTATCAAGTATTTGAAGAACGAGCCCAGCCTGAAGGAGAAGGCTCGCAAACTCCTCAGTTTTACCGATAACCGCCAGGATGCATCACTTCAGGCTGGACACTTCAACGACTTTGTGGAGATCGGCGTACTTCGCTCGGCCTTGTATAGAGCGGTTGAAATCGCTGGCGAGGGCGGACTCAGACATGAAGAACTAACCAATCGAGTCTTCGACGCGTTGGATCTGCCCGTCTCACTCTACGCAGCGGACCCCGATGTGAGGTTTGCACCGTTAGATGAGACAAAGCGCGCTTTGCGCGAGGTGATCGGTTACAGAATCTACCGTGATTTGAAACGCGGCTGGCGGATCACTTCGCCGAATCTTGAGCAGTGTGGGTTACTGGAGATCGACTATCTAGCCCTTGATGATGTGTGCCGTGCAGAGGATATCTGGGAGAAGGCACATCCAGCGCTCGCCACGGCGAAGCCAGAGGAACGATGCGGTGCTGCCAAGGCGCTGCTCGATCTCATGCGCCGGGAGCTGGCAGTCAAGGTGAACTATCTGGAGAGGCCTTACCAGGAACAGATTCAGCAGTTGAGCAGTCAGCGTTTGCGCGAACCATGGGCACTGGATGAAAACGAGGTAAGCAGCATGGAATACGCGTCGATTCTCTTCGCTCGCCCCCGCACAAATGCTGATGCAGGAAGCAATGTCTTCCTGTCACCTCGCGGTGCATTCGGCAGTTTCCTCGGGAGGACCACGACCTTTCCCGACTATCTTGACCGCTTGGCTCTCGAAGAGAAATCTAGCATTATCACTCAGCTACTCAAAGCTCTGAAGATCGGCGGCCTTGTTGACGTGGTTATGGAGGCGAGGTCAGAACAGGAAGTCGACGGTTACCAACTCGTGGCATCTTCCATGATATGGAAAGCAGGCGATGGATCGACGGCCTATCACGATCCTATCCGCGTGCCAAGAGGCTCTGGTCTAGGGTTTCGAACGAACCCATTCTTCGTGGAGTTCTACCGCAATGCGGCCGCCGAGAACGTGGGTCTAGAAGCCAGAGAACACACTGCACAGGTGGATTATGCGAAACGGGAGGAGCGGGAACAGCGCTTCCGTGAGGGTAAGCTTCCAATCCTCTTCTGCTCACCCACGATGGAGCTTGGAGTCGATATCTCGGAACTGAATGTAGTGAACATGCGGAACGTGCCGCCAACCCCCGCCAACTACGCGCAGAGGAGCGGGCGCGCTGGGCGAAGCGGCCAACCTGCCCTTGTCTTTTCCTATTGCACGACCGGTAGTCCTCATGACCAGTACTTCTTCAAGCGTCCGCACGATATGGTTTCCGGCTCTGTCGTAACGCCTCGCCTCGACTTGGCGAACGAGGATCTAGTTCGTGCCCACGTCCAGGCCGTCTGGCTTGCAGAGACCGGCCTGTCACTTGGGAAATCGCTGAAGGACGTGCTCGACCTTTCCAATGAGGCCGGTAATCTACCGCTGCTTCCCCGTGTTGTAGCGGATATCTCGAATGTGAAGGCAAAGGAGCGGACCCGGGCGAGATGCCGGGAAGTGCTATCCACCGTCACCGAGGAGCTTGATTCCTCCGGTTGGTATACCAATGAGTGGCTGGATGAAGTCCTCGGCCAGGTGACGTCGTCCTTTGACAGGGCCTGCGACAGATGGAGGACGCTCTACCTATCGGCGCTGCGCCAAGCACGCGCGCAGGACCAGATCATCCGCGATCCTACACGCCCGCAGACCGACAAAGAACAAGCAAAGCGGCTCAGGCGTGAAGCAGAGAATCAGCAGTCGCTCCTTACCGATGTCGAGAACATAGTCCAGTCGGATTTCTACAGCTACCGCTATTTCGCCAGTGAAGGCTTCCTCCCGGGTTACAGCTTCCCGCGACTACCACTCTCTGCGTATATCCCAGCCCGTCGCCAAAGCAAACAGAGAGATGAGTATCTGTCCAGACCAAGGTTTCTGGCGATTTCGGAGTTCGGACCGCGAGCCATCGTCTATCACGAAGGCTCACGTTATGTGATAGATAAGGTCATACTTCCTGTTACCGACCCGTCCGAGGAGGGCACGGTCGGTACCATGAGCGCAAAGCTCTGCGGCCACTGCGGATACCTGCATCCGGTAACAGCCGACTTCAATCCAGATCAGTGTGAGCGGTGTGGCACCATTCTCGACACTCCACTTGGGCAGTTGTTCAGGCTGCAAAACGTTTCCACCAGGCGTCGGGACAAGATCAACTCGGACGAAGAGGAACGGATGCGCTTGGGCTACGATATCGTGACCGGCGCGCGCTTCGCCAAAAGAGGTGGGTCGATTCAATGTCAGTTGGCCACTCTGACCCACGATGACTCGGACCTGGTCACGATGAGTTATGGAGATAGGGCTACTATCTGGCGTATCAACCTCGGATGGAAGCGCAGAGCAAATCAGGACCAGTATGGTTTTACGCTGGACGTAGAGCGAGGATACTGGGCCAAGTCTCCCACGGAAGATGACAAGGATGATCCCATGTCGCCCCGTAAGGAACGCGTCATTCCGTACGTTGAGGACTGGCGCAACTGCCTCCTTGTTGAACCGAGAACGCCGCTTTCAGTGGAGGTGGTCGCGTCGCTTGAGGCTGCGCTCAAGAGCGCGCTTCAGGCTGAGTACCAGCTCGAGGATAACGAGCTCGCGGTGGAGCCTCTGCCCAACAAGGATGATCGCAGACTGATGCTCTTCTACGAAGCGGCTGAGGGAGGAGCCGGTGTCCTGCGCCGTCTCGTCGATGACCCGCAAGCGCTGTCTCGGATCGCGAGGCGGGCGCTTGAGATATGCCACTTCGATCCCGACACTGGGGACGACCTTCGCCGAGCCCCGAATGCTTTGGAGGACTGCGAAGCTGCTTGCTACGACTGCCTCATGAGCTACGGCAATCAGACTGACCATAAGCTACTGGATAGGAAGCTCATTCGTGAGATCCTGATGCAGTATGCTGATGCTGCTGTCAACACCAGTCCGGTCGGCAAGACACGGTCCGAACATCTCGAGGAACTCAACCGCCTGTGCCAGTCGACGCTGGAGACAGAATGGCTCGACATCATTGATGGCATGCAGTGCGCACTACCGTCACGGGCACAAGTTCTCGTGGAATCCTGCGGTACCCGGCCTGACTTCATGTATGACGCAGAGCAGGCGGCCATATATGTGGACGGTCCTCACCACGAATATCCCGACCGCACTGAGCGGGACAGAGAGCAGACGGAGACGCTGGAAAACGCCGGGTACCTGGTGATTAGGTTCGGCGCAAAGGACGACTGGGCGCAGATCATCTCGCGCTATCCGCATGTCTTTGGGAGGTCACAATGAGCTTTGCGGTTGGGTCACTAGTGAGGGCAAGAGGAAGAGAATGGGTGGTTCTCCCGGAGTCTGAAGATGAGATGCTGGTCGTTCGTCCTCTTGGCGGCGCATCGGATGAGACGGCTGGAATCTTCCTTCCGCTGGAGAATGTGGAACCGGCAACGTTCGATCTGCCGAACCCGTCCGATGTGGGAGACTACCGATCCTGTCGCTTGCTCCGGGACGCGTTGCGACTGGGTTTCCGATCCAGCGCCGGGCCGTTTCGTTCATTCGCGTCGATTGCGGTCGATCCCAGACCTTACCAGTTGGTCCCCTTGTTGATGGCGCTGAAGCTCGACCCCGTTCGCCTGCTGATAGCAGATGATGTGGGTATCGGTAAGACAGTCGAGGCAGGACTTGTGGCGAAAGAGCTTCTCGACCGTGGAGAAGTGGAACGTCTGGCCGTTCTCTGCCCGCCACATCTCGCGGAGCAGTGGCAAAAGGAACTGGTGGACAAGTTCCATATACAGGCGGAGCTTGTTCTCCCAAGCACCGTTAAGCGTCTGGAGCGCCCGTGCAGGCTTGGCGAGTCGCTCTTCGACTACTACCCCTTTGTGGTTGTCTCCACTGAGTTCATCAAGTCGGATCGCCGCCGGGATGAGTTCGCCCGAACGTGCCCCGAGCTTGTGATAGTTGACGAGGCCCATACGTGTTCGTGGGGTGGAGAGGGACGAGGCGGACGGAAGCAGCGTTTCGACCTTATCTCGGCCGTTGCTCAGGATCCCAATCGGCACATCATCTTCGTGACAGCAACCCCGCACAGCGGAAAAGAGAATGAGTTCAGGTCACTGCTCGGATTGGTAGACACTTCACTTGGGGATCTGCCGGACGATCTGTCCGGCCCACAGAGCGCTCCTCACCGCCGTCGACTTGCCGAGCACTTCGTTCAGAGGCGAAGGGCGGATATCAAGAACTACCTCGACTCCCAGACCCCATTCCCGGAGCGAGAGGATACTGAAGAGAGCTACAGACTGTCACCAGCGTATGAGGCGTTCGTGCATCGGGTTGTCAAATATGCAAGAGAAGTCATTGCGGACAAGTCCGGCACCAAGTTCCATCAGAGGGTGCGGTGGTGGTCGGCGCTTGCTCTGCTGCGGTCAATTGCTTCCAGTCCTGCGGCTGCAGCGGCAACGCTTCGAAGTCGTGCGGCGTGCGCTGATGCAGATACGGACGCTGAGGTCGATCTGATCGGCCGGAAGACCGTCATGGATCTGATCGCCGATGACTCTTCGGAGACCCCGGATATTGCTCCCGGCAGCGATTCGTCTGGTGATGATACGGATGACAAACGAAACAGAAGCAGGCTGCTGGAGCTTGCACGAGAGGCTGACAAGCTCGTAGGCAAAGAGGATCATAAGCTCGTCCGTGCAGCGGAGCTCATCAAGAAAATCGTCTCCGATGGTTTCGACCCCATAGTCTTTTGCCGGTTCATTCCGACCGCCGAGTACGTTGCTGAGGGACTACGCAAAGCGCTGCCGAATAACGTGGAGGTCGCTGCGGTCACCGGCTTACTCCCCCCGGAGGAACGAGAGGATCGTGTGGCCCAACTCGGCGAAGCAGACAGGCGTGTTCTGGTTTGCACTGACTGCCTCAGCGAGGGAATCAACCTCCAGGAGAAGTTCAATGCTGTGGTGCATTACGACCTCGCCTGGAACCCGACCCGCCACGAGCAGCGTGAAGGTCGTGTTGACCGCTACGGTCAGCCGAGTTCTACCGTACGAGTCCTCACCTACTACGGCATCGATAACCACATCGACGGCCTCGTTTTGAACGTGTTGCTCAAGAAACACAAGGCGATACGGAACTCCCTCGGGATCTCAGTTCCCGTTCCGGCCCGCGCCGAGGAAGTTATGGATGCGATATTCGAAGGACTGTTGCTGCGTGAGGACTGGGGACGCGACTCAAGCACACAGCTTATGCTGTTCGAAGACATGCTGAAGCCTGAGAAGGATAGTCTCAACTTGGAATGGGAGTCCGCAGCCGAGCGGGAGAAGCGCTCCAGGACGGTCTTTGCCCAGGAGACTATCAAGGTCGACGATGTTGCTGCGGAGTTATCGGCGATGCGAGATGCCATCGGAAGTGGAGTCGACGTCGCCTCGTTTACCAAGGAAGCGTTCAAGCTGAACAAGGCCGTTGTGAGTGAGAAGAACGGTCTGTCAGCTATCGATCTTTCAGAAGCTCCAGCCGCTTTGCGAGGGCTGGTTGCCGATTCCGGTAAGCTCAAAGCCAGGTTCGAACTGCCTGTCAACGACGGCGAAGTCTACCTGAGCCGGACACACCCTATCGTCGAGGGGCTTGCCTCTTACGTCATGGATGGCGCACTTGATACTTACGCTGACGGATGTGCAAAACGATGCGGGGCGATACGCACAGCGGCAGTGGACAAGCGGACCACTCTACTCCTGGTGCGTTTCCGATACCATATCATCAGCCAGAAGGGCGGGAAGGAATCGCCGCTCTTGGCAGAGGACTGCCGCTTGCTCGCGTTTGAGGGTTCGCCGGAGAGCGCAGAGTGGCTGGATGATGAGCGTGCGAACACCATATTTGAGGCTTCTCCGGATGCGAACATCGCTACTGAGGCCCAAAGGGACTTCGTGAGCAAAGTTATCGATGGCTTTCAGTACCTACAACCATACCTGAACGCGCAAGCCGAGCGGCGCGCGGAGGAACTCCTTGAAGCCCACCGGCGCGTTCGAACTGCATCGCAGCAGAAGGGCATTCGTTACCGGGTACTGCCCAACCTACCCCCCGATGTGCTTGGCATCTACGTCTACCTTCCAGCGGCGGGGGTGGCGAGATGAGGAAGAGCAGAAGCAACAACCAGTTCGTCACGGTGAGAGTCGAAGGCGCTATCCTGCCCGTGGATCTGCTCCAACGCGTCTCCGATGGCGACAAGTCGCTTGGTGGACTGAGTCCTGCCGAGTATCATCTGGTAGCCAATGAGAAGCTCAATGAGGCGACCAACCGTTCGTGGAACCGGATGCTCGGCGCGTGGGCAGCGTTCAAGGCAGCTATGGCAAAACTGCCGGACACCGATCCGAAGACATCTCTGACTCGTGAACGCTGGCTCCTGCCGCTCTTTCAAGAACTCGGCTTCGGCAGGCTGGCAACCGCCAGGGCAGTCGAACTCGATGGTAAGAGTTTCGCGGTTTCGCATCTGTGGGGCAGCACGCCCATCCATCTCATCGGCTGCGCCATAGACCTCGACACCCGCACTGAAGGCGTCGCTGGTGCGGCGCGGATGACTCCTCACGGCCTGGTCCAGGAGCTTCTGAACCGCTCGGACGATTACCTTTGGGGGTTCGTCTCGAATGGTCTTCGTGTGCGCATTCTTCGGGATAACTCCAGCCTCACGCGCCAGGCGTTCGTTGAGTTTGATCTTGAGGCGATGATGGAGGGCGAGGTCTACTCGGACTTCGTGCTTTTGTGGCTGCTGTGCCATCAGTCGCGGGTGGAAGCCGACAAGCTTGAGGAGTGCTGGCTTGAGAAGTGGTCCAAGGCTGCGCAGGAACAAGGTACACGCGCGCTCGACCAGCTTCGGGATGGTGTCACGGCAGCCATCGCCGCGTTCGGCAGCGGGTTTGTCTCCAATCCGGCGAACCGCGATCTGCGGGAAAAGCTCAGGAACGGCACGCTGGACAAGCAGGATTTCTATCGTGAACTTCTACGGTTGGTCTACAGGTTGCTGTTCATCTTTGTTGCCGAGGACCGAGACCTGCTCCTTGCTCCTGGGACCGAAAGAGAGATTCGCGAACGCTATACCAAGTATTACTCCACTGCGCGCATTCGTCGTTTGGCAGGGAGAAAGCGGGGCACGAAGCATCCGGATCTGTACCAGGGTTTCAGAGTGGTGATGCAGAAGCTCGGCAGCGACGAGGGCTGCCCGGAACTGGGATTGCCTGCGCTTGGGAGCTTCCTGTTCTCGCCGGAGGCGATAGCTAATATCGAGGGCTGCGAGATAGCGAATTCCGACTTTCTCGCTGCCATCCGTGCCCTTGCATACACAGTGGACGGTGGCGCTCTCCGACCGGTTGACTACAAGAACCTCGGCTCCGAGGAACTCGGCAGTGTATATGAATCCTTGCTGGAACTGCATCCCGAACTCAACCTCGATGCCGGAGTCTTCGAGCTTCGGACCGCCGCCGGTAACGAGCGCAAGACCACAGGCAGCTATTATACACCCAGCGGTTTGATTCAGTGCCTGCTGGATTCCGCCCTCGATCCGGTCCTAGATGAGGCGGCCAAGAAGCCTGATCCTGAGAATGCGCTGCTGGCTCTCAAGGTGTGTGATCCAGCCTGTGGAAGCGGGCACTTCCTTATCGCCGCCGCCCATCGTATAGCCAAGCGTGTCGCGATGGTCCGCACTGGTGAGATGGAGCCTTCGCCGGATGCTGTTCGCGCAGCATTAAGACAAGTCATCTCCAAGTGCATCCACGGCGTGGACATCAACCCGATGTCTGTGGAGCTCTGCAAGGTCGCGCTATGGATGGAGGCAATCGATCCTGGCAGACCGCTATCGTTCCTTGACCACCACATCCAGTGTGGTAACTCGCTGATCGGTGCTATTCCCAGGCTGCTCGCCGACGGCATTCCCGATGTTGCTTTTGAACCTATAGAAGGCGACGACAAGGCAATCTGCTCAGAGTACAAGAAGCGGAACAGGAAGGAACGCGAGGGACAGCAGAGCCTCTTCGCACATGACCTGCAGCCATGGGAGCAGCTTGGCAACCTCTCTACGGCAATGATGAACATCGACTCCGAAGATGATGGCTCCATTGCTGCCGAGCGCCGCAAGCAGGAGCGGTATGAGAGACTTGTCAATTCTAGCGACTACGAATTCGGCAGGCTTCTCGCCGACACTTGGTGTGCTGCGTTCATGTGGAAGAAGACCCGCCAGTTTGACTACCCCATAACGGAGGAGGTCTTCCGTCGCATCGAGCGCACCCCTCACTGGTGCCCAGATTGGATGAAGACCGAGATCCAACGGCTCTCGAGGCAGTACCGGTTCTTCCACTGGCACATTGCTTTCCCGGATGTGTTCCGCGTGCCCGGCAAAGATAGGGAGTCGGAGCACAAGGAAAACGGATGGATTGGTGGGTTCGACTGTGTGCTGGGAAATCCACCGTGGGAGCGTGTCAAGCTACAGGAGAAGGAGTGGTTCGCCATATGCCGACCTGACATAGCGAATGCTGGCAACGCCGCCTTGCGTCGACAGATGATCTCTGGTTTGGCCACGGCTGATCCCGGGCTCTATGAGGCGTTCAGCGATGACCGCCGAAGATCTGAGGGCGAGAGCCACATTGTACGCAACAGTGGCCGCTACCCTCTATGCGGACGGGGTGATGTCAACACATATGCCTTGTTCGCCGAAGCTATGCGAGCACTTTTGTCTCCTGAGGGTAGACTCGGTTGCATACTTCCGTCGGGGATAGCAACCGACGACACTACGAAGCGATTCTTCGACGAGATCACCCGCCTAAGCTCGCTGCTGAGCCTGTATGACTTCGAAAATCGAGAAGGGATTTTCCCCGGTGTTCACCGTGAGCAGAAGTTCTGCCTGCTCACTATAGGACGCTCGAGTCGGACAGTGCAAGAGGGAGCCGATTTCCTGTTCTTCGCACACTCGGTGAGCGAGCTGGGTGTCGCTGACCGTCACTTCAGACTATCAGCAGACGACATACGGCTCCTAAATCCCAATACACGCACGTGCCCAATCTTCAGGAATCGACTTGACGCGGACATTGCCAAGCGCGTCCACAGCCGAGCGCCCATATTGACTAACGAGGATGTCACCGTAGCAAACGCTTGGAGCGTGCGATTCTTGAGGATGTTTGACGTGACTAACGATGCTGACCTCTTTGTCACGAGAGAGATGCTTGAGGAACGGCAATTCGTACTTAGAGGCAACATCTACTCGAATGCCGATAGGTCCTACGTACCTGTCTACGAAGGTAAGCTCACGCAGATTTATGATCATCGCGCGGCCACCTTCGCGGGTCTGCCACCAGATGAGATAGGCAAGGGGAGCCCACGCGAGACTACCCAGTCGGAGCACGAGAATCCCCAAGCCCTTGTGATACCACGTTATTGGGTCAGCCTAACAGATGTTGCCACAGCGTTTCCGGAGTATGGGGAATCCCATGGCCTACTCACATTTCACGGAATCGCTAACCCCAACAATGAGCGAACGTTTATCGCGACTATATGTCCGTCAGTAGGTCTGGCCAACTCACTTCCGGGAGTTGTGGGAGCATCGGAACAGCTTGACACCGATGCAATGCTGTTGCTTCTAGCGAACTGGAACTCCTTTGCATTTGACTACCTAGCGCGGCAGAAGATCGGCAGCCGCAATATGAATTTCTTTGTCGTGAAGCAACTCCCCACAGTACCCAGGGAGAATATAGATACAGCAACACGGACGACGATATGCGACCTCGCTC
>CAZFYZ010000066.1:7110-7825 GCA_964523735.1 uncultured bacterium | reverse complement strand
TGCGGCTGACATACACCGCCTGGGACCTCGAGCCGTTCGCGCGCAAGTGTGGACTCCAATGTGCACCTTTTGCGTGGGATCAGGAAGGCAGGTTTGCTGCCTGTTGCAAGCTCGACGCGATCTACTTCCACCTGTATGGCTTAGGCAGAAACGACATTGACTATATCATGGACACGTTCACACTGTTGAGGAGAAGGGATATCGAGAATCACGGCAGCTATCGCACGAAGGATGCCATTCTAGAACTCTATGAGAAACTAGACTAGGTGCCACGAGCTTGGCAGGGAGACCAGCACTAGACGGTGCTGACTAGTGGCCAGTCTGCTGACTGACGTAACTATCGACAATCAGCCTGTAGTCTCTCTCAGGAATGCGGACTGACCCCCGGAGTAGATGCAGTGCATAGTTGCCTTTGTTCCGGATGAAGGAGAGCTCGCGAACCAAGGGTTTGATGAGTACCGGTGTTTGCCAGATCTGGATATCAACGAGAGGCAGTTCTAGATCAAAGCCGAGGAGCGCAAGATCTGCCAGCATAGCACTGTCCGTCGGGTCAATGCGGCGTGGCTTATCTGCGACGCAAGCGGTACCGGTGAAGCATCTGTTGCCGTTACCGGACAGGTAGAACAGGAGCTTGTCACCTGGTTTGTACAACTGCCTATGAGGCGTGTGTGGTGCCAGGTACCAGCTACCCCTGTCCAACAACGTGCGGAATATC
>CAZFYZ010000066.1:0-7100 GCA_964523735.1 uncultured bacterium | reverse complement strand
TGCCGGCATAGATCTTAGTGATCCTGACCGCTGGAACCTCGCCGCCAACCGGCTGGTTTCGGCCACTTGCCAACAGAATATAGTGGCTGATGTCTCTTGGATCAGTTTCATGAGCGGCGGGTTTGCGCATAGGTCGCGGCTCTCTGCTTCCCTGACTAGGCGGCACAGTGTTCTGCTGTCGTGTTTACCCGTCTGCGTCTGTTTCTACACGTTTGGTGGATGGTGTGGCTGGATGTCTCGCTGTCTGAGTGCCAAGATGCCTGCGCACAGAGGGACTGATGCCGGAGGCGTAGGACGGGAACAATGAGAGGAATGACCTGAGCCATGTCTGACAAAGTGGAGTTCGCGCTGCTGACGAACGGCCTGGATTTCATAGAGTCCGCGATAGACCATCTGAGCGGAAGCCCTTCGGCACGCGACTTGAAATACGCGACTCTCCATCTAGCGGCAGGTATAGAACTCGTCCTCAAGGAGCGCCTGCGGGACGAGCACTGGACAATGGTGTTCGCCAAGCCGGAGAACGCTACGCGGACGGATTACTTAGCCGGCAGCTTCCAGAGTGTGGCCCTGGACGATAGCATCAAGAGACTGGCAAACGTCTGCGGAGTCTCGATCTCTAATGATCACCAGAGGCATCTGCGTAACCTGCGTGATCGTCGCAACAGGCTCGAGCATTTCGGTATCACGGATTCCGCGGAGGCGTTCAAAGCAGCAACCGCTGAAGCCCTGGCGTTCATCATCGATTTCATAGACACCCATCTCGACATGGCAGGCTTTGAGGAAGATGACCGCCAGCGTTTGGCGAGGATCCGGGAACGCCTCAGCGAATTCGAACACTTCGTCACCGAGCGATGGAAAGCAATCCAGGACGAAGTGGACGAGGCGGCCTGCGCGTTGACCTGTCCAAGTTGCGATCAGGACGCGCTGATACTCGGTGAGAGCATCCGGTGCCGGTTCTGCGGCTACGCAGGCGATGCGCGTGAGGTGATGGATCGGTTTGTGGCGGAAGTCCTAGGGGTGACCTGGCACGACGTGGCTGACGGAGGCGAATGGCCGGTCTACACGTGTCCTGAGTGCGGAATGGATGGTCTTGTAGATCGTGGACCCAGCGGCAACATTGCCCCGTGGCATCAATACATCTGCTTTGATTGCCGGAATGTCTGGAAGGAAGGCGGATTGTGCTTCTGCGGTCACTGCGGAGAGTACAAGCCTGCAGGTGACGCCACGGGCATCTGCGATGAGTGCTTTCAGAGGTTGATAGAGGAGGATTGATGGTCGTGTGGATTCCGCAGTCCGCAACAGGAGGCATGGATGAGCCAAGTTGATGATGTCAGTCAGTACCTCGCCCAACTCGGCGAGGATAGGATAGTGGCGGCGGTCGGGATTGTCGACGAGCGGCAGTTCAACCGCGACCGAAGCCCTCTCGACTTCGATACCGCAATTGAGCGTTTGCGCAGTTGTCGAGACACTGTACTCGGTACGATCGAGAATGGGTTCTTCTCCAACTTATCGCAAGGCATCCAAAGCGAGCTCGCGCCGATACTCAACAACACCGTGTCGCACATCAACAACCTCATTGGCGGAAGCGACAACCTGGACGCGCTCGGCAGTTCTGTCGATCAGTTACACACCTTCGTATGGCGCTACCGATTGGCTGAGAAATCTAGCCGGGTGGTGAACTACTCAGAGAAGCTTGACAATCTAAACAGACTCGCTGGTGAAGCTCAGCGACTTCGCGCGGAGTTCGAGCAACTGGTCGCCAAGGGATCTGACATTCAGACGCTGCTCCAGCAGTCAAACCAATCAGCGGCCAATGCTACGCAGGCCCAGACGGAAGCGCAAGCTGCTCGCGACCAAGCATCGTCGCAAGCGCAAGAAACCCAGACCGCGCTTACCACCGCCAATGAGCGGAATACTCAGGTCAACGAACTGCTGGCTCAGGCACGATCCAGCCAGCAGGAGATCAGCACATTTGAGCGAGACCTGAAGAAGCTCTATAGCGAGGGGCAAGCGTTCCGAGACAAGATTGCCAAGACCGAACGCAGTGCCCAGGAGACAGTAGATCAGAACAACTTGCGGACCACGGGAATGCAGGACGAACTGACGGCTCTAGAGGCTCAGATCCGTGACGCTCTGCAGAAGGCCACCGGTGTTTCGTTGTTCCATTCCTTCCAAGAACGACGGAATCAGATAGCCAATGGCAAGTGGATATGGGCAATCTTGGCAGCCGTATTCGGCATCGGTACCATCATTTGGGTGTCGGTTCTTGCATACACGTGCAACGCAATCGCCCCGGCACTCTATTTCAAGCTGGCCGTCGCTCTCCCCATCACGCTCATCGTCTGGTTCTGCATAGCCCAATACAATCGTGAGCGCAGACTGGAAGAGGAATACGCCTTCAAGTCAAACATCAGCCTTTCCCTGGTGCCCTATCGAGACCTTGTTGAGGAAGTGCTCTCGAAGCAGGGCGAGGCTGCCAGAGACAAGTACGCTGAGTTCGTTATCGACTCTGTGGGCAAGGTGTTTACGGCACCAATTGACCACAAAGGCGACGTTGGCTTTGGTGACCTCAAGCACATGAGCACAGACCAGCTCAAGCTCCTGGCTGAACTCGTCCACATAGCTCTGCAGGGGAGGAAGTAGAGGAATGACGCCACTTCAGGTAGAGGTTCAAGTTATCTGGATCGTGCCAGTTCAGAGGAAAGGGTATGATTGTGTCCAATCGGTTCTCAGACTATTTCAGCCTCGACAAGACTCAAGCCGAGCTTGATTTCGTCGACGTACCCGTGAACACCGACCTTGCGCTATTCTGTGATCCATTCGCGTTCGTAATCGAGAAGGCTCCGTGGTTCCAAGAGTGCAACGCACTTGTCTACGACTTTTTCTCCCGACTCGTAGAGCACGTTCGCAGTGGACGTAGAGCTGAAGCAATGCGGCTATTGGCACACATCGGCGAAGCGAATGACGCACATTTCGGTTTCTCGCGGGGAAGATCGGCTGGCCTCGGAATCGGCAGATTGAAGGCGGAACAGCTATATGAGCGACTAGCACAGAGCCATGCCGTGAAGACGGGCAAGTTGTATGACCTGTCAGACTGTGATCTGTTCATTCCTGGCATAGGCCCAGATAATATCTCAGACATGACAATAAACCTGATTCGTGACAAGCTCCTGGAGTATACCTCGGTGCAGTGCCACCAACTCGGAATACCAGTCAGACAAGTGCAGGGAGGCTACTGCTGGGACGCCAGTCTTGAAACATGGATCAACCGCTATGCTGAGCTACCCATAGCCCAAGGAAGCCGCGTCATCTTGGTACCTAAAGCTGCAGTACGGTATCGGCTAGCAATCGAGCATCAGGAATACTACCAACACTACGTTCTGGACTACCTGCAGGCCGAACACCTACAGGCGGGATCGTCACTGGTGGAACTGCTGAAGAGCGGGCGCCGGCGAGTGACAAAGAAGTCGCTGAAAGAGGAGTATCCTCTAGACAAGAATTTCCTTTCCGAGTTCTCTGACGCCAACCCCGGAGTGCTCGATAGCTACAAGAAGGACGCCTTGGCCAGCAATCATGCCTTGACTGATGAGTTTATCGAAGAGGCACAGCGTGAGCGGAAGCCTGTTGATATCGACAGCATCATCGGTAGACTTCGCGATATCCCAGGTGGGATGAATGATGCTAGCCGCTATCATCGGGCAGTATTGGGTGCGCTCGAAGCAGTGTTCTACCCGCAACTTCGCAACCTCGTAGTGGAGCAGGAGATCAATGAGGGGCGAAAGCGTATTGACATTGTTGCGGACAACGCGCGGACGGAAGGCTTCTTCGGTGATCTGAACAATCTGCACCATATCTTCTGCCCCTACGTGTTGATCGAATGCAAGAACTACACCAAAGATATCGCGAATCCAGAGCTCGATCAGCTGACGGGGCGCTTTGGCAACAAGAGAAGCCAGTTCGGGATTCTTGTATGCCGCAGCATCCGCGATAGGGAATGGGCTCTGAAATCAGCACGGGATGTTCTCAGCGATGGACGAGGATGCATTGTTGTGCTCGAAGACACCGACATCATCCAGATGCTGGAATACCGGAAGTCGGGTGATTACGAGGCGATCTCGAACCACATGCGGTCAAGGCTGCGAGAGATATTGTTCTAGAGTCCTTCGCCAGTGTGTTCTCTGGTAAGGCTGTAGTTGAGTGCGCGGCAGACAGCTCAGCGCGCTGATCAGGACGTTTGAGAAGCTTTCGTTGCTCCGCCCATGGCAATGGCATCGGTTTCCGCAGTTGCTCAAGCGACATCCCGTCCGGCTCCCGGCCGTCGAGGATCGCTTCGATGATATCCGGTGCGAGCAGCGTGAGCCGCAGTAGCCGGGCGAGATAATGCCGGTTTACCTTCACCGCCTGCGCCAGTTCAGCTATCGAGCCGTACCTGCCCTCGTCAAGCATCTTCTTCCAGCGATGTGCGCGAGATATCGCGATAACCAGCGCCTCATGGTAATCAGGCGCGGAGTCCTGTGTGCCATCGAGACCGTCCGGCACGATTATCTCCCTGCGGCCGGAACGCTTTCTGAATGTCATCGGGACGTGAACGCGAACGCCCTGCTCGCTTTGCTTCAATGTAACACTGCTCATACCATACAAACCCTTTCTTCGCTGTCCTTGAGTTCTGTTACTACCGAATGGATGCCGTCCGCGCGGAGCCGGATATCGAGGCCATCGGTCATGACGACCACACCTTCCACGAGCGCCCGGAGAATCCGGTGCTGTTCTGACGGAAAGAGTTCGTCCCAGACGGGGTCAAGCTTGCGGAGAGCGTCAGCGACATCCTGTTCAGTAAATGTGTTTTCCTGGGCCTGAACGATGCGCGCCTCTGTTTCTGAGAGCCGTCGCCGTGCTTGGTTGATGTCGTCGCTTATCTCGACAAACCGCTCGGACGGCGTTTCGCCCCCGGCATCGGAAGCAATCATCTCGCTCGCGAGCGCCTTGAGTTCCACCAGGCGCATCTCCAGGCTGGACTTCTCAAGCGATAGGTCGGCGATTTCCTGGGCGTCCAGGTTGTTCGCCGCCCCGAAAGTCTGGGCAATCATCTCCGGCGACCGCAGCAGCACGCGAAGCTGGCTGATGACAGCCGCCTCTATCTCCCCAGCCGGGACAGACTTCACCGGACATGACGCGTGGCCATTCTTCCTCGCGCCATTGCAGGTGTAGTACCTGTAGACCTTGCTCTTCTTCGTGGTATAGGCGCACACCATGGACCTGTCGCAGTGGCCGCACCGGATGATCCCTCGCAGCAGGGCCTTGACCTCATGGGTTTCCTGGTTTCGTTTCCTCGACGTGCCGCTCTCGAAGATCTGTTGGACCTTGTCAAAGAGAGGCTTGGGGACTATCGCCTCGTGCTCGCCCGGATATGACTCGCCATTATGGACCGTTTCGCCGAGGTAGGCTCGGTTCTTGAGCGCGCGGTATACATGCTGCGTGTTCCAGTGCCCGCCCTGATGAAACGAGCCTCTCTTGGTGGTCCAGGATTTTGTTGATACGCCTTCGGCGTTGAGTTCCTTTGCTATCCCCAGGCAAGAGCCTGTTTCGGTGAATCGCTTGAAGATGCGACGGACGATCTTCGCTTCCACGGGGTTGGTCACGAGCCGCTTCTTTTGGTAGTCGACGTCGTAGCCGAACGTCGGCGTGCCGCCCAGGTACTTGCCTCTCTTCTTGGCGGCGGCTATCTTGTCGCGAACTCTCTCTGCGATGATCGCCCTTTCGAACTCGGCGAAGCTCAGGAGGATATTCAGCGTCAGGCGTCCCATCGCGGTCGTGCTGGAGAACTGCTGGGTAATGGAGACAAACGTAACATTGTGGCGCTCGAAGAACTCTGCGAGCCTGGCGAAATCCATCAGAGATCTGGAAAGCCTGTCGAGTTTGTAGAACACGACGCAGTCGATTCTACCGCGCTCAATATCGCGCATAAGCTTCTGCAGCCCTGGGCGCTCGATGTTGCCCCCCGAGAACCCGGGGTCGTCGTAGTGTTCTGCAAGCGCGATCCAACCCTCGTGGCGCTGACTCGCGATATACGCCTCGCACGCTTCGCGTTGGGCATGAAGCGAGTTGAACTCCTGCTCAAGGCCCTTTTCCGTGCTCTTTCGCGTATAGATTGCGCAGCGCGTGCTGCCGCTGCTTGTCATTTACTGCTCCTTCCGGCCACGCCGAAGAACTTGCGGCCGTTCCAGTGCGTGCCTGTTATCGCCTTCACTATCGCCGTAAGTGACCGGTATTTGCGCCCCTCAAACTCGAACCCGTCCCGCAGGGCGATGACCTCATATCGCTTGCCGTTCCATTCCCTTACGATCTTGCTGCCGATGATCGGCAGGTTTCTGCTTGAACTGACGCGCCGATCTCCGGTGCGCACGGGCATGCCGTCTTCATTGTAGCCGTGGCGCTTGAGCGCCGCGCCCATCTTCTCGTGGGCTTCATCCGAAAGCCCGCCACAGGCGATCTCCTGGATGCGGTATGCCAGCCGCTTCGTGATGTACTGCCGATTGTATGCCGGTGGCTCACTGCCGTTCAGCGTCCGCCACAGCTCCTTGAGTTGTTCGTATGTCAGGTTTTGCAGGTCCGCGACCTGCCTCAAAACAGAATCACTCATTACTCCTCCTCGCGTGGGTGTCTTGGTGTCCATTCATCACTCACTACCGCAAGGAAATCAAGTCCACGTCCAGAGAAATGGGCCATATCCCAAGATCGGTGAGTATTACTTGCCGGAGCCCTTTCGTGCCGCCGCGCGTATCTGCGCCAGCGTCTTGCCCCGTGTCCACTGGACGTGTGGGCGATCAGTGAACTTCTTCCAGTCGCCGCCCCACTCCAGGCCGCACTGCCGTGCTATCTTTCCGAACAGGTCCCACGGGCCCTTCCAACTGATCTTGCCGTTGATCACAAAGGCATAGTCGGCGGCTAAGCCGAAATTGTGCCAGGAGTATCCGCCGCGCGCATTGGTCACGATGCTTCCTGGCGAGGTGCGGCCCTTGGCGTATAGCTGGTTCTGGCTCTCGACGGATCTGTAGCCCCAGGTCAGAACGACCCTGATGCCGCAGTCGGCAAGCTTCTTC
>CAZFYZ010000065.1:284-20619 GCA_964523735.1 uncultured bacterium | reverse complement strand
CAACCGAAAGGATACTCCCTTTCCAATTTACACACTCACAGGGTACACCACTCTTACAGCCATTGCAGTTGACCGAAACCAGACCGTATGGTAACATTACCTTAGAGGCAAGGGTTGCCTCCAGCCATCATTGTTGAACTACACTAGCCAGAGCTGGCGCCATGCATTCTCGCAATGCGTGGCGCTTTTTCACATCTATGGGAGAGATGACCATGTCTCGTATCAAGGCCATTCCGGAAGTGTGCATCGGATGCGGGCTGTGCCGTGTGTGGTGCAAGGTTGAACACTCGGCCTCCAAGAACGTCTATAAGGCATTCAGACCGAATGCGCCTGAGGTGGTTGCTTGTGTCGATCTCGAGGAAGCCGGCTGCGAGTCCTTCGCGCTCCAATGCAGGCATTGTGATGAACCACTTTGTGTCTACGGCTGCATCACCGGCGCGATGACTAAGGACCAAGATACGGGCCTGGTCACTGTCGACCCCACCCGATGCATAGGATGCTGGACCTGTGTCCTCATGTGCCCCAACGGCGCCGTCAAGCCGGACACGCGTGATGGTCGGGTTGCGCTGAAATGCGACCTCTGCCGCGAACGCGGCTTCCCGTCCTGCGTTGAGCACTGTCCGAACGATGCTCTAGTAATCGAGGAGGGCTCGGATGACCACAACTAGATTCGATCATCTGATAGTCGGGAATTCAACCGCGGCTGTCGGCGCAATCGAAGCCATCAGAAGCTGTGACAAGTTAGCCTCCATTGCAGTCATAGCCTCCGAGCCCGAACACACCTACTCGCGTCCGCTCATAACCTACTACATGTGCGGCAAGGTCGCCGAGAACAACATTTACTACCGCCCGCTGGACTTCTACGAGAAGGCGAACGTGATCTGCCGCCTTGGGGAGCAGGTAGAGCTGGTACAGGCCGATAGCCAGGATATCCTGCTCGCTACCGGAGAGAGGATAGGCTTTGGCTCACTCCTGCTGGGGTCGGGCGGCAGCCCGATCGCCCCACCCATTCCCGGCATCGACCGGCCAGGCGTGTTCTTCATGAACACGATAGACGATGCCAGACGCGCCAAGGGATGGCTCGCCCACTCAAGTCGCGCCGTGGTGATCGGAGCTGGACTAACAGGTCTGAAGACAGCCGAGGCGCTGGTGGAGATGGGACAGGAGGTAACGGTGGTCGAGCTGGCAGACACGGTGCTGCCGATGGCGCTCGACCGAACTGCCTCGGAGATCGTACGCAAGGAATTCGTGAGACGCGGAGTCGATGTTTTGACAGAGGTAAAGGTTGTCAGCCTGGACGCTGGCGAAGGATCGAACGACCTCTGGACTGCCGCACTAAGCACCGGTGAGAGCATCGCCTGCGACAGTGCGTTCGTCACTGTTGGAGTCCGGCCAAGAGTGGAGATTGTTAGAGATTCTCCGATAAGGCTAGGCAAAGGTATACTGGTTGACGCCCGCATGCGAACCAGTGTCAACAGCATCTATGCAGCCGGAGACATCGCGGAAGGCCATGATCCCCTAGTCGGCGGCAAGCGAGTTGTCCCGATACTCCCGAACGCGTATATCGGTGGACGCGTCGCCGGCTTGAATATGATCGGACGCGATGCGGAGTACAACATAGGTATGAGCGTCAATTCGACCAGCTTCTTTGGCCTGACGACCATGTCCGCTGGGTTCGCCTCTCATGAAGAGGGTGATGGCTTCCAGGTGCTGACCAAGTTAGAGGGCAAAAACTACCGCAAACTTGTGATTAAGGATGACAAACTCGTCGGGATGATCATCATCGGCAGCGTAGACAGAGCTGGTCTTCTGACGGGGATAATGCGCGCGGGAATCAGCGTCAGCGGTCTGGAGGCCAAGCTGCTGGAGGGGACGCTGGGGCTTATAGATTTGCCCAGGGACATTGTCGAGGAACGCATCAATGGTTGCGGGAGGAACTGGCTATGAAAGATCTTAACCAAGTCAACAACCCTTACCGGGAAGACAAGATCATCTCAGCCTGCGCGATCTTTGGCATGATGGACGTGACGGGGAAGCCGTTTTCGGGCGAGCCAGTTTTCCGGGCAATGGAGAACATGCACGAGCGCGGTAACGGTCTAGGCGGCGGGTTCGCGATCTACGGCATCTACCCACAGCACAAGGATCACTATGCACTCCACGTGATGTATACAAGTCAAGCCGGTAGAGCCGCAACCGAGCAGTTCTTGCGAGACCAGTTCGAAGTGGCACGATCCGAGGAGATTCCAACCCGGAGGACTGATGGCATATCAGGCGAGCCCCTGCTCTGGCGTTACTTCGTTCTGCGGAAGGCCGGGGCTGTGGATGGAGTATCCGACCAGGACTATGTCGCCGACAAAGTGCTGCGCATCAACAGTGAGATCGAGGGCTCATTCGTCTTCTCAAGCGGTAAGAACATGGGCGTCTTCAAGGGCGTCGGCTTTCCTGAACAGATCGCTCGGTTTTTCAGGCTCGAGGAATACCAGGGCTATATCTGGACTTCCCACAGTCGTTTTCCAACGAACAGCCAGGCTTGGTGGGGCGGTGCTCACCCGTTCAGCATGATGGACTGGAGCGTCGTTCACAATGGTGAGATCAGTTCCTATGGCGCAAACAGATCGTTCCTGGAGACGCTGGGCTATCGCTGCACGCTGTTTACGGATACCGAGGTCATCGCCTATGCTGTTGATCTTCTGATGCGGCGCGGGGGCATGACCCCGGAGATGTTCGCCAAGGTAGTGGCGCCACCGCTCTGGGACGAGATTGACCGGATGGAGGACGATGACCGTGAACTCCACACAGCTCTCCGTTCTATGTATGGCGGGCTGCTGATGAATGGGCCGTTCGCGATAGTGGTAGCAAACGGGGAGCAGTTGATTGCTCTTACCGACAGGATACGCCTGCGGCCATTGACCGCAGCCACAAAAGGAAACCTGTTGTATCTATCGTCAGAGGAGGCCGCGATCAGGCTGATCTCACCCGATCTTGACGCCGTCTGGACCCCTATGGGAGGCGTCCCTGTTGTTGGGAAGCTGGGGTCTCTGCCGTCGCCCCCACGGGTCGACTTGGCCGCCACGTTGGTGCCCGTCCGAAGAGAAGAGGTGGTAGCATGAGCCAGCGGAAGGCAAGTGACTTCGCAATCCGCTCAAACCGACTGGCCGAGTTCACTGTGGACAGAGACTACGACCGCTGCACAAAGTGTGAGGTCTGCATCCGGCAGTGTTCTTTTGACGTGCACTATAGGGACGTGGACGAAGACATCATTCGCCACCGCCCCGAGCAGTGCGTCGGCTGCCAGAGATGCTCAGTTCTCTGTCCTACGCACGCGATTGTGATCCGGTCGAATCCGGCTCAATACAGGGCGCACGGCAGTTGGTCAGGCGAGCACGTGAAAGACATCAACCGCCAGGCCGAAACAGGCGGCGTAGTGCTGACTGGTTCCGGCAACGATAAGCACGCGCCGGTCTACTGGGACAACCTGCTGATCAATGCAAGTCAGGTAACCAACCCATCCATTGATCCGCTGCGCGAACCAATGGAACTGCGGACGCACATCGGCTCCAGACCGCAGTCTATTGACATAGAGAACGGCAAGCTCGCTGCGAAGATGCCGCCGCAGGTGCCGATCGACATGCCGATCATCTTCTCGGCGTTGTCGTATGGAGCGATCAGCTACCAGGTCCAGAAAGCACTGGCGCAAGCGGCCGGCGAGTTGGGAACCCTCTACAACACGGGCGAAGGCGGCCTCCATCCAGACTTCTACGAATACCGGAACAACACTATCGTCCAGGTGGCTTCGGGACGATTTGGGGTTCACCCCGAGTATCTCAACTCAGCGAGGATGGTCGAGATCAAGATCGGCCAAGGCGCAAAGCCTGGGATCGGCGGACACCTTGCGGGAGAGAAAGTCAGCGAGCAGGTGTCGCTCACGCGCATGATACCAGCAGGCAGCGACGCCATCTCTCCTGCGCCGCAGCATGACATTTACTCGATTGAAGACCTTAGGATGCTTATCTTCGCCCTTAAGGAAGCGACAAACTACCGGGTCCCGATCTCGGTAAAGATAGCGGCCGTGCATAACGCTGCCGCCATAGCAAGCGGGGTCGTTCGTGCGGGAGCCGATGTGCTGGCGATCGACGGCTTCCGAGGCGGGACGGGGGCGGCTCCCAAGGTGATCAGAGACAACGTGGGCATGCCCATTGAGTTTGCGCTGGCGGCAGTCGACAAGCGACTGCGGGACGAAGGCATCCGCAATCAGGTCTCCGTTATCGCCGGTGGCGGGATCCGCAATGCCGGTGACATCGTTAAGGCCATCGGCCTTGGAGCCGATGCGGTCTATATCGGCACAGCGGCGCTCATCGCAGTTGGCTGCACCCTATGTCAGAAGTGCTATTCCGGCAAGTGTAACTGGGGAATCGCGACGCAGGATCCATATCTCGCAAAGCGCGTAAACCCAGACATCGCTCGTCAGAGGCTTGTAAACCTCGTGACGGGCTGGTCGCATGAGATCAAAGAGATGCTCGGTGGAATGGGCGTGAACTCCATCGAGAGCCTGCGCAGTAATCGCAGCCAGTTGAGGGGAATCGGGCTTAGCCGAGTGGAGCTGGACATCCTGGGGGTGCGCCCGGCCGGCGGGTAAAAGAAGGTGGAGACTTTGAGCAAGGCCGCAAGAGAGTTTAGCATAGACGCGTCGGGACAGCATTACTCCGAGCTGAATCAGAAGCTTCGCGAGGCAGTGGCCGGGGGCGCGAGAGACGTGACCATTCGGAATGTCATCGGCCAGCGGTATATCGGTACCAATCTTTACGGAACTGCCGATTCCGCGGAACTGGCCCGAGTGAAGATCAGGATCGATGGCACTCCGGGAAACGATCTCGGAGCCTTTCTGGATGGACCAGGGATAACCGTCTACGGAAATGTCATGGACGGTACCGGCAACACCATGAACGCGGGCCGCGTCATCGTCCACGGCAGGGCGGGCGACATCACCGGCTTCTCTGCTCGTGGGGGCGAGGTGTTCATCCGCGACAATGCGGGATATAGAGTCGGCATCCATATGAAGGAGTATATGGAGAAGCGCCCGGTGATCGTGATCGGCGGAACCACACAGGATTTCCTGGGAGAGTATATGGCTGGTGGTGCCATCATCGTCATGGGCCTGACTCTGCCTGATGGCGTGCCGCATAGCTGCAGCCACATAGGCACGGGGATGCATGGCGGGGCCATCCTTGTGCGAGGCAAACTCGTTGATCATAATATCAGCACCGATGTCGGACCGGCCGAACTGACCCCGGCTGACGAAGTGCTTCTCAGCAACTATGTAGCCAAGTATGGCGAGCTTCTTGGTGTGGATGTCTCCGGAATCGAGGCTTCCCAGTTCACCAAGTTGGGACCGCTCAGCTCGCGTCCCTACAAGCAGCTCTACGCGTACTGATGTCCAGACCCGACCAGTTGTTGACCATCGGTTGAGCCACGTGATACCATAGGCACACACGAACGAGAGCACTATGGGAGAGACAGTTGACCGTCGATGAGCAATTCGCCGCCATTAAGCGTGGCACGCTGGAGATAACGCCGGAAGAGGGCCTCAAGGCCAAGCTCAAGAAGTCACAGGAGACCGGAAAGCCCCTGAAGATCAAGCTGGGGCTGGACCCGACCGCGCCCGACATTCACCTCGGCAACGCGGTCGTGCTTCGCAAGATGCGGCAGTTCCAGGACTTTGGACATGAGGTCATCATAATCATTGGGGACTTCACCGCGAGCATTGGCGATCCAACTGGGCGAAGCGCCACAAGACCTCAGCTCAACGCAGCGGAGATCAGGCAGAACGCCAAGACCTATTACGAGCAGTACTGTCGGATCCTCGACGAGAGCAAGACGCGCGTCGTCTTCAACAGCGAGTGGCTGGGGTCGTTGGGTTTCGCGGATGTGCTCAAGATCGCGGGCAAGCTCACAGTCGCCCGGATAATGGAGCGAGACGACTTCGCGAACAGATTCGCGCAGGGCAAGCCGATCGGACTGCATGAGCTCCTGTACCCGATGTGCCAGGCGTATGATTCGGTCGTGCTGGAGTCGGATATCGAGGTCGGCGGGCTGGACCAGAAATTCAACATCATGACGGGGCGTGATCTGCAAACTCAATACGATCTGGAGGAGCAGATAGGTCTCTTCATGCCGATCCTCGTTGGCCTCGACGGTACCCAGAAGATGTCGAAGTCACTCGGCAACTACGTCGGCGTGACGGAACCTCCAAAGGACATGTTTGGCAAACTGATGTCCATACCGGACGAGCTTATGCGCAGCTACTTCGAGCTGTGCACCGATGTCCCGTTGGAGGAGATCGATGAGATCGCGCAGGGGCTTGAGTCGGGCAAGATGCACCCGATGGACATCAAGAAGCGGCTCGGGCGAGAGATCGTGACGATCTACCACTCGGCGGGGGCCGCAGCCGAAGCTCAGGCGGAGTTCGAGCGTGTATTCAGCCAGCGGGAGATACCCGAGGATATGCCGGAGCTGGTGCTCGAGGCATCCGACCTGGAGAACGGCTCGATCTGGGCTCCGAAGCTTGTTGTGAAGGCCGGAATGGCCCCGTCAAACAGCGAGGCGCGGCGGCTGATTCAGCAGGGCGCGGTGACACTCGACGGCGAGAAGATCGCGGATCCAAGCGCCAACGTGACTCCTGCCGACGGCCAGATCCTCCGCGCCGGCAAGCTCAGATTCGCGAGAATCAGACTCAAGTAGGCATTTTGTTTGACCTGGGTTCGCCGGAAGCCTTTACAAGTGCGTGCGCGGGTGGTATAATCTTTCTGTTGACGCGGGGTGGAGCAGTCCGGTAGCTCGTCGGGCTCATAACCCGAAGGTCGGAGGTTCGAATCCTCCCCCCGCTCCCATGTTATTCGCAAATGGCCTCAGGTATCTTGTAGGTTATCTCGACCTCCAAGGTGTCTGGGGCCAACGTTATCTTGGGCACGCAGGATCCTATCAGCTGCTGTCGCTCTGCCGTGGTGCCTGCAGAAAGCAATCCCGGCGTGAGTCGGCGGCAGTGGCTATCTTATGTCGTCGTCGGTTCGGGGTCTGACGGCTGGTACGCTTATGGTGCCGTTCATCGCCCTGCCAAGCAGACCTGTGACGACGACATAGTCTGTCTCGCCAACCGTCTTTGTGATGCTGCTGTCGTCGAGCGTCACCATCATCCCCGTCTTGCCCGTTCCATCGCGGATGCCGCTTCCGTCATCGATGTAGACATACGCTCCATTTGGGTCGGCGTAGGTCACTCTGCCCCAGATTGTGACAAGGATGCCCTTAGGAGTCTGGCTCAGGCCCAACGCCTTGCCGCTTAGGCCGAGTGCGCCCAGTGGAGTCCCTGTGGAGTGATCGGAGAAGTCGGTGGCGGCGATGTAGCGCTCACCGTTACTGTCCATGCCCGTTCGCCCGGTGACAATGATTCGATCGCCCAGAGCCAACGTTCCAAGTGTTGATGGGGCGATGGCCTTGATCCCACTTGTCCGGTCTTCATCCTCCAAGTAGACCATGTTACCAGGCATTGCGCCGAATGTGGGGCTCGTGATCACCTTAGCGGCGACCGTTTTGACGAGCGTTCCGGTAGGCAAGCCGTCGCACTCGGAGAGATTGCCAACCATTGTCGGTGACTCTGCGGTTTTGACCTGAAGCCCACAGTGATCCCAGCCAACGGTACCGTCTGCATCGAGCCACTTCACGATCGTGCTGCCACTAAGCTTGGTATCCAGTATGTAGCGCACTTTCGTTGTGTCCGGTTGCGGGTAGAACGAGGTGCCGAGGAAAACCCATCCATTGGTCGCGGCAGTGACTCGCGCAGACGAGTGAGCCGCGCCATTAGCGGAGCCGTCCGCTCTGAGTTCCTGAACGAGCAAAGAGGCTTCATCGCCTGCGTTGCCGAAGCCCGATGCGGACTTGTTGGCCGTCATTGTCCATGCTCCCGCGATACATAGGGACATGGGGCTTATCGCCGCCTCCTGCCACGCCTGCAGGTGAGAGGAGCGGGAGTCCGCGCCAGCCCAGTTGGCATAGAACATCATGGATTCCTCGCCGTCGATCGGATCGAAGCCGGCATATCCTTCGTCATGGGCGAAGTTGCAGTTTGCACCCTGGGACGGGCCGATCGCCAGCGCCTCGAAGTGCCACCCATCGACCAGTGTTGACCAGTCACCTGGTAATTCCAATACGCCCCCCCGCTGAAGCAGTTCAAAGCTGGGGTCAGCAAGCAGGTTGTCCACTGGCTCTGGAGGCATCGCGAAATCTCGTGTGTTCGCCCCGATGCCTACAATCATCGCGTGCGATACGCCGTGGTAGCCAGCCTTTGTTGCGGTGACTGCAAACGTGCCCAGCCTGACGTCTTGAAGCGAATATGTTCCATCCGGGGCTGTGGTTGTGCTGGCCGATCCTACCGAGACGGTGACATCGGCGACGGGCTGTCCGGTGCAGGCGTCGGTAGCCGTGCCGGAGACACTGGCGACAGGGCCAGGGCCGGCTAGCGCACAGTCGTCGATGATGACTCGGTTGCTGTTCATTTCCCCGGTCATGTTGGCCCAGACGCCAAATATCACAGATGCAGTGTTGGGCCCGGTGTCGAAGTTTTGGGCAACTTGGGTCCACCCCGAGTAATCCTGAAGGTACTGCTTCGGTAGTTGGGTGATGCTGCCGCCGGCATCCACGAGCCGAATGTATAGCGCTGCTCTTTGGGCTGGGTCTGTCCAGTTGCTGCCGACCGCCTTGAGCCATGCACTCGCTACATAGTGATTGTTCGGCAAGACAGCGACTTGCTGACAGACAACGCCTGACTGCGGCGGGCCACCTGCCATCTGGGCCGACAGATGCCAAGCCTCTTCTCCGCTGCGGAAATATGCCGGAGGAGCGTATGTCGCAAGAGTGCTTTCCTTGGAGCCAAAGCCGGGGCTTTCGCTGACCCAGTTAACCGGCGGATTCGGCCAAGTGTTGCTGGTTGGAGGCTGAGTGCCGTCATCGAAGCCCGGGTTGACAAGCAGGTTGTCGCCGGCCACCGGCATATCGATGTCTACCGTGCTGATCCCTGACGAAAGCGTCCGCCACCTCTTCTGGGGCAGGTAGCCGTTTGCACTCGCTCGCACTGGCAGATAGCGATTCAACGTGGGGAATACTATCGTGTACTCGCCATTGGAGTCCGTGACAGCCGAGGCTGCATCATAGGTCACAAGAGCTCCTGCAACCGGCGTGCCGTTGCTTGTTACTCTTCCAGCCAGAGTATTGGGCGCCGCCCCTTCAAGGGAGCAATCGTCGAACAGGACGTATCCGTCCTGATGCGAGCAGGAGATGGTTGCGCAGAGGCCGAACCTGATCCTGCCGGTTGCGGACGTGATACTTGCGGTCAATGGTTGGTAAGCGGCGCTGGCATATGCATACTCGACCCTGCACAGATCACCTACAGGGTTGCCGCCAGAGTCCAAGTCCTGAACCCAAAGCGCCACTTTGTCGGCGCACTGCGCGCCGAATCCCATGCCAGTAATATCCAGCGGTTTTGCGTACACAGAGGCAGTGTAGGCGGTGCCGGCGGCTATGGCTAGATCCTGATAGACCGAGACGACCCCTTCGCCTGAGCCGTACGACCAAACGCGAAGCGCCTCCGCCCCACTACGTGGTTGAGCCGGCAAACCCCAGCCTTGGCCGCCTGAGTACGCGACGCTATCCCCTGCGATGGTGCAGTAGTCGCCAGTGAACGCGTAGCTCCATTGCGCTGCAGAACCAGTTGAGGAATCGCTGCCGCTCACCGCCGGTGCGCCGTTTTCAAAACCTGCATTGCGCAGCAGGTTGGCACAGAGGCCGGCCTGAGACGACAGTGCAAGCGCGCCGATGCAGAGGAGTGTGAGAACCTTGGGGTTGTTCCATCTGATCATAGTGTATTGTCTCCCATTCGTCTGGTATGCGCGTTTCATCAGTAGTTGGCTCTCACGGTGATCGGACCTGCGGTTGGTGGCAGCGTTATAGTATCGTTGGCGGGGTCAAATGCCGCATGTGCTGCGCCGTTGACAGTCACCGACTGGATGTGCTGGCCTTGCGGATGCCTTAGACGGAGAACGATAGAGCTGGGCGCGGTCCGGACCGGCCCCTGTATAGTTGCCTCAATGTAGCCGCTATTGGCGTGCGAGGTGACGGTGTAACTCACGTTTCCGAAGTTCGTTGGCATGTTCTGAACGCTGATCCCCATCCCGTCTTCGAGCCAGTTGTTGGTTACGAACGGGGCCAGCCAGAGGCTATCGCCTCTCTCAAACACGAGCATGAATCTGCTCTGCTGCAGGAAGAGGCCGGTCTCGTGGGTCTTGTCCCAGGCTCCGTGCGCAGCGAAGTGCTCCCAAAGCGACAGGCACTCCACGTTCAGCGACGAGGCTAAGCTGTTGAAGTAGCTGCGGACGAATGGCTTGACGTCATCCCTCATCGCGTAGATCTCGGCGTTCCTGCAGTAATAGGGCTGCACCTTTGCGAATCCGCCAAGGTTGAACCAATCAGCATGGTTCTGAGCAGACGAGTAGTCAAACCATCCGTCTGCCAGGAATTGGACGTCCTCCAAGTGGTCCATCATCTCGCCGGTGGCTGTTCCAGATGCATCCAGAACTCCCGCGGAGACCATGTGGTTTGCACCCAGCTCGACATCATAGGCCCAACTTCGGCCGCCGTCCTGATTGGGGAAGAAGTCGCCCAGCGGCCCGGGGCTGTGAAGCTGCGAGGGGTATCCGCAGACCCAGGTTCCATCCTGAAGCGGTAGCACAGGTGTCCGCGCTTTGGCCCACGCATAGGCTCGTAGAGTCTCCTCTTCAAGCTCCTGTGCAGCCTGGGCGAAAGCCGGCGCTTCGGGGTTGCCTGTGGCGCTGAGCGCATCCGACATCCACTGCAGGGCGGCGTAGTAGTACGAGTTCATCATGAAGTGGTAGGCAAACGAGTTCCAATCCGCAAGCACTCCGGGTGGCATAAGGCCGTTCTCGGGCATCTTTTCGCCGAGCGGGCTGATCCTCTTGGTCTTCTGTGTCTGCGCGACGATCCAACGGCAGACGCGCGTAACCTCGGGGTCGATTTGGGCCAGCCAGGCTGTGTCCCTGTCGAGCTTGTAGTGCTGGCCGATGGTCCAGAGATGCCAGGAGGTACCGAACATCGTGTAGCCGGTGGTGAGGAATCCCGCGGTGTTGTACTTGCTGATGAAGTACTCCAGAGACTTCTGCGTGAAGAGAGGATGCCCCCACAGATCCATCCCCCGTACGATCGAATGGGCTTCACTCTCAAGCGGGCCATATATGGAAGCTGCAATCCACGGGAGGACAAGAGCACCGTTCAGCTCGTTTCTCGAGTCGACCAGGCAGTGAACCTGGGATGCTTTGATCACGTTGGTTAGCATCGTGTCCGGAAGCGATACTTGTGCGGCTGATGACATCACGCTGTCCCAGTAGGAACGAACGTCATTGAGGAGAGCCGAGCCTCCCGTCAGCTGCGTGTATTCGCTCGTCTGCATTGCCCAGCCGGGAATGTAGACATAGCACTTCGATTCTGCGCCGGCCGCAAGAGTGCCGGACAGTGTGACAACTCCAGCGCTAGCGCTCCCAGTGAGCGTGCCTCGACTCGCCGTATCAACCAAGGCCATCAGGCCCGTTGGCTTGGCTACCACGTACCCGCGCGCGTTGCTCTGTATGGATGGCACAGCAGTCTTGGAGACGTCGGCCGAGAACGATATGTTGACCGCGGCGGACGCGGCGGATGTTCCGTTGTTCTTGGCTATCAGTTCCATCACGCAGAGAGCTTTGGGGTTGAGCCAACCAGATACGGAATCGTCATAGGGGGTTACGAATGATCTGGCCGAGTAAGAGACACTGCCCGCTTGGTATGTAGTCACGGGCACCGGGTACCAGCCGCCGTCAAGATATCTTCCTGTCCACTGCGGGGTTGACCCTCCGAAAATCGGAATTGCCTGCCCGGTAGTCACATAGTAAGGTCCGGAGAGGGAGGGGCCCAGAGTTCCCATGCCGCCTGTGCCGTCGGGGTTGGTGTCAAACTGGACGCCGCCCTCCCGCAGGACTGTGAACTTGGCATTGTCACACGCCAGAGAGATCAGCATCGGCCCGTTGTTCTGAACATCGTGATGAGTTCTTGCCAGGGACTGGGCGAATGTCTGATCCGGCATGCTGCGCACTCTTTGCAAGACGGTCTGCCTATCCGCGATTTCCTGCGCGTACTGATCAAGCGTTATCCCTGAGGCGTCAGATGATACAAAGAAACCTTGGTTCTTCACGTAAACGCATCTGTTCGTGACTACATCCTCGACTGCCACTGCGAATGCGCCTGATGGAAGCAGGACTTGGAGGGCAGTGCGGTCGGATCTGACCGCGCCGGGTTGGTGGTAGCGGACCTTGAGGTGAAGCGGCTGGGACAGATCCCAGGACTGTGTGCCAGGCATCCTAGTCCCGTCTGGGGCAACCAGGAAGCCATCTGTGATCTTGATCTCGCCGTTCTGGCCTGCGGTGGGGTCTTCCATCTGCAGGGTAAGGTCAGCAGTGAGCCAGAGCGTCTTGGTGGCAACAGGCAAGCCTGCGACAACAAAAGGACTCGCGCCTGCGGGAAGAATCCAGCGGATCCTGGGTGTGACGACGATGCCCGAGTTGTAGGCTGGCGCCACGTGGAAAAGAAGACCGTCGTTTTGCTGCTCGATGTTCCCGGTGAGGTTCTGCCAAGCGCCCTGCCAGAGCGACTCTCCAAACCAACCCTGTATCTGCACCTGATCGATCGGTGGCGTCTGTGTGGGAGCCAGGAACCTAATGCCAGCTTCCTTAATCGCTCGGTTGCCGAGCCACTGAAGCCCGATGCAGCTTCGCCCATCTGCCGAGACTGGTGCTGTGTAGGTGCCGTCAGTGTTCGGAACCAGATCGGTCTCCAGATAGACGTCCTGGGCGAGGTACTCCTGGATACGGCTTGCGTCGCAGCCATCCATGCGTGCGGGGTCCCAGGTGACAACACGAGCAGAATCGGATATATCCGATAGGCTTTGCTGCGGTACTCCGGAAGATCTGAGAAGTCTGGCATTTGCCCAGTTGGCAGTGTCGCACGTTATCCCGTCACCAGCATCTGTGACAATCAACCGGAGCTTCTCTCCGCACTTCACTGACACCGCGATCTGACGAGGCGCATCGGAATCATGCATCACGCCGCTGTCGAATAGCTTCTTGCCGTCCATATAGACCTGAAAGACCACGCTCCCAGTGCCGCCAATCGGCTGAAGCCCAACCTCGGATTCGAATGCTTCATAGTACCCGTTCAGGTCTATCACGATCTCGCCAGCTGCGTGCGTGCCCAAGCCTCTTGTGTATGTTCTATCCTTGATCTGGAGAGGCAGCGGCGTCTTGCCAGGTTCATACGCGCACGTGCCAAGGCCCAATGAACCCCAGCCCTGCTGGAAATAGGAAATCGCGACCGGATCTTCGCCAAGATACTCATATACTGGATCCGCTATGGCGCTCATGCAAAGAGCCGAGACGGTGATAGCGATCACTAGAGCGTAGGTCAGGCAGATCTTCATCAAATCCTCCCTTGGTCGGTAGAGCCTCACAGTCAGTGGGAGTACCATAATATGGAACATCATTGGCCAGGAAGGAGCGAATATTGCGTGCGAATTGGGAATCTCACTCCTGGTCGCTTTGGGGCTTCCGTCTAACCAATGCAAGATTGGATGCTCCGCCCCTGGGCCTATCTATCTTTGCCACGTTCCATGTACCATGATACAACACAGTTAATACGCGATCCTCTACAGGACAGGAACCAGCAGTGCCGTTAGTCATCCTGTGGCAACTGGACGGGAGCCCCACAATGCCTCGAGGATGCTGGTCGCCTGCGTGGACAGCTTGATCGCTTCCTGACCACCCCTGAGGAGGCAGGAGCGAATGATTCGTCCGGGTTGAGTCGATGTCCAGTGGGCGACAGTATCGAGCAAGCGACTACGATCGGACTCGTACTGTGAGTCGTGGTTGCGGCGCGTGCGTGGTTGACACGGCTGTTCGCGAACTGTTACCATATCAGTACATACGCATATGCTAATGGACTTGCCCTATGGACGAGAAATTCAAAGCGCTTGGTGACCCAACAAGGCTCAGGATAGTGCAGATGCTCGCGCGCGACGGCGAGACGTGCGTCTGCAGGATCGTGGATGAGCTTGGCATGCATCAGCCTGCGATATCGCACCATATGGCGAAACTGAAGCAAGCGGGCCTTCTGAACGCGCGCAAGGAAGGCCAGTGGACATACTACTCGCTTAGAGTCGAAGCGCTCACGGAAGGTCCAGCGTTACTGCTAGCCGATATCGTATCGTTAGCAGAGGCATCGGCAGGCACAGATCGCATGATTTGCCGCTGTAAGTGATCGGAGGGTGCTGGGCAAGAGGCCGCAAGATGAAGAGTGCTCTTTTCGTTTGTGTCCACAACTCGGGCCGGAGCCAGATGGCAGAGGCCTTCGCGAAGAGACTTGGCGCGGGCAGGATCGTAGCTGCGTCAGCCGGGACCGAACCGACTGACGGGCTGAACCCTATGGTGGTCCAAGCCATGCAGGAGATCGGCTACGACATGACAGCTCACTATCCAAAGACGATGACCCTTGAGATGGCAAACTCTGCCGATCGGGTGATCACCATGGGATGCGGTGTTGAGGCGGAAGGAGTCTGTCCGGCCTCGTTCATCCCGACGGAGGATTGGGGCCTTGAGGACCCCAAGGGACAGTCGATCGAGAAAGTGCGGGAGATTCGGGATCAGACCAAGACGAGGGTAGGAAAGCTGATTGAAGAGATGACAAGAGGAGAAGGTTAGGATGGCTGAGGGAACCACAAGAAGACTCTCATTTCTGGACAGGTATCTGACGCTGTGGATATTCCTTGCCATGGCGATAGGCGTTGGGGCGGGGTATCTCATTCCAGGCATCGCCGCGTTCTGGAATACGTTCTCGGTCGACACGACGAACATCCCCATCGCTATCGGCCTCATTCTGATGATGTACCCGCCGCTCGCTAAGGTCAAGTACGAGGAGCTCGGCGAAGTCTTCCGTAACTACCGGATACTCGCGCTGTCGCTGGTCCAGAACTGGATCGTGGGCCCGATCCTGATGTTCGCCCTTGCGATCATCTTTCTGCGTGGTTACCCAGAGTTCATGACCGGTCTGATCATGATCGGCCTTGCCCGGTGTATCGCGATGGTGATCGTGTGGAATGAACTCGCCAAAGGCGACACCGAGTATGCTGCCGGCCTGGTGGCGTTCAATTCCATCTTCCAGGTCCTCTTCTTCTCGGTCTACGCCTACGTCTTCATCACGGTGCTGCCGCCGCTTCTCGGACTGAAGGGTGTGGCTGTACATGTCACCATCGGTGAGATCGCGAAGAGCGTGTTCATCTACCTGGGGATCCCGTTCATCGCTGGCATTCTGAGCAGGATCATCGGCCTGAAGACTAAGGGCCGCGAGTGGTATGAGAAGCGGTTCATCCCGAGAATCAGCCCCATCACCCTGATCGCGCTGCTCTTTACGATCATCGTGATGTTCTCGCTCAAGGGCGAGTATATCGTCCGCCTGCCCATGGACGTAGTCAGGATCGCCATCCCGCTTCTGATCTACTTCGTGGTGATGTTCCTGGTCAGCTTCTATATGGGCAAGAAGATCGGTGCGGACTACTCCAAGACCGCAACACTCTCATTCACGGCGGCAAGCAACAACTTCGAGCTCGCGATCGCTGTTGCAGTGGCGGTGTTCGGCATTAACTCCGGCCAGGCGTTCGCGGCGGTCATCGGACCGCTGGTCGAGGTGCCCGCGCTGATAAGTCTGGTCAACGTGGCGCTGTACTTCCAGAGACGGTATTTCAAGGTGTCGTGACGGCAGAGGACAGTCGCTCGCCAGCGGAGATCCTGCGCGGCCGGTACGCTCGTGGCGAAATCAGCCGAGACCAATACCGAGAGGCGTTGCTGGATGTCCTGAAAGACATGTGCGTGCGTGGCGAGATCACGGTGGACGAGTTTGACGCGAGAGCTGAGATTCCCAGACACGCAATGAGTGGAACGATACGGCAATCTACGGTAGCGGTTGCTGTCGTTCCGATGGAGCGCAACCATGACAACTGTATATAGCCTGCGCAATGACACCCAGAGCATCGAAGGGACTCAGGAAGCTACGTTGACGAGCAAGAAGTTTGGTCTTCAGCAGACACATGGCCTGTTCGGTTCACCTGAATGGTGGAGAAACATAGACAACGGCAAGCTTCCTGTCCAAACCTTGCGAGGCGTCATCTCCAGAGTCTACATGGGCAGTATGGGCGATTGGCCCGAATTTGAGGTTACGAGCGAAGACGGTGCCCGCAGCGAATCATTCACCAGAATGTGTCATACGAGAGAGCAGGATGCAGAATACCAGGTGGGCAGAAAGATAGAAGTCGACTATGTCTGGCAGAAGTTCAAGAAGAGCCTGTCTGCTGGCCCCGCCACAGACACTGAGATTATTCTGGAGATTAGGATTGACAATATGTCCGTCAGCTAGAAGCTTCCGCACCGTCTGCAGATAGCGTTCGCCACAAGCAATCGTGCTCTCATCCATCCCGTTCGGGTAACGCACCGGGTCCGGGTCGAAGTTGCCGACCGAGGCTGCCCAGTGATTATTGACGAGGCTGAACCAACCGGCGTCGATCCACCACGTATCAACGGGGAGGCTGTTCCTATAGACGTTGTGTATGCATTCCAGGTTGTTTGTTTCCGTCGTGCCCTCGAAGGAGACGCAGCCGTGGATCGAAGCAGCCGTGGGCGGAATCGCGGGCTGGCCGCCGGGAGTGGGCGAGAAGTCGGGGATTAGCCAGCTCGGACGGGCGCGCTTGCTGGACTCGTGTCCGATGCCCCGAATCCATGTACCGTCTGCCTTCAGCAATGCCACAGAATGTGCAGATTGTCAACCAGTAGCCCTTCGCACCTGAGCGTGCTTAAGCGTCCAGAGACCGACGCCACTAGGACCGTGGGACCACAAGGACAATGCGCCCAGAATGTAGAATAGCCACATCAGCACTATCAGCCCATTCAAACCACGGAGGGACTCCGAAGATGGACGAGCATCTGACCGAGACGCCACACCCGCCACGGCGCAAGAAGCCGTTGGCAGGAATTCTCGCAATCCTGCTCCTGATTGCCGCCGCAGTCGTGATTACCTGCGCCCTTAAGAGGGCTGCCGATCCCGCCGCAATGATCCCGAAGGATGTCGCGTTCGCTGTGACAGTCGATCTGACCAAGTCGGCCGACAAGCAAGCGGCGATGTCGGTGATACAGGACATATTCGAAGACGCGGGTGTCAAGGACCCCCAGCAGAAGTTGTTCGATTTCATCAACAGAGAGCTCAAGATCAAGATCGAGAAAGACGTCTTGCCGAGCCTCACAGGCACAGGCGGCGTTGCGGTATTGCCTGAGGCGACCGGAGACACGCCATCTATGGCGGCATTCGCAGTGACAAGAAGCGGCAGGGACTCGGAGAAGCTGGTCAAGCTGATCATCGAGAAATCGAAGCTCAAGAAGGATCATGTCAAGGAGCGGAAGTATGGCGGGTTCGTGTATCACGAACTGGCAGCCGACTATGGACCATCGGCGTGTCTGGGCGCGGTGAAGACGGCTCTGGTGTTTGCGTCGAACGAGAGCGCGTTCAAGAAGATGGCCGACACGGCGAACGGCAAGCCGAACCTGCTGTCTGATGAGAACTACACCAAGCTCAGAAAGACCTCCAGCGCTACTGTCGCAGGGTTCTACATGTCCGGCGAGAAGTACTACGAGTTCATACAGAGCATGTCGCCAATTGCGGCGATGGCTCCTGGCGTGGGTGAGATGATGAAGGGCATGATGGAGGGCTCCTACGCGGCGGGCACCTGCGACGCCAGCGCGGACGGCATCAAGCTCCAGTCGAAGACGATCACGAAGAAGTCGATGGGCGAGTGGCGTGAACTGCCGATCGACGAACTCGCTGCCGGCGTGCCTGGGACTGCAGCGGCCGTTCTTGTGGTTCAGGACTTCAGCGCCTACTGGAAGATCCTCAAGGATGGGCTGTTTTCGGACTCCACGGCAAAGAGCCAGATCGAGTCGGGGATCGCGCAGGCCAAGGCACAGTTCGGCTTCGATCCGTTTGCGGACCTTATCGAGCGCATCCAGATGCTTAGCATCTACTTCGCGCCTCAGAAGCCGGCGAAGCCCTCCCAAATGCCCGGCAGCGCCGTGCTGAACGCCAGGGTAGATAAGCCTGCAGTGGTTAACCAGGCGATAGGGAAGATACTGGCATTGGCCAAGGCTCAAGGCATCCAGATGGCCGAGGCAGACGTGAGCGGCACCAAAGTCACCCTTGGGCCGAAGGCCAATCCCACGTTTTGGACCGCCTCGGTAAAGGACAGGGTGGTTCTCGGAGTCACAGGCACAGATGCCAAGGCTAGCGCTAAGGACTCGGTGGCCGTCGCTGGCGGAGACGGTAAAGGCATCGTGGACACCCCGGCATTCCAGCTTGCCAAGAGGCAGCTCCCTTCGAAGTCTTGCATGCTGGTCTACGTTGATGCGGGCACGATGATGAGTATGCTTGGTCGCGAAATGACCGATGAGGACCGGAAGATCGCGGACGCAATCGCCAGGCGTGCAGGCGTGATAGCATGCACCGGCAATGTCCGAGGGACTACGAGCGAAGGCGTAGTTGTACTACCGTTCAGGAAGTAGCTCGTGACCCGAGGCTCACGTGTGATTCACGGTCCGGCGGGACGTTGCAGTGAGCCAGTGCCCATTGACTTCCACCTGGCCTAAGTGTATAATTCCTATGCGTGAGGGGGGCGATTGGCTCAGTGGGAGAGCACTTCGTTCACACCGAAGGGGTCACTGGTTCGAATCCAGTATCGCCCACCAATGCCGCGGACCCACCGGACCGCGGCAGGTGAATAGGCCGCGGACCCACTGGACCGCGGCAGATAGTCAAGAGCCGCGGACCTACGGACTGCGGCACGCATGCGGGAGTAGTTCAGTGGTAGAGCGTCAGCTTCCCAAGCTGAATGTCGCGGGTTCGAATCCCGTCTCCCGCTCCAATGAGGCGACGTAGCCAAGTGGCTAAGGCAGCGGTCTGCAAAATCGCTATCACCAGTTCGATTCTGGTCGTCGCCTCCAATCTTCCCCCAGCACGTTTTAGCCTTTTGATAGCAGGGCTAGATATCGCTGCTGCATCGTTTGAAATTTGGGGCCTTTCATTATAAAAGGCTCGATAACCTCCAAATAACGCTATAATATAAGCGTCACCCGCTGAACCCCAACGGAGGCTGGCTTGCTAAAAGTAGAAAACCTTCTTAAATATTATAGAAAGACCCTCGCGGTCGATGAGATTTCTTTTACCGTCAACGACGGAGAGATCGTGGGGCTGGTCGGGCCGAACGGAGCTGGCAAGACGACCATTCTGCGCTGTATCACAGGTATAGTCCAAATGACAGACGGCAGAGTGGAAGTTGATGGCCTGGATTTGGCGACAAGCGAGGAGGCCGTTAAGAAACTTCTGGCGTTTGTGCCGGAGGTGCCCACTCCCTATGAGATGCTGACCGTCTATGAGCACCTGCGGTTTATAGCTATGGCCTATCAGACTATGAGTGACTTTGATAAACGAGCCGATGAGCTGTTGAGACGCTTCGACCTCGACGACAAACGCAGCGATTTTGTTCTCAGTCTCTCCAAGGGTATGAAACAAAAACTTGCCATAGCCTGTGCGTTTGTGCACGATGCGCGAGTTATATTGCTTGACGAGCCGCTGATAGGTATCGACCCTAAGGGCGTCAGGGAACTTAAAAACATGATCCTGGATGTCAAGGATCGAAAAGGATCGGTTCTGATCAGCACCCACATGCTCGATACGGCAGAGCATCTTTGCGATCGCATCATCATTATTCAAAAAGGGAAGATAACCGCTGAGGGAACCATCGATGAGCTTCATCAGCGTGCGCAAATGGGCCGAAACGCGTCGCTGGAAGATGTCTTTTTGACGCTGGTCGAGGAGAACGAGACGATTGAAACCACTACTCTATCTTGAGTATCGCCTGTTGGTGAATTCCCTCAAAAACATCCTGCGAAGTCCAAAGAGGCTGATTGTCGCGCTGTTTGTTGCGGCGTTCATTTTCGCGTGGTTTTCGCAGACAATGATCCTGGTGGCCGGCGCTCCGAGGCCCAGTCAACTCGGCTTCAAGCTGCCGGGGGGCGGCCTGCATCTTCAGGAGATGATAACATCCGCGATATTTCTGCTGCTGTGTACGGGGACGATTGTGCTGTTGTTCCAGGCTTTTTCG
>CAZFYZ010000065.1:0-274 GCA_964523735.1 uncultured bacterium | reverse complement strand
TCCCTTGCGCACATTGATTTTCTATTTCCCACTCCGATTCCGCGGCGCAGTGTGTTATTGCTCAAATTGCTGCGGGATTATCTGAAATATATCCTCTGGATCGGGTTTTTCCTCACACTCAGCGGCGCGCCGTTGATGGTTGCTCTGGGCGGCAGCTTCTATCCTTATGGCCTGGTCAGCATCGCCGGGCTTGCGGCCTATCTGCTTTTTGTTCTGAATATAACTCATACGATCAACATTATATTCACCTTTGGGTTTGAGCGCTTTAAGCAGG
>CAZFYZ010000064.1:0-20758 GCA_964523735.1 uncultured bacterium | reverse complement strand
CTGACGCCCCCGGGAGGCGTCGGAGACGCCTGCTACAACTACGGACTGCGGACAGCCTCGAAGGCTGCCGTGGAGGCTCGTTACTGAGGAGAAGTCAGACCCATTGGAGACAATTAAGACTACACATTACCAACTGGACATGGAGCTGGGTGACCGCGTCGGGCGGATTACGCTGAAGGACGCCTACACGGGCGTGGCTTTTGCGGACTCAGACTATCGCTATTCCGCTTTCGCCGAATACGAGGGCAACATCTACCGGCTGGAAGGGCTGTACAACCCTCAGCTCACCGAGGAACCGTGGAAGCGAGGCGGCAGGCGGGTCAGCATCAGTGGCACGCTCGGCAATGACTCCAACGGGCCTAAGATAGTGGTGCGTCACCGGCTGTATATCCCCGAACTGGGTCAGGACTACTTTGAAGAGCGTGTGATCTTGCACAACCAGAGCGAGAGTGCCGTCATTCTGCGGGGCTATCGGTTCGGATTCCGCAAGTGTCTCCAGACGCCGGAGAGATATGGGGGAACATGGCAGGACGTCGAGAACTACCGGTTTGTCGCGATCCCATACCGCCTGCAGCCAGACGGGAAGAAGCACGACTATCCGTTTGACGACGTCTATCACGGGCGGTACCAGTGCTCCGTCTTCCAGAACAACGCTCGCCTGGTGCAGGAGGTTGTCGATATCGACCGCGGACGCTCCGAGGCATGGGTCTGGACAGATGGCGAGAACGGCCTGCTGGTGATCAAGCACAACCCGGACGCGATCGAGTTCTCGATGCTGTCAACTGAGCGCGACGGGGACGATGCCTACGTCAACTTCGGTGGCGCGGCGCCCTCGCTTTACAACGAGCCGGTGGATGCACGCGTGCTCGCCGCTGATGCGGAGTTCACGTTCGGCAAGACTCGCTACCAGTTCTATGAGGGACTTTGGCGGCAGGGGGCCTACCTCTTCCGGGACTATATGAGCGCCCTCGGCCACGGCGTGCCAGACAACTACGACCCGCCCGTGACCTGGAACGAGCTCTACAACGTGGGCTGGCACGACAACAACCGGGAGTCCCTCAAGGAGAGCTACAATCTCGACGCCTTGCTTCAAGAAGCTGAGTACGCCCGCGACATGGGCTGCGGAATGCTCTACCTCGACCCGGGCTGGGAGGCATGCGAGGGCGGCACCAGATGGGACGAGGAACGGCTGGGCGATGTGCGGGAGTTCGTGCGGAGGATCAGGGAAGAGTATGGCCTCAAGGTCGGCTTCCGCACGATCGGCCGCAGCTACTGCGACGAGTGGCCGGGGATGTACCGCCTGCGCTCCGACGGCAGCACCGGGTATTACGCGCCCTACAGCCGCAAGCCGTTCTATGAGCCCTGCTTCTGCTCCGAGCAGTACCAGGAGGAGAAGCTCAAGCGCATCCTGGCGATTGCCGACGCCGGCATGGACTTCATCATGTTCGACGAGTTCGACTGGCGCGGGCCTTGCTCAGACATCACCCACGGGCATCCGACGCCGACTACGCCGGATATGCACGCTCGCGCGGTTGCAGATCTGGTCCGCAAAGTCCACGAGAAGCATCCGGATCTCTCGATCGAGATGCACGACCCGATCTGGCCGTGGGGAGTGCGTTACCTGCCGGGTTACTACCTGCACGATCAGGCGGGGTGCTTTGACGAGCACTGGGGGTTCGAGTTCATGTGGAACCCGCTGGAGGACGTGCTCTCCGGCAACGCGTTCAGCCTGTTCTACTACAACCTGGCGTATTCGCTGCCGATGTATCTGCACATTGACATGAATGGCGACAATGACAACTGCCTCGCGTTCTGGTGGTTTGCTTCGACCGTGCGGCACCTGGGGATAGGCGGGGGCAAGTCCAACCCCGTCCGTTACCAGGCCTACAAGCAAGCGATGGCGCAGTACAACTCGCTCAAGGACCTGTATACGAGGGGCAAGTTCTACGGCCTCGACGAGCTGACGCACATTCATGTGCTGCCCGAGGAAGACCGCGGCGTGATCAACGTCTTCAACCTGACGGATAAGCCGGTCTCCCGACAGATCGACATCCGCCCCAACGCCTTCGGCCTCATGGAGAACATCCGCCTCGAAGGCGCACCCTACGAAAAGGTGAAAAACAAACTCGTCCTCTCACTCGAAATCCCGCCATTCAGCCCGGTGGTGGTGCGGATGGTGGGGGAGTAGACGGAGACAAACTGGACAGAGGGCAAACCACGCTCTCTGTCCAACACTAGGCATTTCCAAACGAGCGCAGCGCATCCCTGGCCACGCTACGCACGTAGTCATCCTCGTCTTTCAGAAGCTTTCTGATGGGTTCGATGGCCCGGGGATTACCGATGTGCTCTAGTGCTTGTATGGCGTTGGCCCTGACAAACTCGTACACGTCCTCAAGCGCCTCTATCAGCACATCAGTCGAGCGCTCATCCGCTAGCATCTCAAGCGCTGACGAGACGGCATCACGGACATCTGCCTGCTCATCCTTCATGGCAGCAATCAGCGGCGGAACTGCATCGGGGTGGTCGAGGTGAGCCAGCGCCCAAGCGACCGACATCCTCACCAGGTAGTGCTCGTCCTGAAGAGCGCTGATGAGTGGTTGCAGGGCTCGCGGATCACCCAGATCGCCTAAGCCCTCGGCTGCGCCTTGACGGTCGTCGGGGGAGTCGCTCCCCAGCGCAGCAAGCAATCGGTCAAAGGAATCGGCGTCACCGACTTCGCCTAGACCGGCATTAGCATGCTTGCGCACCTCGGGACTGTCGTCAGTCGCGGCGGCACGTAAGGCGGCTGTCGTGTCTGGGTCGCCGATCCACGCCAGCCCTTCCGCTGCAGCGGCTCGCACGCTTGGATCGGGGTCTTGTAGCATACCCACTAGCCTCGCCATCGCCTCTGGATTCTTGTTCTCGAGCCAGGTCTGGGTTCGGGACAGCGCGTAGGCTATGTTGCAGCGTGTTTCCGGGCTTTCGTCATCGACCGCGCCCACAAGTGGAGCAACAGCCGACTCGTTGTCGATCATCATCAGGGAGAGCGCCGATTTCGCTCGGACCCGAGGTTCAGGATCCTTGAGGCTGGTGAGAAGCGCATCGAATGCCTTGCCTCGGCCACAGAGTTCCAGAGCTTCGGCCGCGGCTTCGCGCACGCCAGGAGAATCGTCCCGCAGCGCGTCTATTAGGTCATCGATGGGCAGCTTTCCTCTTGCGCGTTGGCTGAATAGCGCAATCGAGTGGAGTGATCTGATCGCCGCTCGTCTGACGCAAGGCTCAGAGTCGTGTAGCAGCCTGGTGAGCGGCTCCATTCTGTGGCCGCGACGCTTAAGACTCAGCGTGAGCGCCGCGAAGGCGCGGCAGTCTGAGTGTTGGCTCTCAAGAAGCGACAGGAGCAGCGGCATTGGAAGGTAACTTGCCACTGGACGAATGCTTTGGTGCGCAAGCTTCCTTGCCTCAGGTTTGCCCTGAGTGAGCAGCGCGGCCAAGTCCTCGATGGAGCGCCTGAAGACGGCCCTAAGTTTGGAGCGGGCGCGCTTGGCTGCAGCCAGGTCATCTGAACCCAACTCCGCGATCAGGTCCAGCAACGTGGAGGTCGAGTCTGGCTGCCCCACCACTTCCTCCTCACCGCCACCCCTGCCGCGTGCAAGCCACCTTGATCTGGGCAATGGTGTGTTCGCCAATGTGGATTGTTACCATCGCCTTCTGCTTCCGCCGCCGAGGATCGAGCCGAGCACTCCTCGGACGATCTGGCGGCCGACCTGGCTTCCGATCGCGCGAACGGCGCTTTTCGCGAGTGCTTCAGTCAGTGTCTCGCGCCTTCTGCCTGTTCCTGCTCTTCTGGCCTCTCTGTCGGCCTCTTCCTCGGCGGCCTGTCTCTTTTCGGTTGCCTCGGCTGCAATCTGCTGGGCCTCTGCCTGCTCGGCGCGGAGCCTGAGCATTTCGTAGGCCGACTGGCGGTCGACGGCCTTCTCATAGAAGCCGTAGATCACGGAAGACTGAACGATGCTCTGCCTCTGCGCGTCAGTGATAGCGCCGATCTGACTCTGCGGCGGGCAGACGAGGGCGCGATCGACAATGCCCGGCGTCCCCTTCTCGTCAAGCAGCGAGATAAGCGCCTCCCCAACACCAAGCTGGGTGATCGTTGTCTCCACATCGAGGTCGGGGTTGATGCGGAAGGTCTCCGCGGCGGCCTTGACTGCCTTCTGATCTCTCGGCGTGAACGCACGAAGAGCGTGCTGCACCCGGTTGCCGAGCTGTCCCAGGACGGTATCGGGGATATCCAGCGGGTTCTGAGTCACGAAGTAGACTCCGACGCCCTTGGAGCGGATGAGCCGAACAACCTGCTCGATCTTCTCCAGCAGGCTCGGCGGTGCATCCGTGAATAGCAGGTGAGCCTCATCGAAGAAGAAGACTAGGCGTGGCTTGTCGGGATCCCCAACCTCAGGAAGCGTCTCGAAAAGCTCCGAGAGCAGCCAAAGCAGGAACGTTGAGTAGAGCTTGGGGTACTGCATCAGGGTGTCCGCGGCAAGGATGTTCACAACTCCCCGGCCGCTGCTGTCTGTCTGGATGAAATCCTGCAGGTTCAGTGCGGGCTCTCCGAACAGCTGCTCTCCGCCCTGCTCCTCCAACTGAAGCAGTCCTCGCTGGATGGCGCCTATGCTGGCCGGCGATATGTTGCCGTATTCGGTGGTGTAGTCGCTGGCGTTGTCCCCGACGTGCCGCAGCATCGCCTGGAGGTCCTTGAGGTCAAGAAGAAGCAGCCCGTTATCGTCGGCGACCCTGAAGACGACGGACAGAACCGCGCTCTGAATGTCGTTAAGGCTAAGTATGCGCGCAAGCAGCAGCGGCCCCATCTCCGAGATCGTCGCTCTTATCGGGTGGCCCTTCTTGCCGAAGAGATCCCAGAAAACCACAGGTGAGCCGCCGAAGCTGAAGTCGGTTAGCCCGATCTTCTGGACGCGCTCGGTGATCTTGGGGTTATCTGTGCCTGGCTGGCTGATGCCTGACAGGTCGCCCTTTACATCGGCAGCAAAGACCGGCACGCCAGCGCGGCTGAGCCTCTCGGCAATTACTTGCAGAGTGACCGTCTTGCCGGTCCCGGTCGCGCCGGCAACAAGACCGTGCCTGTTCGCCATCTGCGGCAGTAGATACTGCTCCCACTGTCCCTTGCCTATCCACAGTTCACTCGACATCTCGGTTACCTCAAGTCGGGCGACCGTCAGTATAATCGCTGCCCGAACCACGTTCGATTGAGAGAATAGATGAAGGAGCATTCGCTGACAAGCTTATCGTCTCCTGCTTGTCAAACAGAGCTGTACTAGCGGCGGAGAGTCAGAGCCGTTGTAGTCGGGGTCTCCGACCCCAAGGAGGGCGTCGGAGACGCCTGCTACAACTCATTGTGACACTTCATCCGATGGTCATAGCGAGGGGCTACCATTTTCGCCTTACGGGCACCCCAGCCTCGTGAAGCCGGGCTTTGATCTGGCCGATGGTATATTCGCCGGTGTGGATCATACTGGCGATGATGGCGGCGTCGGCTGCGCCTTCGTTGAAAACGTCGATGAGGTGCAGCGGAGTGCCGGCTCCACCCGATGCGACGACGGGGATGCCGACGCTGGTGGAAATCAGGCGAGTCAGGTTGAGTTCGAAGCCGTCGCGGGTGCCGTCGGCGTCCACTGAGTTCACGACTATCTCGCCCACGCCAAGTTCCTCCGCGCGCTTTGCCCATTCGAGGGCGTCCATGCCAGTGCGGGTGCGGAAGCCCTGCGTGGTTATCTCGTAGCCGGAGGGGAACCTGGCGAGATCGTCAACTCGAACCGGGTCCATGCCCAGGACTATGCACTGCGAGCCGAAGACCCTCGCGCCGTCGGCGATGATCGAGGGGTTCTCAACCGCGAGCGAGTTCACGGAGACTTTCTCGGCCCCGGCAAGGAGCACTTCGCGCATATCATCGAGCGTCTGGATGCCTCCCCCGACCGCAAATGGGATGCGGACCGATTGCGCGACCTCGCGGACCATGTCGATGTCTATCGGTCTTCGCTCAGCGGAGGCGGTGATGTCGTAGAAGACCAGTTCGTCGCATCCGCCCTCGGAGTAGGCGACGGCCATTTCGATCGGGTCGCCGAGGTCGATGTTGCCCTGGAACTTGACGCCTTTGGTGACCTTCTTGTTGCGAACGTCGAGGCAGGGGATAATGCGCTTGGTCAGCATTTGCCGTCCCACCTCACGAAGTTGTCGAGGAGCTTGAGGCCGATGCGGCCCGATCTCTCCGGGTGGAACTGGGTGGCGAAGACGTTGCCGAAGCCGATAGCAGATGCGAACCAGGTGTCTGCGTATTCGGTCTCGCCCATTATATAGCTGCTGTCCGATGGCGATGGGTAGTAGCTGTGGACGAAGTAGAACTCGCTCGAGTCATCGATCCCCTCCCACAGCTTGTGGGCAAAGGAGAAGTCAACCGCGTTCCAGCCCATCTGCGGGATCTTGAACGTCGGATCAGGAGCGATGAATCTCTTGCATTCTCCGGGGACCAGGCCGATGCAGGGCGTACCGCCATCTTCCTCGCTGCACTCGAATATCACCTGCGTGCCCAGGCAGATTCCCAGGAACGGTGTGCCCGCCGCTACGACTTTGCGGATCGTGTCCACGAGCCCCATCTCGTTGAGGTTTCTCATAGCTTCGCCCGCCGCGCCGACTCCGGGAAAGATGACATGGTCGGCTGAGGTTATACGCGCGGGGTCGCTTGTGATCTCACACTTTGCTCCGATATACTCCAGGGCGAGCCGGACACTTGTGAGGTTGCCTGCGTTGTAGTCAATGATCGCGATCAAGTGGACTCCTCGGGTCAGCACGAGCCACCCAACCCGCGCTTCCCATATATAGATGTTAGCTCAGAACGGGGGGTGGTGGCAAGAGAAATGCCATTACGGATCGCTGGTTTGCGGCACTTCAGTCACAACCCGGTCACCTTGAGCGAAGTCGCCGTTGCCGACGACCCTACGATCCCGAACTCGCTTAGCGGGCTCTTGGCGCCGTACTTGCGCTTCGTCTCTTGTCTTGCGACGCGCACGAACTTGTCATCCTTCAGCTCATACCATTCGGCCCAGTAGCGGTGTGGGTCCGCGTGACTCTCGCCGCCTTCCCAGATGAAGTCGTAGAGAACCAGCTTCGACGGCTTGCCAGCAGGAGCCCTCAGTTGCGTAACGCCGCCCTCGAGCCAGTGCCCCAGGGTCCCGGTCTTAGAGCCGATGATGTTGGTGAACGCGGCGTCGCGCCACTGGTACGCATAGAAGTCGGTCCATCCATCGCTTCCGCCCACAAGCTGAACGTTGTAGGTAAGCTCGGGGATTCCATCTCCCGTCAAGTCGATAGCGCGCAGGTCCCCGACCCAGCTCTTGTTCGCGTGGGCAAACTTGGCGACAAGCTTGCCTCCCCTTGCGACAAGCACCAGCAGGGGCTTTGGACAGCCGTCTGTGTCGCAGGCGAACGGCGGGAGCGCAGTGCCCGCAGTACATACCTGCTCCTCCTGGCCATCGCCATCGAGGTCTGCCCGGATTAGCTTGTCGACATAGTACCACTTCGGCAGGCCGGGGAAATCTGGACGCGGCTTGGGCGAGATGCGTGGCTTGGGCCCCCAGTAGAGATCACCACCGCCGTGGGAGGTCAGCAGCTTCGGCCTGCCCCCATCCCTCGGGATGATGTAGAGCCCCGCATCCGTGGATTACGCGATCCTGCTGCCGTCTGGGCTGAACACCGCGTCCCAGATCGGCCCAGACGATATCATCCGCCGGTTCTTCCCGTTGCTACCGACCGTGTAGAGGCCGATGTCTCCGTTGCCCACATCGGCCCTGAAGATGAGCATCCGGCCATCCCGGCTGAAGACTGGATCGAATGCCCGCCCCTTGTGGGTCAGGAGGCGCCTCTCGTGCTTCCCGTCTGCGTCTACTAGATAGATACTGCACTTGCCGTCTTCACCCTCGCGTGCGAACGCCACCGTCTCCCCGTCCGGGCTGAACTCAGGGCTATCGCCGTGCGCCAGGAACCGACGCTTGCGACCGTAGGTGTCGGAGATGTAGACATCCCGAGGCTCCATGTTCTCACCCACGGAGTACGCAATTCGCTTTCCATCCGGGCTGAGATCAATGCCACCACCTCTCTTCACCCAGAACACACGCTGGTTGCGACCATCAGCATCCGCGACCACAAACTTGCTGGGATATCCGTAAGCGTAGACTCCGATCGCCATCGTGCGCCTGTCGTGGCTATAGACAGGGTCGGAGACTGCATCGCCGCGAACTCTGAGCACTCTGCGGCCGTCGATACACCTTACCTCGAGATCGGGGTACGTCTGGATGCTGTAGTACTTGCCATCGGGGCTGACGGTAGTCCACTCATCATTCCAGATGAATGGTCGAAAACCCGATCCGTCCAGGTTGACCGTGAAAACGCGAGGCTTGCCGTTGCACTGGGCTTGCAGCAGGATGACGTCCGTCGCCCGTCTGGGGACAATGCGCCAGACAACAACAGCCAGAAGAACCGCCGCCATGATGGATACTGCCAACGCGCGCCGCTTCACATTTGCCTCCCAAACTCCACGCCTACTCTGATAACGCGTCTTCGTCCTTCGTAGTTTACCACAGGGCCGAGCTAGAGGATTCCCTTCCCGCGTCGTGGAAGCTCATCCTTGGCATGTTCGATCTCATCATCAGGAACGCTTCGATCATCAATGGCACGGGTTCGCCTGCGTCTGCGGGCGATGTCGCGGTCAAGGACGGCCGGATTGCGGCTGTGGGTGAGATCCACGGCGGGGCGGAGCGGGAATTGGACGCCGGGGGGCATACGCTCAGCCCGGGGTTCATCGACATTCACTCCCACACTGATGCGGGGCTGCTGATCGATCCCACCGCTCAAAGCAAGGTCACCCAAGGGATTACGCTCGAGTTGTGCGGGCAGTGCGGGTACTCGCCGGCGCCAGTGATGGACGAGGCGAGCCGCGGAGATCTGCAGGCTTGGCGGCGGCGTCACGGAGTGCCTGATGAGTGGGAGAGTCTGGGCGAGTTCCTGGACGCGCTGTCGGGTCACAAGATTGCGGTCAACTTCGCGACTCTGGTAGGACATTCCAACCTGCGGGCCGCGGCGTTGGGGCTTGCGAAGCGTGAGGCCATACAGGAAGAGATTGAGCGGATGAAGTCGCTCGCTGCGCAGGCGATGCGCGAGGGTGCGTTTGGCCTGTCGACAGGTCTGTGCTACGCGCCAAGCTGCTTCGGAACGACTGATGAGGTTGCTCAGGTTGCCTCGGCGGTTGCAGCATACAGGGGGTTCTACGCCAGCCACATCCGTGACGAGCGTGAGGCCCTCGACGAGGCCGTGGCTGAGGCGATCGAAATCGGCAGGCGCGCGGGTGTTCCGGTGCAGATAGCGCATCTGAAAGGCTATGGTGAAGGACGCGCGGAGCGCACACAGGCGGTCTATGACGCGATCCGCGAGGCCCGGAATGCTGGGCAGGACGTTATGGCGGATCAGTACCCCTACACAGCGAGTGCCACGGGCCTATCAGCTTTTCTTCCGGACTGGGCTCACGATGGCGGGGATGAGGCTATGCTCGAGCGCATCAAGGCCCGACGCGCGGAGCTTGCGGCGGTGCTGAGCGAGTACGGGGACCATGTCTGGGAGAACGTCCGCATCAGCGCAGTCCGAACTGAAGCCAATCAAAAGCTCGAAGGATCAAGCATCGAGCAAGTGGCGCAAGCGCGCGGAACAAGGCCCGTGGATACTGTCCTGGACCTGCTTGTGGAGGAGAGCGCGTATGTGTCCATAGTCCACTTCTGCCAGTGGGAGGAGGACATCAAGGCCGTGATGCGGTCGGACTTCGCGGTGTTTTGCACTGACTCTTCCGCTCGAAGCACCAAGGGTCAGCTCTCAAAGGGCAAGCCTCACCCTCGGTCATTCGGTGCGTTCGCCAGAGTTCTGGGACGATACGTACGCGAGCAGGGGGTGATCCCGCTCGAAACGGCGATTCGCAAAATGACCTCTATGCCTGCGACCAGGCTGGGACTGCCCGATCGAGGAGTGATCAGGCGGGGGGCGTGGGCGGACATAGTCGTATTCGACCCGGACTCGATCATCGACGCGGCGACATACGAGGTCCCATGCCAGGTTTCCAGAGGCATTGACTATGTCGTGGTGAACGGCCACGTCACGGTCGATCATGGCGAGTTGACAGGCGCGTTGGCCGGACAGGTGTTGCGAGGGAACCGTTGGGCCGGCACAGAACGTAACGGATAGACGGTATGAGAATCTTCAGGAACCCCGAATACAGAGGCTGGGCGGTTATGCTGCTGATCATCGCGGCTTTGGGCTTTGCGATGGCGGTGGCTTCGGGCAAGGTTCGCCTGTTCAGTGGACCGAAGGCGTTGGACAAGATCGTTTACGTCAGCGATGCCGGCGGTTCGCCGGACATCTGGCTGATGGAGACTGATGGCAGTGAACCCAAGCAGCTTACGAAGAATGCAGGAGTGCGCTCGGCTCCGGCCATGTCGCCTGATGGTGAGCGGATAGTCTACGTCGGGGCGTTCGGCAAGACTGACCAGGTGTTTTGGGTGGGTCCAAGTGGCCAGCCGCCTCGCCGCCTCACCAGCGCCACCGGGTCGAAGAAGCAGCCTGTGTACACTCTGGACGGCAGCAAGATGTCGTTTATCTCGAGCGGGCGGGTCTACGTGACTGACAGGAACGGCGAGGACCCCAACCCCGTCCTGCCGACGGACTACGAGCTTAGAGCCGCGATGACCCGTCGCGCGGGCAACCGTGACATCCCCGCCTACTTCGCCTACTCCTGGGGGCCGGATTCCAGGGCCATTGCCGGTTCGAGCGGAGACAGTTCGGGCAACCAGTCTTTAATGATCGTCCCCAGGCCCGGGAAGCCCCTGCCGATCTCCGGGACTGAGCTTCGTGGCACCCTGAACGGCCTGATTGAACGGGAGGGGCGGTTCAAGCGCCGCATCACCGACGAAGACAGGATAGAGGTCACCGGCCTGGCGTGGGCGGCCAATAGTCCGACGGTAGTCGCGGGTGCGGTCTCTCGCAACGACGGGTTTCTCCTGGTGTTCAATGTGGAGAATGACCAGCTCCGGCTCGCCGGGTTCACGTCATTCCCAAAGCACAGGATAGGCGCTCCGGCGATATCGCCCGACGGTGGAGGTGTGGTGGTTACGGCCCGGCCCGCGGGTCCCAAGTCTGTTGGCAGCCTCGTGAGGATAGATATCAAATCACGCGCGGTTCACGTCGTGGCACCGGGCGAGTACCGTGCGTTGTCCTATTCACCTGAGGGTGATACGATCCTTGCCACCAAACGCGATGAGCAGAAGCAGACCGAGGATATCGTCACAATCGATCTCGTGACAGGCGACGTTACCCAGCTTACCCACGACGGCAGCAGTCACGACGCTATCTGGACTCCGAAGTCGAAGCAATGAGCGGCGCCAAGCATCCGTACCTGGTTGACCAGCTTATCCCCTACATCGGGAACAAACGCAAGCTCCTGCCGTTGATCGAAGCGGCCATCCGCCAGACGGGCGTGGAATCCGGAACATTCCTCGATGTCTTCTCAGGCAGTGGGGTAGTCTCGCGGCTCGCCAAGTTCAGCGGGTTTCGCGTCATATCGAATGATTGGGAGCCATACTGCGAGGTCATCAACCGCGCATACATCGCCACGAACACTGCGCCGCGGTTCCAGAAGCTGGGCTGCCTGGACCAGGCGATCGGATGGCTCAACGCGCTGCCGGGTGAGCCGGGCTATATTGCCACACATTACTGCCCCGCGGATGATGAGAACTATGACACGAGCCGTGAGCGGATGTTCTACACCCAATCGAACGGCAGGCGCATTGACGCGATGCGAGAGCAAATCCAGCGCTGGCGGGCTGATGGGCTGATTGATGATATGGAGGAATCCATCCTGCTGGCTCCGCTCATATATCAGTCCGCCTACTGCAGTAATACCTCGGGTGTGTTCAAGGGCTTTCACAACGGTTGGGGCGGCAAGACTAAGACAGCCTGGTACCGGATCCGCAGCCGCCTGACCCTGGCGCCACCGACTCTTTTCGACAACGGCCAACAGAACATTGTAACAAAGGAAGACGCTGCAGAGATCGCGGACCAAGTGGAGTGCGACATCGCGTATATCGACCCGCCGTATAACCAGCACCAGTACGGCGCGAACTATCACCTGCTCAACACGATAGCCCTCTGGGACAAGCCGCCGGTATCGCCCCATATCTCCGGCAGCGGCGCGAGAAACAAGTCAGCCATCCGTTCCGATTGGCGGGAGCTCAGGCGGAGCGCTTACTGCTCTCGATCGACCGCGTTGGATGCATTTGCCGATCTGGTCTCTCGTCTACGGGCGCGGTTCATCCTGGTGAGCTACTCGACTGATGGCATCATAGCGGTCGAGGATATGATGTCGTGCTTGAGCGAACGCGGCGGACTCGATTTGCTGGTGAGGCCCTACAAGCGCTACAGGGTGAGCAGCACCAGGCCGTCGCCACGACCGCACACCACGGAGTTTGTTGCCATAGTCGACACCCAGGCAGTCTCGCGGCAAGGTCAAGCCTTACGCGCCGTCGAAGAGATAATGGAATGCGAACAAAGGAGTCTGCCGCTATGCGCAAGCTGATCGTACCCATTCTGCTCACGCTGATCGTCGTCTGTCCCGCTCTCGCTAACCCACTTATACTGACCCCCAGCGGCACAACTCTTACCACGGGTCAGTTCAGAGCCGAAGCCGCGTTCAGCCCAGACGATGAGCATGGTAAGTACTTCTGGTTCGCGACGGGTCTTATGCAATTGGAGGCGAGCATCATCAGGTATGAGCCGCGCGGGGGCCAAGCCGAGAACCTCATCAACGCGCAGTGGTGCTTCATCCCAGAGACGTTTTTCACTCCTGCCGTCTCGTTCGGCGCGATCGACATCGCGGCGGAATCCGAAGAAGGGCCATCGGGATTCCTCGCAGTGACCAAGAGCGTGCCGATCGGCCGGTTCCTGCCGGTCATTCAGGACTTCAAGGCAACTGTTGGGCTTGGTGTTGGCGGAATGCGCGGCCCGTTCGCGTCTTTTGAGACCAAGCTGCCCTACGGCCTCTTTATGCAGGGTGAGTATGACACCCGTGACTTCAATGGAGCCGTGGGTTGGCAGCCGGCTCCGTTGTTCCGCTTGAAGGCCTACTCTATACGAGCGGAATTCTACGTCGGAGCAGAGCTGGTGCCGATGTCGTTCTAGGCTGTCCGCCACCGGATGCGCTAGAGCCAAGGTTCGCGATTGGGTAAGCCTGTGCTGGACACCCGGTATGCCTTCTGCTATATTGGGGTCATGGTCTTGCACGTACCACCTGTTGTGCATGTACGCTGCTCGACGCTCACCATTTGGGTTTCAGCGGAGAGATGGTCATGACTCAGGCAGTAAGCTCTCATACTCATACTCAAGCCCCGAAAGCCACTGAAGCGCCAGTCCACGCCGGTAACCTGCGTCCATCAGGCCTGGAACTGATCGGTGACGTGCCGTGGGGCACGCACTTCTGCCAGTTCTACCAGACCAAGCAGGACCTCATAGATACTCTCGTTCCCTATATGGTCGCGGGTCTGCAGCAGAACGAGTTCTGCATGTGGATTACCTCAGAACCCTTGAGCCACAAGGAAGCCGAAGATGCTCTTCGCAGAGCGCTGCCCAACCTCGACGATTACCTCAGGCTTGGCCAGATCGAGATCCTGCCGCATGACCAATGGTACGTGATTGACGGCGTCTTCGACAGCGATCGCGTCCTTGCCGGCTGGGTCACCAAGCTGGGAAACGCTTTGGCAAAGGGCTTTGATGGGCTGCGGCTTACAGGCAATACATTCTGGCTGGAGAAATCAGGCTGGCTAGACTTTACCGGTTACGAGGAAATGATCAACTCGGTGATCGGGAACTACAATATGATGGCGTTGTGCACCTACTCTGTAGACAGGTGCAGTGCCTCAGAGGTCGCCGACGTTGTTATCAACCACCAGTTTGCACTGATGAAGCGAGCTGGTGTGTGGTCGGTTATCGAGTCGTCAGACTACAAGCAGACCCGCCTTGCGCTTCAGGCAAGCAATGCCGCTCTCGAAGCAACGAACAGGCGTCTCGAACTGCTGTCTGAGACGTCGGCCCGGCTGCTTGATAGCGACGAGCCACAAGAGGTGGTCCAGGAACTGTGCGAGAGGATGCTCACCTACCTGGACTGCCAGGCATTCTTCAACTACTTGGTAGACGAGGAGAGAGGTTGCCTTCATCTCAACGCCTGCGCCGGCATTCCCAAACAGACTGCCAAGGATATCGAATGGCTGGATTATGGTGTCGCCGTGTGCGGATGCGTTGCTCGCGATGGCCAGAGAATCGTCTGCGAGCACATACTGGAAAACGCGGATCCACGTACTGAGCTCGTGAAGTCGTTCGGAATCCAAGCCTACGCCTGTAACCCCCTCATCGGCAAAGGCGGCAAAGTGATCGGAACGCTGTCTTTCGGGACCTCCTCAAGACCAGCTTTCTCTGAGAATGACGTATCGCTTATGGAGACGGTGGCCAGCCAAGTCGCTATCGCAATGCAACGGGTGCAGCAGTTGGAGGCAGAGAGGCGATTGGCCAGGGAGGCGGAGGAGAGGCGACAGGACCTGGACCGGGCACAGGCGGTGTCACATACGGGCAGTTGGCGGCTGAACACGCGCAAGAACGAACTAGTGTGGTCAGACGAGGCCTACCGCATCTTCGATGTGCCGAGAGGCACAGCCCTTACCTATGAGTCGTTCCTCAGCTTTGTGCACCCAGATGACCGAGCCTACGTTGATGAGCAATGGCAGGCAGGCGTCAGGGGCGCCAAATACGAAATCGAGCATAGGATACTCGTCGGAGCCAGCACCAGGTGGGTGCATGAGACCGCCGAGCTGGAGTTTGATGAGAACGGCGAGCTGATGGGAGGGTTCGGGACAGTTCAGGACATCACAGGTCAGAAGCAGACCGAACAGGCACTTGCCACGGCGAACGACGAGCTTAAGGCTGAAGTAGATGAGCGCAAACGTGCTGAACCCCAGGCTGCCGAAGCAAGGACGGATGCCGAGCGTCATGCCGCCGAGCTGCAATCGTTCCTATCCAGCATGGCCGAAGGCTTCGCACTGTTCGATGCTCAAGGCCGTATCAGGTGGATGAACGGCTCGGCTCTGCAGGTACTTGGCATTAGCTCGATTTATCCATATGATGATTGGCTCCATGATTACAAGCGTTTTGACCTGCAGGGCAAACCACTGCCTGACAATGCCTCCGCCGTGACAAGAGCGCTGGCCGGTGAGACTGCCATGGAGTGCCGCGAGTGTGTTGAGACACCTCTCGGCAATCGTGTGCTAGTCAGCACCAGTGCTTCGCCGGTGCTAGATTCAAGCGGCCGAGTCACTGGCGCCACGGCTGTGTTCCGCGATGTTCAGGACGTTGTCAGGCTGGAGAATCTGCGCAGCGAGCTGTACGAGCGGGAGCATCGCATCGCTGAGGTGCTGCAGAGCGCTCTTATACCACCGCAGCGAGGCTACGAGATGCCTGGCTGCAGGGTGTGGGTGGAATATAAGCCGGCTTGGGACGAAGCCGACGTCGGAGGCGACTTCTATGACGTGTTCAGACTGCCGGGAGGCAGGCTCGGCATTCTGATCGGCGATGTCGCCGGCAAAGGCTTACTGGCCGCCATGCGAGTGTTCGCGGCGAGATACGCAGTTCGAAGCTGCGCGCTGCTCAATCCCAGTCCTGCAAGAGCCCTGGAACTAGCGAACGGCACGCTTGTTGGGGAGACCGACGAAGAACAGACCATGCTGACGGCTTTCTTCGCTGTTCTTGACGTCGATAACGGGGCATTCACGTATGCCAGCGCCGGGCACGAGCCGCCTGTGTTGATAAGGGCCGATGGTTTGACCCAGGACCTCGAACTTGGAGGAGCCCCGCTGGGTATCAGCGGCGGGCTTACTTATGAAGATCACGAGCTGGCCCTGGAACCGGAAGACGTTGTTGTGATGGTGACTGACGGCATCACCGAAGCTCGCGTCTCCGATGGTTTCTTCGGCAGGGAAGGGATCTACGGCTTCCTGACGCGGCACGGCAGGCAATCCTGCAAGGAGATAGCGGAAGGGCTCATTGTTGCTGCTGTCGAACATGAGGAGGGACGGTTGCGGGACGATGCGGCGATTGTGGTGGTTGAGGTTGCCGCTCGGAGCGGTGAGGTGGCAGATGTCTGAGATCAACAGTAACGCCGAGATCAGGGTCGCGCGAGAAGATGACCGAGTGTCTGTCGAAGCCTCAGGCTCACTCGACCTGAGCAATTCGTCTGAGCTGAGAGACGCCCTCAAGGCTGCCAGCGCTGAGGCAGGGAGCATATGCGTCGACCTCACGAACGCGCTGTTCATAGACACCGCTGTCCTGGAGTACCTTGCGCGGGCAGGCAAGGCCATGTACACACGAAACAACCGCCTGACTGTGCTTGCGCGCGAGGGGAGTCATCCACTGCGCGTGCTGAGAATAGCCAGTTTGGACACTATAATGGACGTGGTGGCGGTTGCCACGACTGAGAGCCAGGACAGTTGACGGGAGCCAGCAGTGAATCCGAATGATCATGTTATCGGCGTAGACCTGGGCGGGACAAACGTCCGCGCCGCTGTAGTTACACCTAACGGCAGCATCGTGGGCGAGGGCCGGACCGACTCCAGGGCGATGGAGGGGCTTGAAGCCACACTCGGACAAATAGTGGCTGCCATCCACATGTCCATCGCTGACGCCGGGACCGACTCGAGTGCTATAACCGGAATCGGGATGGGCGTTCCGGGGACAGTCAGAAACGATGAGGGGCTAGTCCTCTGGTCGCCGAACTTCAAGGACTGGAACGGGGTTCAGCTCCGCGATCCGATAGTTGCCCAGTTGGGAGTGCCCGTCTCTATGGGCAACGATGCGAACGTAGCAGCTCTTGGGGAATACGCATTTGGCGCGGGCCAGGGGTCCAAGTGCATGGTCATGCTTACCCTGGGAACCGGCATCGGCAGTGGGCTCATCATAAATGGCCGCAACTGGGTTGGGGTGAGTGAGGCCGCTCCCGAGATGGGCCACCACATCGTTCTCGCCGATGGGCCACGGTGTGGCTGCGGTCGCTATGGCTGTGTTGAGGCCTTGTGCCGCCGCGATGCCATTGTGGACCGCGCCGCGCGAAAAGCTCACCTTGGCAGGCACACGTCTCTGATTGAGAAGTCAGATCATGATCTGCGATACATAACTCCCGCAATGATAGCCGAGGCCGCCTCAGAGGGTGATGCCATCTCTATCGAGACCCTGCAGGAGACTGGCTACTACCTCGGCATTGCCATCTCCAACATCATAAACGTGCTGAGCCCCGACAAGGTGATCATCGGTGGAGGCATAGCCCAGGCCGGTGACCTCCTGTTTGCTCCCATCAGGCGCACGGTCGAAGTCAACGCTCTCCATGAGATGCTGAAGTTCTGCGAGATCCTGCCCGCCCAGTTGGGCGACGACGCCGGAGTCCTCGGTGGCGCTGCTCTGGCAATGCAGCCGTGATCTCGCCGCGCTGCTGCACCAGCCGCAGACGCAGGCTGAATTTGTCCAGCTTTCAACCACAGCAATCACACAAAGAGGCCCGACGGTTAGTCCGCCGGGCCCCCGAGGCTGCTCAGCATGTAGCCACACTTCCTCAGTCATTCACGCTGGCTGACTGTGGCGCGCGAATCGCTTAGTTGACGCCGGTCAGATCGTACTCGTAGAGTCTCCCCTCGCCCTCACAGATGGCGAGCGACTTCGGTGTCACGTCGGCCTGAACCGGCACGACGTAGCGGAACTTGAACTCCTGTCCGGGCTCGACAGTCATTCCGAGCGCCGAGTCCCGGCTGCCCGCATACAGCGTGTAACCCCACTCGATCTCCACTCCGTCAGTGTCCAGAAGCTTACCAGTGAAGGTGTCAGAACAGACGTAGGGCTTGTCCTTCGAGCGGTTCTTGGCCGTTCCGGCGATTATCAGATTGCGTGCACCTTCTTCGAGCTCCTGCTCGGGCATAGGTTTGGTGCTGAAAGAGAACGAATCCAGCTTCACATCGAACTGGCCGAGCGGGTAGTAGGTCCCGATCTGTGCGGTCACCTTCTCAAGAGCCGTAGCTCCGGTCTTGTCCTTTGGATCGGAGAATGGAGCCGGAATGCCCTTGACCTTGCCCCTCAGATCGTACCGGAGGACCATGTCATCAGCGGACTTGATGATCAGTTTGGGCATCTCTCCGGCGGCGGGCACCAGAATTGCTGTGTAGACGTCCATCTTCTGCGCCGGTTTGAGCGACATGCTGACGCTTTCCTTGGTCTTCTCGGAGCCAAGCGCGTAGCAGTACTCCCAGTTCTGGTCATTCGAATCCACGCAGGTGGTTGGGAAGTCATCGCAGGTCACGAACTTCTCGTTGGCCTGTGGGTTGTGGATGTTGAAGTGGATTACCAGCAGCTTCTGATCGCTTTGGGGGATGAACTGCCGTTCGCCGATAAGCACTGGCTCGACGGTATATTCTGCTTTGTTCATCGTGATGTTTATCGGGTCGGATTTCCCGAGCGTGTAAGTGGTTCCGAAGACCGCCCACTCGCCAGGCAGCTGGGTTGTGCCCTTGACCACGCGGGGAGTTGTGGTCTTGGATTTGGGTTTGGCTTTGGCAGCAGACGCGCAGGAAGCGCAAGCGCCCATCACAAGGACGAGCGCGGTGATCTTGGTGAAGTTGTTCATAGCGGTACCTCCTGTATCCTCACCATCATAGGCGGGCAAAGCTCGGCAGTCAAGAGCAGGAGTCGATGGTGGTTCACCAGGAGGCAGCGAGGATCCTCTGCGCGGCCGTCTACGCGTTCTTCAGTACTACGGCCTCAACGATATTGGCGGCGTCCTCGCACTTATCGATCGCGGTCTCGAGGTGCTCGTAGAGTTCCTTCCACTTGATCACTTCGATCGGATCCTTCTCGTTCATGAAGAGGCCCGCTATGGCCTTGCGGCTGATCTTGTCGCCCTCGTTCTCAAGCCGGTTGACCTCGATCCATCGCGACTTCATGTTCTTGACGTTGCGAAGGTCCTCCATACTGCTTACCAGAGCCTCTGTCTCCTCGGATGCGCGCAGGATCACGTTTGCGAGCAGCCTGGCGTCGTCCGTGACGTGCTTCACACCATAGAGATGGAGGCGCTGGGAGGTGGCGTTGATGAGGTCCAGTATGTCGTCCAGAGCTGCCGTGAGGGCGTGGATGTCCTCTCGGTCCATGGGCGTGATGAACGTTGTGTTGAGCTTCTCCAGAATGCGGTGGGCGATCTCATCACCCGCGCTCTCGCACTTCTCGATCTTCATGCGCTTCTGGTCGACGTCCGTATAATTCTCCAGAAATTCCTTAAGGAGCTGCGCGCCCTCAACGACGTTGGCCGCCTGCGCGCGGAACATATCAAAGAACTTCTCTTCTTTAGGTATCAGTCTCAGGCCCATAGCCTGGCCTCCATCTGCAAAGTCATTATCTGCATGCGTGAATGAGAGCGTAGACGCCCGCGCCAACCAGCCCTGACATGGGCATAGTCAGAACCCATGCCCACACGATCTTTCCCGCGACACCCCACTTGACAGCGGAAAGCCTGTGCGTAGCGCCGACTCCCACGATCGCGCCGGTGATTGTATGGGTTGTGCTCACGGGGATTCCCGCAAGCGATGCTCCGATTATGGTCGCTGCGCCGGCAGTCTCGGCGCAGAATCCGCCCACCGGCTTGAGTTTGGTGATCGAGAGCCCCATGGTCTTGACGATCCGCCAACCGCCGGACATCGTTCCCATAGCTATGGCCGCCGCGCAGATCGCGATCACCCAAGCGGGGACCGGCAGCTTGCCTTCGGCAGTCATCTGCAAATGCCCCGAGCTCATCAGCAAGATGCTGATGAGGCCCATGGTCTTCTGCGCGTCATTTGTGCCGTGGCCGAGGCTGTAAAGGGCCGCTGAAACAAGCTGCAGCCGTCGAAACCACCCATCTATCTTGTAAGGCGACGCGCGCCTGAAGACGCGGTAGATGATGACCATGTTGGTGTAGCCGAGCAGCATACCTATGAGCGGGGAGAGGACGATGAAAACAGCGATGCGGTTGATTGCGCCCCACGCCAGCACGTTAGAAAGCGAACCGTGGCTCGCAAACGCCGCCATCAGTCCCGCGCCGGCAAATCCGCCGATAAGGGCATGTGACGAGCTTGTCGGCAGCGCCAGATACCAGGTGATCAGATTCCACAGGATCGCGCCACAGAGACCAGAGAGCACGATTATGGATACCTCTACTGGCGCGAACAGGTGTGTGTTCACGACCTTGCCGACGGTGTCTGCCACGTGCACACCAAAGGTGAACGGCGCAATGAAGTTGAAAAACGCCGCCCAGAGCACGGCTCTGAAAGGTGAGAGGACCTTGGTTGCCACTATCGTAGCAATGGAGTTGGCGGCGTCATGAAAGCCATTGAGGAAGTCGAATATGAGGGCGACGACGATGATGGTGACAACGAGATACAGGGACATCGGTAGACAACTCGCCGAGAAGGATCGGCCGGGGGCTCCCCCCTGCCACTACATTCTATCGGAACCACCGACCTGGGTCAAGTGAAACTAAGTGGATAAGTGCTCACCTTGCGCACAGTCATTTCGAGTAGGGCGAGATACCGTCTTGCCTGTCAATGGCTTCTATGCCTGTAATGAGAAGGCT
>CAZFYZ010000063.1:8425-20934 GCA_964523735.1 uncultured bacterium | reverse complement strand
GGGAAGGCATGGCGGGGATCCTTTCATTTGGAAGTGGCTGCGTTCTGAACCACTGGATCACTGAATGACTTGATTACGCTGAAGGGAAGGGAGCCCAATCGCGAAAGCCAGAAAGATAGAAAGCCAGAAAGGGAAGGCATGGCGGGGATCCTTTCATTTGGAAGTGGCTGCGTTCTGAACCACTGAATCACTGAATGACTTGATTACGCTGAAGGGAAGGGAGGGGGACAGGGCGCGAACAGATGTTTGCCTCCCATAATTACAAGGCGTTTCGGGAGGGCAAAAGTACTCCGTACTGGCGGGTTATTTCGGGTAAATGTTGTTCACGAGTTTTTAACAAGGGATTGGGAGATAGGAGTTGGGGGTTGGGGAGGGACGAGTTACTAGTTACGAATTATGAATTATGAATTGGGGAGGGCGCAGATTTGGGATTGGCGCGGGGCGGCTGCGGAATCGCTGAGGCGCTGAACCGGATGAATGCGCTGAAGGGAGGGAGCATGCGAACTGCGCACAACCAGCGTGAGCGTATGCTCCAGGACTGCTTTTCGTCCCGGAGCAGGAGCGCGTGATGCCAGAGGGGCCCCGGTGCCGGGTCCCCAGGGGGACTAGCGTCGGTGCAAAATGCTCTCCGCATAGTTCCCTGGGCTCGTGCCGAGGCATAGAAGGCGCGAAGCGACAGAATCACTACGTGTTACCGAATGTTCCGCCTTACAGGCTTCACACTTCGTTCCATATTTGAGCTCGCCACAGTCTCCAACCTGAAACGCAAATCATCGTACTATTGCCTTTCGCACCGTCGCAACGTTCGTTTTTCCCATCAATTTCATCCCCAAAAGAGATGCTTGACACCCGCTGGGTCACAGACTATACTAGCACCAAGCAAGCACGTTAGCAGCCTTGACTCAGCGCGGCAGCAACAAGCTTTGGAGCCTATTCGCCCAGACAGCCGATTCATCCCGGACCGAACCGCTAACCCGGCGACCTTGCTGCGTTTGTGCACTCTGAAGGAGATGAAAGATGTGCATTCTGGCTTTTGCGCCTGGTCAACAGGTAGAGGTAACACTCTACCTGGAGTCCATATACCCGGTGCTTGATAGCACTCTTGATGTCTGCGATCTGCTCATCACCAACCGATCAATCGAGCCGATCACGTCTCTTTGCCTGCTCTACCCTCACCCTACGGTCGCTATAGACCGTACCGGACACTTCGGCAAGCCCGACGCACATCGCTTCAGGCAAGGCACTGCCGATCTGCTTCAGATCGGCTGCCGATATGACGAAAACTGGTTCTATGACTGCAGACTGAACTCCGCAACAGACGTCAATGGCATACTCGCAGTAGCATGTCGTCCGGATTCGCCGTATCCCGCATTCCAGCTGAGTGGTTCTGTACGGAAAGATCATGTCATCGAACCACTTGGGCAGCTAACACCAGAAGATCACCGCCTCCTGCAAGAGCTCACCCAGTTCTCGATACTGGAATGCCGACTGTCTCAGGCCTTGCCTCAAGACGAGGCCACCTGGATTCGAATGAGGCTCTTCCCAAGAGTGGGTGGACCTCTCGGACCCGCACCGGGTGGACTAATGAGTCTTCTGCATGACCATGGCCGCGCCAACTACACATGCGTTGGTCCCGCTGAAGTTCGCAGCATCTTCTGTGAGAAGGTCGCAAAATGTCTAAATCAACTGAATACTGAGCATCTGCCTGATTTCCTACAGTTCAGAAGAATAGGAGAAGTCATATCTACAGAGGGTTTCTGCGCTCCGGGCACGCGCTCCGACTATGCGGTCTCCATCATAACTGTTCTCCCTGATCGGTTCCTGCTGGAGCCTGAACTAGAATCCCTCGATGGATCAGGGCGAATCCCGCAGGTCTTCCGCGGACCCTATCGAGCAACGATGGGGAGACGCGACGTTCATTATTGGGACTTTGTCAGCGAACGGGAAGTGTCACAAGCCGAGCTGGATTGCTGCTTCACAGAACTGATCACCACCACGAGCGAGATGGGAATCGATCCAGACCCTGACGACATCAATCAGGTGAAACGGCTTGCGACATGCACGGGACTTGACGGAGAATTGACAAGGCACCTGCTTGAAGTTGCTGCAAAGGCGTCTCAACCAGAACATCAAGCCATGCCTGCAGCCTGTTCGCTATCACCAGAGCAGATGATCGCCGTGCGCGGCTTACGACTGCGAAGCGAAGGACGCGAAGTAGGCCAACCCAGCATCAACATCGACTTCAAGGTGACATGGGCAAGACGACTGCATATGCTGTTACGATGGCTTGGGGTTATCAGTCTTTTCGGAGGTGGACTAGTCTGGCGCAGCCCCAGACTGGCCATGATGTTGGCCGCAATCCTGATCGCGGCGGCCCCTTGTGGAACGAAGCTGTTCAGGTGGATCGCGTGGCGCGAGGTGAGGCACCCCAGACAACCCCGCAGACGTCGCCGGTAGCCGCTTGCACATAGGCACGTTCAAACAGTCGCCTCTGGTGCATGTAGTCGTGTCCAAGCCATGTGCTGGCGCCTCCCGCATGGGTGATGTTCTTGCGGTATGAAGATAATCTGAAGTCGTAGTACTGTTCCGATATGCCCGTTGCGTGCGCTGCTTCAGCTTCTGCTTGCATGGCCGCTTCGTGAGCACGCCGCTGTAACGCGCGGAGATCTGTGAAATCGGCACAGTCTTGCAGTGCATCCAACACTACCCTGGCCTCAACGTATTCGTGGACAACCACGGGATATCGACACTCGTTTGGTATGGCATCAGAGATGAACACGGTCCGCCGCCCGCACGCTCCGGCGAAAACGCAGCTCTGGCCGAAGAGATTGGACCGCAAGACGTGGCAGGTCACGACTTCCCCTGCGCACGTGTATTCACGAACTTCACCAGCAAGCCGATCAAGTGAAGCACGTGCTTGGTCGATCTGTTCCAGGTAATGGTCTCGTATCCCCGTCATGCATCGTCTCCTGTAGTCTCCAAGACTACCCTTTACCACGAGCAAGGAAACCCCATGCTGTCATGCATCAAGCGCTATGACCCGGACGCCATAGTACGTATCGGCGTCGAGACAGTGATACGCAAGCGGTTTTTCTATGCCTCGGCACAAACCCAGGGAGCGCTGCTTCCAGGGCTGCTTGTCGCCCAGAAGCATAGTCCCCGGTTGCCGTCCTCAAGCCCCTCCTTATCCGGCGCTCCAACCTCACTCCCCTCTGCCTTTCATAATGTGCAACATTCTCCCGCTCGTCCGGCAATTCCATTGCCAGACGCACGTCCCGCGCATTTCCTATGCGCCACACCACCTGCCGCCCAGCACCCGTGCAATGCACTTGCAGAGTCGGAAGGCGCGAGTCTTCGCAGTTACGTGGGGGCATCTTTCGTACTTCGACAGGCTCAGCATGGGCTCAAGATGAACGGTTTTGGGCTCGTGCCTAGCTGAATGCGTCGATGTAGACTGCCTCACGCACATAGAACCACTGAAACGCTGAACCACCTGAACTCGCTGAATCCAGCTGCCCCAACCCCTAACTCCCAACCCCTTGGCCCTTCCCGGCTCTCCACTCGTTACTGTCGAGCTTGTTGTTGAAATCATAACCGCAGGCGACAAAGTTATGCCTGCCACTTTACAGGCCCGTGTTGGCGTGATAGAATGAGCCTAGAGCAATCGCCGCCGTCTCTCCGTCAGCATTGGGGTCATAGGCCGGGCATTGTCTCACTTCTCTCGAGGTGTTACGCAGGTGAGAGTAGTAGAGATCCTCTTCTACAGCAGCAATCGTGTGAAACTCGTGGTGGAGATGGCGGACCCGGAATGTTACACAACTCGCCACGCGCCGCACATCCCAAAGCTGCTCTTCAAGCTCTTCCCCCACTTGGCCGCTCATCGCTGCGAGAACGAGAACGGCTTCACATTCCGGCGAGAGTGCCGGAGCACCGAGATTCCTCATCTGATGGAGCACCTCATTATCGAGCTGCAGGGGCAGGCGCGCGGCTCGGGGACGCTCAAGGGGGAGACCCAGTGGAATTGGAGGGTCGATCCGAAGGGCCGGTTCCACGTCTACGTTGATTACGATAATGAGGCGCTTGTGCTCGGCGCCATACGCGTCGCCGAACGCATTATTCAGGCCTTGGACGGGCGGCGGATAGATAATATCGACGTCGAGGCAGAGGTCGAACGCCTGCGCAAAATGGCGGAGTTGGGCGAGCAGATCAGGAATGGCGGCGGGAAGCCGGAGCCGGTGGGCGCGGAGACGTTGAAGGCGGCGGGGTAAGTCGTTGTAGGCGGCGTCTCTGACGCCGGGGGTTCGGAGAACCCGACTACAGGGTGGGGGTTCAGAGAACCCGACTACAGGGTGGGGGTTCGGAGAACCCGACTACAGGGTGGGGGTTCGGAGGACCCGACTACAGGGTGGGGGTTCAGAGAACCCGACTACAGCGTGGGGGTTCGGAGAACCCGACTACACAGCGAGCAGCGTCAACTGCTCCTTGGTCGAATGATTGGCCGGCTGAGGGCCGGATATGTGGATTCCGTCCGCCAGTTCCTCACGGGTACGCTTCTCCGTCTGGCCGTTGAGCTCGACTCGGTAGAGCTTGCGGCGAAGACCACCGAAGACAATCCGCCCGTCACCCCCAACTGGGCCGCCGGTTACGCTGAGAGAGACAGCGCCGCTCTCGATGTCCACCGCTCCTACCCGCCATCCATCAAGCGCCACCGCCCATTTCCTCGCAACGTGGATGTAGATCGCGCCGAACGTCGACTCGATCTCCGCTATGCTGGCCGCGACTCGTGCTTGCGTGAGCGCGTTCAGGCCCTGCGCTCTGGTCAGGGATCGGAGGGCGGCGGCTCCTCGCTCGAAGTACTCTCTCTCCCCGGTCAGGGCGCCATACTGCATTGCGCAGCGGGCGAACTCGGCTGTTAGTTCGGGGTCGTGCTTGGCTCCCACGTTACCTTGTGCGAGTGATCCGTGCTCGAGGTGCTCCGGTGCCCAGGGCTTGGTCCAGACTGACTGCAGCAGGCAGAGTTCATCGAGGATACTGCGTCCCGCGGCCAGGTATTCGGGGCCGAGCTCGAGGCACATGGCGGCGATCCAGAGCAAGGCAGTGCCGCTCGCGGGGCGCATCGAGGTGTGCGGATCCGGGCACTCGAGGGCGCATCGGTCGGCGGTGTTGAGGAGCGAGCCGTCGAGGAAGAGACGCCTCGGCACGATCTCCTTGAGCACGAATTTGGCCGAACGCTGGGCGGCCTGGGCGTAAGTCTTCTCGCCGGTGATCTTCGCACAGAGAGCCAGGAATGCCGCCGATGGGGCGGTCTGCACTCCGGACCGTGACAGCGATAGTGGGATGTGGTCCCTGTCGTACCAGGAGGGGATAGCGCCGTTTCTCTGCATCGCCCCCAGTAGGAAATCGGCGTACTGACGGCAGAACTGCAAGATGCGGTCGTCTTGCCGGCAGGACTCGTGCCATTTGAGGAGCCAGTAGAGTTGGGTGGAGCATTCGACGGTGTGATAGGCCGCTCCGCCTATGTCGACCTGGCAGCCCGACCACTTCTGCTGGCGCGTATCGCAGCGAGTTGGGAAAAGGCCTCGATCGACGGGGGCGGTGAGGACGGTATCGACGAGGGAACAGGCCTGATCGATGAGCTTGTCGTCCTCAGATACCCCAAGGGCGTAGAGTCCTCGGGCGGCTCGTGCGTCCGGCGTGACCGTGTGGGCGGGTTCGACCGCCGAGTTGCGCGACCGCGCGGGTTGGTGTTTTGCGCCGTAGGTTTTCCAGAGGAAGCGCGCGACCTGAGTGTGTGCCGTGCCGCGTTTGCAGTCGGCGTCGAGGATCAGATGGCATCCGTATGTCAGTCGGCTGCCGGGGATGCGTCGCGCGTGGGTCATATCGTGCCGGGCGTAGCTGCCGCCGTAGACTTGCTCGTAGCCGCAGAAGCCGAACGAGAGAAGCGGGGCCGGCAGCAGGCCGTTCGAAAGGTCCAGGTCGAGACATGTCTGCATCGGCCTGTGTCTGCCGAGCAGGTCGAGATCGGGCACCAGGGCGGCTGCGAGCTGGCCTGTCTGCACGATCGCTACGGGCGAGTGGAACGAGTAATCGCCGATCACGTGGTCGTCGGCGGGGCGAAGGCTCGGCGCCCAGGTATAGTCCGGCTGCTCGCCCACGCTCAGGATGTGCCCGTCCGGCAGGAAGGCGAACGAGTTCATGGAGTACTCGACCAGAGGATCCGACCAGCCGCGGTCGATATTGTCTTCGGTCTCTATGTGAATGGCGTCTGAGTCGGACTCGATGGTGACGAGACTGCGGAGGTTGTGTCCGAGCGCGGAGCCGGTGAGTTCGGTGACGATGCGCTGCTCCGTATGCTCGACGATTTGAGCGCGTGAGTAGACCATGCGCAGCGAATCGCGGGTGAGCGCGAACAGGTGCCGCTGCTCGCCGGAGATCATGGGAGAGCAGATCGCTCGGTGTTCGCTGGAGGGGATCAGGTGCTTGTGGATCGACGAGAGAATGAGGTGGAACTCGCCTCTGCGGTCGGCTGCCAGGAACTCCTGGGCATACCCGCCGTCGAGAAGACGGAAACGGGCGCGCACGCGGTTGTTCCCGATCTCGACTTCGTTGTCGCCGGATCTAGCTTCCAGGTCCCCTCTTATCTCGTACACTCCAAACCTTCCCTGTCGGTCACTCTCATCCTGTAGATCGGGCGAAAGTGACGGGTTCTGGATGCTCCCAGATAGCTTATCACCTCAAGGCAGAGCTGTCCATAGATATTCTGCAGAGTTACGGTGAAATCTTCGACAAATTGTTACAAGCAGGCGTTTAGTGGGGTGTCGGGTGATGGGTGTCAGGTCTTGGGGAAGGGAATGGCAGAGCGCTAGGTGGCGGCGCTGCGAGTTGCTTTTCCTGACGCCCGACACCCGTCACCCGTCCCCTGGCACCTGATGAATAATTCCCCAGCAAAAAGTTTGCTCGCCTCATTGACACGGCAGATATGAAGTGCTAAGATGCCTGTGCCACTATATCTAGCGTTTCAGAGGGCAGAGGCCGGACCGCGAATTCAGGCCAACATGGTCTAAGAATCTGCCCCAGACTTGGTCAACAAGCAATGAAATGTCCGTTTTGCGGCTTCCCGGAGGATAGGGTTCTTGAGTCGCGCAGCGTCAAGGATGGCGCGGCCATCAGGCGCAGGCGCGAGTGCATGTCGTGTTGCCGTCGGTTCACGACATTCGAGGAAGTCCAGGAACTGCGGGTGCTTGTGGTGAAGCGGGATGGCCGGCGGGAGCCATTCGAGCGAGGGAAGATACTGCGCGGGATGATAGTGGCCTGCGAGAAGCGGCCGGTTCCCACGGAGGCTCTTGAAGCCGCTGTGGACGGGATCGAGCGGAAGGTCTACGATACGGGAGAGAGAGAGATAGAGTCGAGGGCCATCGGGGAACTGGTCGCTGAGGCGCTGCGGAAGATCGATAAGGTTGCTTATGTGAGGTTTGCTTCGGACTATCGGCAGTTTGAGGATGTGGGCCAGTTCAGGGAGATCGTCGATGTCCTGGGCAGGCGGCGTAACAACGACTGACCCGGAAGATGCTCTATCAAGAAAGTTCACGCTAGGAGGGCGGGCAGATGCTAACCAAGAACGCGCTTACGGTTCTTGAAAGAAGGTACTTGCACAAAGACGAGGAGGGCAATCTCCTCGAAGACGCCGATGGAATGTTCCGTCGAGTGGCGTATGCTGTCGCCGAAGCTGAACTGAGCTATGGCGCGTCGGAGAAGCACGTTGATGGGCTTGCCGGGGAATTCCATGAGTTCATGTCGAGTCTGGAGTTTCTGCCTAACAGCCCCACGCTGATGAATGCCGGGCGCGATCTGGGGCAGCTATCCGCGTGTTTCGTGCTGCCGATCGACGATTCGATGGACTCGATTTTCGAGACCATCAAACACACCGCGCTGATCCACAAGAGCGGCGGCGGCACCGGGTTCTCGTTCTCCCGGCTCCGTCCGGCGAGCGACTGTGTCCGCACGACCAATGGCGTCTCCAGCGGCCCGATCTCGTTCATGGAGGTCTTCAACTCCGCGACCGAGGCAATAAAGCAGGGCGGGACTCGTCGCGGCGCGAACATGGGCTGCCTGAGGGTCGACCACCCCAATATCCTCGACTTCATCACGTGCAAGAAGGACACTACTCGGCTGACCAACTTCAACATCAGCGTGCTGCTGACGGAGAAGTTCATGGAGGCCGCGGCGAGGGGCGATGACTATGAGTTGGTTAATCCTCGCACCAAGCAGGTGGTGAAGACCCTCAACGCCGGCAAGGTCTTTGACATGATCGTCAATATGGCTTGGACGAACGGCGAGCCGGGGATCATATTCATCGACCGAATCAACAGGGACAACCCCACGCCGCACGTGGCGGACATAGAGAGCACCAACCCCTGCGGAGAGCAGCCTTTACTTCCCTACGAGTCCTGCAACCTGGGTTCGATCAATCTGGCCACCATGGTGAATGACAATGACGGCAGGCCCGAGATCGATTTCGAGCGGCTGCAGCGCGCGGTCCGGCTGGGCGTTCGGTTCCTGGACAATGTCATCGAGATAAACCGCTATCCGCTCGACCAGATCAGCGAGATGACGCGGGGCAACCGCAAGATCGGCCTCGGGATCATGGGCTTCGCGGATATGCTCCTGCAGCTCGGGGTGCCATACGACTCCGAGGACGGGATCTCGATTGCAGAGCAGGTGATGAGCTTTGTCTCCAACGAGGGGCGGAAGGCGTCGAGCCTGCTTGCGGCCGAGCGTGGAGTATTCCCGAACTTCAGCGGGAGTATCTACGACCGCGCGGACGGCATGGAAGTCCGCAACGCCACAGTCACGACGATTGCTCCTACAGGCACGCTGTCGATCATAGCCGGCTGTTCGAGCGGTATCGAGCCGCTGTTCGCGATCAGCTACGTGAAGCGGGTCCTGGATGGCACTGAGCTTGTAGAAGTCAACCCCCACTTCGAGAAAGTGGCCCGCGAGCGCGGTTTCTACTCAGAAGAGCTGATGCGTGAGATTGCCGACAAAGGCAGCGTCAAGGGAATACAGGCGGTGCCGGAGGACGTGCAGCGGGTGTTCGCGACCGCACTCGATATTGCTCCGGTCTGGCACATCAGGATGCAGGCGGCGTTCCAGCGGTTCACGGATAATGCAGTCTCGAAGACAGTCAACTTCCCCGAAGAGGCCAGCCCGGACGACGTGCGGCAGGTCTACGAGCTTGCCTATCGCGAGGGCTGCAAGGGCTGCACGATCTATCGCTACGGCAGCCGCGATGAGCAGGTTCTGAACGTTTCGGGTAAGGACAAGAAGTCCGTTGAGGCCGGTGGAGTAGTCTCGCGCGGACCGAGGCCGAGGCCATCTAGAACCCGCGGCACAACCGAGCGAATCAACACCGGCTGCGGAAACCTCTACGTTACGATCAATGAGGACGAGCATGGTCTTTGTGAGGTCTTCACCGCGATGGGCAAGGCGGGTGGATGTGCCGCCAGCCAGCTCGAGGCGATCGGCAGGCTGATCTCGCTATCGCTCAGGGCGGGTGTCGATGCACAGTCGATTCAGAAGCACCTGAGGGGCATTCGCTGCCCGACTCCTGCCTGGGGCAATGGTGGGTCGGTGCTCTCGTGCGCCGATGCGATCGGAATCGCGATCGATCATTACCTGCAGGAACGAAAGACGGGCGTGGCGACGGATGTGATTTCTAAAGTGGACGAGAAACTCGACTGTCTTCTCGGCGCGTGCCCGGACTGCGGCTCGGCGGTCGAACATGAGTCCGGCTGCGTTGTCTGCAGGTTCTGCGGGTTTAGCAGGTGCGGGTAGACCAACCTACCCCCTCTCCTCATCCTGAGCTCGCCGAAGGAAGGAGAGGGTTGGGGTGAGGTCGAGTCTTACCCCCTCTCCTCGTAGGAGAGGGTTGGGGTGAGGTCGCTTTCGCAGGACGCGCTCTGGGCAACAGGATGTTGCATTGGCCGGGGCACGGACGCCCCGGCCTGCTTGGGAACCGGAAAGCGCACAATTCGCAGGAAGCGGGTAGGCAACAGGGATGTTGAACGGCCGGGGCATGGACGCCCCGGCCTGTTGTTCTTTGAAGGGTAGCGCGGGCTACGGCTCTACCTGGCGGACCTTAGGCCGAGGATGATCGCGGACAGGATCGCTGCAGTCGCCAGTATGACCAGCGCGCGCAGGGCCCATCGGTCTGCGAGCGAGGCGGGCTTCTGGGGCGAATCTGGGCCTGATTTTTCGAGCGGTGCGTATCTGGCGCGGTCCAGTTCCGAGAACTGGCGCGTTCTTACTGCCCAGACGAAGGCAGTCAGGAAGAGGGCCACTCCCGCGATCGCGCACGCTACCCAGGTTTGGATGAAGCTCATTCTGGCGGTTCTCCGGTTCGCTCCATTATACACCCGGCAAGCTGCTGCGGGAACTTTGGGTTGTGCGGCGTTGTTAGGCCGGTTGTCACTCTCGTTCCCGCAGGATGAACTTTCGTCAGTGCAGCATTGTCAGGTCGGTTGTCAGCCTCGTTCCTGCAGGATTCAGTGAGCTGTGAGGTGTTTGCCTGCTATCCTGATAGGGTAGACTCGAGCTTGTTATGTGGACAGCATTTGTGATCGGACTCGGAGCCGGGATCGCCGCAACTCCGCACTGCCTCGGCATGTGCGGGCCTTTCTCTCTGCATCTTGCCAGGTCGGATGGCAAGGGCAGAACGCTTGTCAGGCTTCTGGCGTTTGTCTTCGGCAAGACGTTCACCTATGTCTTCCTGGGGACGCTGGCGGCTTCGCTGGGTGCGATTCTCTTCAGGACCACCGCGCTGGCTTCGCTGGCTCCGGCGATGCGAATCGTTGTGGCGGCAGCGATCATTCTTATTGGCCTATCGATGCTTGGGCTGAGACTGCCCTCGGTGAAGTGCATCAAGTCGAGCCCTGAGCCCGGCTTCTTCACGCGGGCTGTGGGAGGGCTTCTCGCCACTCCGGGGCCTGCGGCATCGCTCGTACTGGGGCTGGCGGTGGGATTCCTGCCTTGTCCGCTGCCTGCTGGGATGCTTGCGGTTGCCGCGGCCTCCCACGACCTGCCCTACGCGATTGCTCTGATGGCGGGGGTAGGAACCGGGACAGCTCCGGGCCTGGTTGCGCTCGGAGTCTTCGGTGCGGGCATCGACCGCAAGTTCGCCCGCGCGGGAATGAAGCTGGCCGGCGTCGTGGTTGTGGCTCTGGGGCTGCTGATGCTGGGCAGGGTTACCGGGCTGATGCCATCAACTACTCACGGGCAGGCGCCCACATGCTGCGGGACGCACAACAAGTGAGCCGCTCGAAGTGCCAACACTGCGGGCTGATCTTCTCCGGCCCGGGTTTCTCACCGGATGGCAAGACCCATTTCTGCTGCTGCGGGTGTTACTTCGTCTCGCGGGTCGTCGGTCGTATCGGTGGAGACGGTCTGTCATCATGGATCCAGCTTCGGCTGGGCATCGGCGCGTTCTTCACCATGTACGTAATGATGATCAGCCTCGTGCTCTATATCGAACCCCCTAGCGTGTTAGGCGCATCGGCGGTTCGGGGGCTGCGATGGTCGCTGCTGATCTTCTCCACTCCCGCGGTCATGATCCTGGGGAGCACGTTCTTTCTCGCCAGCATCCGGCAGGCGATCAGGGGTCGGGTAAGCACGGACGCACTGATCGTGACCGGCGCGGCGGCGGCATACGGGGTCAGCGCCTGGCACGTGGTCGTGGGCTCGGGGCTTATCTACTTCGATACCGCGACGATGCTCCTGCTGATTGTGACGGTTGGGCGGCTGCTCGAGTCGACTGCTCGCGCTCGTGCGTCTCGGGCGCTGCACGAAGCCCCCGCTCTGATACCGGCGACCGCGCAAGTCCTGCGAGGTGGAGTGGAGGTCGATGTTCCTAGCGGCGAACTGAAGCCGGGCGAGTCGGTTGTTGTCGGGCAAGGTGAACGCTTTCCCGCGGATGGGATCGTGACAAGCGGAATTTGCTTCGTGAACGAGTCGGCGTTTACCGGCGAGTCTCGACCGCGGGAGTGCCTGCCCAGCGACCACGTGCTTGGCGGAAGTGAGGTCTGCAGGGGAAGTGTTGAGTTCGAGGTAACAGCCGTCGGGGCTGAGACGCTCGCGGGCCGGATCGAGACGATGGTCCGGGAGGCTCAGCAGCAGCGCGCACCGGTCGAACGGCTGGCCGAGCGCGTGTCGGCCGTATTCATTCCTTTTATCTGGTTAGTGGCGTTGGCCGCTGTCACTTACTGGGGGTTGGCGCGGGGCGATATGGAGAGGGGGATGCTGGCGGGACTGGCGGTCTTGGTCGTTGCATGCCCTTGCGCGCTGGGGCTCGCGACTCCGCTGGCCGTGTGTCTCGCCATCGCGCGGGCGGCTCGGATGGGGGTCCTGGTTCGCTCGGGGGAGATCCTGGAACGCTTGCCGAGAGTGACGCGCGTGTTCTTCGACAAGACCGGCACCCTGACCGAGGGGCTGAGTCCGCTCGCCTATTTCGATGC
>CAZFYZ010000063.1:7298-8415 GCA_964523735.1 uncultured bacterium | reverse complement strand
GACCGCAACCCTTGACCTGGACCCGGCGCGAACCGGCGCGAGAGCAGCGGTTGGGTCGTTGGTGGCCGCTGGTCTGCACGTTGCTTTGATATCCGGCGACCGGCCGGAGGCGGTCTCGCGGCTTGCGGACGATCTGGGCATAGGTGAAGTGCGCTCGCAGTGCAGCCCTGAGGACAAGATCGAGCTGATTGCAGGCGCTCACAAGGGTGGGGACGTTGTTGCGATGGTGGGGGATGGGGTCAATGACTCTCCCGCGCTTGCTCAGGCGGATGTGGGGATCGCGATCGGCAGCGGGACGGACATTGCTCGCAACACGAGTGATATCATCCTGATCGGCGACAATCTGACTCGTATCCCGCTGCTTCTGGACCTCGCGCACAAGACAGTCCGCACCATTCGCTGGAATCTGGCATGGGCGTTTGGCTACAACTGCATCGCCATCGTCCTGGCGTTTGCCGGTGTCCTGCATCCCCTGATAGCCGCCATCGCCATGCTTGTCAGCAGCGCTACTGTGATCGGCAACTCGCTGCGGCTAGCTCGGTGAAGGGAATCCAATCGCGAAAGCGCGAAAGAGCGAAAACGCGAAAGGGGGATGGAGCCCTCAGACGCCTTTTCGCAGCAAGCTTCTCGCCTTCTCGATCTGCCGTCTGACGCTTGATGGCGCGGTGCCGCCGAGGGCGCTTCGGGCCGCGACGCTGGCCTCGACTGTCAGCGCGGAAGCCACGTCATCGGCCGCTTGTGGCGCGAACCGTCTGATCTCATCGATCGTCAGCTCCCCGAGGTCCTTGTTGTGCTGGATGCACCAGGCGACCAGGGCGCCGGTCTGCTCGTGGGCTGTCCGGAACGGGACGCCCTGCCGGACGAGGTGGTCGGCGAGGTCGGTGGCGGTTGAGAAGCCCTCGCCTGCCGAGGCTCGCATCTTCTCGGTGTTGAACTTGGCGGTTGCGAGCATGAGAGCGAATGCCTCTAGCGACATGCGGGTTGTGTCGACGGCGTCGAAGAGCGGCTCCTTGTCCTCCTGCAGGTCCCGGTTGTAGGCGAGCGGGAGCCCCTTCTGGAGCGTGAGGAGCGTCACGAGGTCCCCGATCACCCGGGCGGACTTGCCGCGCACGAGTTC
>CAZFYZ010000063.1:0-7255 GCA_964523735.1 uncultured bacterium | reverse complement strand
GGCGACATCGGGGTTCTTCTTCTGAGGCATTATCGATGAGCCCGTCGTGACTGAGTCGTCCAGCTCGACGAACCCAAACTCCGAGGTGTTCCAGAGCACGATCTCCTCGGAGAACCGAGAGAGGTGCATCATCAGGATGGCCGTCGCTGCCAGAAACTCAGACGCGAAGTCGCGGTCGGCGACGGAATCCATGCTGTTGTCGGAGACCGAGGCGAAGCCCATCTCGCTTGCAGTGAACTCCCGGTCGATGGGGAACGTTGTCCCCGCGAGCGCTCCTGAGCCAAGCGGCGAGACGTCGATCCGCTTCAGGCAGTCCGCCAGCCGCCCCTTGTCCCTCTCAAGCATCCAGAACCAGGCCATCAGGTGGTGGCCGAGTGTGACAGGCTGCGCGTGCTGCGTGTGGGTGAAGCCGGGCATGACTGCTTCGGCGTGGACTTCGGCTTGTTCAAGTATCACGGACTGAAGTTTGACAGCGGCTCCACTAATGCCGGCAATCTCGTGTCTAAGAAACAGGCGAATATCTGTGCAAACCTGATCATTTCGACTTCTTGCCGTGTGGAGCTTTCCGGCAGGCTCACCGATCCTGGCGAACAGCAGCTTCTCGACGTTCATGTGCACGTCTTCGGCTGACTGGTCGAACTCGATCCTGCCCGCCAGCGCCTCTTCGAGTATTCCTTCAAGCCCGGCGATGATCTTCTGTGCATCAGCCTCGGGGATTATCCCGCACTTGCCGAGCATCCGTGCGTGTGCAATCGAGCCCCGGATGTCGTGCTCGATCAGCCGGCAGTCGAACGAGATCGACTCCGTGAAGTCCTCTATCAGTTTGTCGGTCGATTTCGAGAACCGACCGGCCCAGAGTTTGTTGGTCAAGACTATCTCTCCTCGGTTGAGTTCCGCTGCCTGCCGGTTCGCTGCCCGATGAGAAAGCCTGCTGTCACGCAGCCAAAGCAAGCCGCGAACAGCACGCCTACCGAGACGATGATGTCGAACCCGTTCTTCAGCGCATCGAACAACACCAGCAAGAAGACAGCGGCAGGCATTCCCAGGCCGATTAGCTTGACATATCGTCGGTCTTCCGGCTTCATATATGGTCTGCGCCAGTCCAGACCCATCCATATGCCTATGCCGGCGCAGTACAACACCGCCAAGCCGCCAATGATCCACATTGCCTGGCTCGGAAACCTGGAGGCAAGCAGTGTCGCGAATGCTGAGAAGACCACCAAGGAGCCCACGATCGTTACCGTCGTTGCGACGACTCCCATTCCGGGTCTGTTAGCGCTGTCGTTATCCTCGCGCTGCTGACTTCCGCTACTCATTTTCTGACCCCTCCCTATTCCTCCTGCTCAGAACCACTGAGGGATTGAGATAGGCTAATGGTCAAATCGCGGGGTGTCCCGCTTCAGTGTTTGAATGGCTTCTTCACTTTTGAGTGGTTCCGCAAGCCTATTTGTCCTTCACCGTCCGCCACATCCGCGCCTGCATGCCGTGGGTTTTGACGATGCCGATGGCTTCGCTCTGGTCGAAGGTCTTGGAGTCGAACGACGCCAGGTCTTCGTTGTAGAGTGCGTATTTCGACGAGCGACCGATGACCGTGCAGCTGCCCTTGAAGAGCCGCAGATTGACGGTCCCGGTGACGCGCGGCTGGATCTGGTTGATGAAGGCCTCGAGATCGTCCTTGAACGGGTCATACCAGAGACCGGCGTAGGCGAGTTCGCCCCACTTCTGATCCACGAGCACCTTGAACGCCCGCTCCTCCTTGGTGCAGACGAGGGCCTCGAGCGCCTGGTGAGCCGGGATGATGACTTTGGCCGCGGGGCACTCGTAGTTCTCGCGGACCTTGAGGCCTATGATCCGGTCCTCCATGATGTCCACGCGCCCGACGCCGTTCGCGCCCGCGATTTCGTGCAGCTTAAGCACCAGATCGAGTGGCGCGATGCGCTTGCCATCGATCCCGACCGGCACGCCGTTCTCGAACTCGAGTGCGATCTCAGTAGGGGTATCCGGCGCGTTCTTTGGATCGACTGTCCAGGTGAATATCTCCTCCGGCGGAGCGTAATCCGGCTCCTCGAGGTGTCCGCCCTCGATCGAGCGCCCCCACAGGTTCTCGTCGATGGACCAGATCTTGTTCTTGGACTGGCCGATCGGGATGCCCTTCTTCTCGGCGTATTCGATCTCCCACGAGCGCGTCATCGTGTGCTCGCGCATCGGGGCGATGATCGGGGTATCCGGCATCAGCGCGCGCATCACGAACTCGATGCGGAACTGATCGTTGCCCTTGCCCGTGCAGCCGTGGCAGAACGCGTCGCCGCCGACTTTCTTGGCGATCTCGACCGCCTTGAGCGAGATCAGCGGCCGCGCGATCGATGTGCTGATCGGGTAGCCCTGGTAATCGCCATTGGCCTTGATCGCTGGGAAGATATACTCCTTGACGAACTCCTCCCTGGCGTCGATCGTATAGTGCTCGCAGCCCAGGAGCTTGGCCTTCTCCTCGGCCTGCTTGAGCTCGGCAGCGGGAAGGCCGACATCGACAGTGACGGTGACTATATGGTCAAACCCATAATCCTCCCGCATCATCGGGATGCAGACGGAGGTATCGAGCCCCCCGGAATAGACCAGAACGACTGTTTTTGGCATCAAAGAACTCCTCTTGTTTCCATTACCTTCTGAATCGCTGAGTCGCTGAAGCAGTGAATACGCTGAAGGGAAGGAACACGCCCGTTCAGCGACCTCAGCCTTTCAGCGCCTCAGCGATTCTACAACTCAGCCAGCCACCAGCGCCATCACGGCCTTCTGCGCATGAAGCCTGTTCTCGGCCTCATCGAACACCACGCTCTGCGGCGAGTCGATGACTTCATCGGTGACTTCCGAGCCGCGGTGGGCGGGTAGGCAGTGCATGAAGATGGCGTCGGGTTTGGCGTGGGCCATCAGTTCTGCGTTCACCTGATAGGGCGCAAACACCTTCGCGCGCTCCTCGGCCTCGGCTTCCTGGCCCATGCTCGCCCACACGTCGGTGTAGATGATGTCGGCGTTGTTGGCGGCCACAATGGGGTCTCTCTCGATCTCTATCTTAGCGCCGGTATCCCTGGCGAATGCCCTGGCTTCGGCGAGCACCTTCTCCATTGGATCATACCCCTCGGGGCAGGCGAGGGTGAAGTGTGTCCCGACCTTGGCAGCCAGCAGCATCAGCGAATGTGCGACGTTGTTGCCGTCGCCGACGAACACGAGCTTGAGGCCCTCAAACCGGCCCTTCTTTTCCTTGATAGTGTAGAAGTCCGCCAGCGCCTGGCAGGGGTGCTCGAGGTCCGATAGGCCGTTGATTACCGGCACGCGCGAGTGCTTGGCGAGCTCGGTCACTGTGTCGTGAGAGAACACTCGGGCCATGATGATGTCGCACATCCGCTCGAGGTTGTGCGCCACATCGGCGATCGATTCGCGCTTGCCGAGCGAGATATCCGCGGGAGCAAGGTATATCCCGTGTCCGCCGAGCTGGAAAATGCCGGTCTCGAACGACACGCGCGTCCGCAGGGACTGCTTTTCAAAGATCATCGCCAGCGTCTTGCCGGCGAGGATACTGCGCTGCCGTTCGGGTGTTGCTGAGTCCTTCAGTATGTGCGTGGTGTCGAAGACCGCCTCGATCTCGACCTTCGACATACATCCTATCTCAAGTAGATCCTTGCCTTTCATATCGGGAGCCTTCTCGCCTTTCCAGAACGCCACACCGTCCGGGCTCTTGCCGCTGTCTTTCTTGCTATCCTGCAGTGACACTATTACTGCCCTCATCTTCGTAATCTCGGCGCCTGCGTCGCTCAGTATCTGCGCTGCGATCCCCTCGCTCTCGCGAACCAGCCCCAGCAGCAGATGCTCAGTGCCGATGTAGTTGTTCATTAGCGCCCGCGCCTCGTCGTAAGCCAGGTCGATGACCCGCTTCGAACGCTGCGACAACTGCATATCGTGGCCGAGTTTGCCCTCACGCTTCTTGACACGCTTTGCGGCCTCGGAACGAATCATGTTGCTGCTGATGCCCATGTTGTCCAGCACGCGCATGGCGAGGGAGTCCGAGTCGCGCATCAGCCCCAAAAGCAGATGCTCGGTCCCCACCGTGCTCTCGCCGAGTTTCCCGGCCTCTTCCTGCGCGAAGAAGACAACCCTCCTCGCCCGCTCAGTAAACCTCTGCCACATCTCAAAACCTCCAGCCTTGAAAAGCAATCACGAAAACACGAAAGGGAGAAAGCACGAAATTCTTTTCAGTTGACCAGCCTCTTGACGGTTAATGTAGGGCTGTTGAAATTCATCAGTAGCCCGACCTTGGCGCCAGTCGCTCGCAAGTAAGACCGCAACTGGGCGTAGTGAATGTCCTCCAGCTCCTTCACTGCCTTTAGCTCCACCACCAATCGGTCTTCCACCATCAAGTCAAGGATGTGCGTGCCAACGAGAACACCATCGAATCTGACCTCTACCTGCTTCTGCGGCTCAAACCTGATGCCCCGCTTCGCCAATGCTACCTTAAGCGCCTGCTCATATACGCTCTCCAGGAAGCCTGGCCCGAGCTGCTTGTGAACTTCAATCGCGGCTGCGATCACCTTGTTTGACAGATCATCAAAGACCGGAGCCACTTTCGTGTTTTCTCCATTTCGTGTTTTCGTGATGAAAGAGACCTATCTCAAAGAACACAGTCTGATAGGATGCCGATCGCTCGGTCAACGAGTTCCCGCGTCAGGATGAGTGGTGGGACGAAGCGGAGAGTGTAGTCGCCGATCGCGTTGACGATCAGGCCCTTTTCCAGCGCCTTGGTCGCGATCGTCTTGGCCTTGGGCTCAGTGAACTCCGCTGCGATCATAAGGCCCAGTCCTCTGACCTCTTTGATGCCGGGCAAGGTTCCGAGCTGCTCCCGGAAGTAAGCTCCCACCGTCTCCGCGTTCTCGACCCAGCCGCCGTCCTTGATCTCAGTGACAGCCGCAATAGCCGCCGCGCACGCAAGGGGATTTCCGCCGAAAGTCGATGCGTGATCGCCGGGCTCCAGCACATCCGCCCAATTGTCGCGAGCAAGGCAGCAGCCAATCGGGAATCCTCCGCCGAGGGTCTTCGCCAGCGTCATCACGTCGGGCTTGATCCCGAAGTGCTCGTAACCGAACAGCTTGCCCGTTCGCCCGAGGCCTGTCTGAACCTCGTCGAACACCAGAGCCGCGCCGAACCGGTCGCACAGCTCGCGCGCCGCCTGCAGGAACTCGAGAGTTGCTGGGTGGACGCCGCTCTCGCCCTGGACCGGCTCCAGGATCACCGCGCAGGTGTTCTCGCCGACAGCAGCCTTGAGCGCATCGACATCGTTATATGGCACATACCGGAACCCCGGCACGAGCGGCGTGAACGACTTCTGATACTTCGGCTGCCCCGTGGCGGTGATTGTTGCGAGCGTTCGGCCGTGGAACGATTGCTCGGCGGTTACGATCTCGGATTTCTCGCCGACCCCCTCTCCCCGCGCGGGAGAGGGTTGGGGTGAGGGGTGAGCCTTCGCCGCCTTCCGCGCCAACTTGATCGCGGCCTCGTTCGCCTCCGCGCCGGAGTTGCAGAAGAACGCCTTGGTCATCCCCGACGCCTCGACCAGCAGCTTGGCGAGTTGTGGCTGGGGCGTGGTGTAGTAGAGGTTGCTGGTGTGCATCAGCACTCCGGCCTGCTCGCGAATGGCCTCCACGACCTTCGGCGGGCAATGCCCCAGGTTATTCACCGCGATCCCCGCAACGAGGTCAAGATACTCCTTGCCCTCCGCGTCGTATACGAAGCACCCCTCGCCCCGCACAAACACCACCGGCAGCCTGCCGTAGGTGTGCATTACATACTTGCTATCCAGCGCCATTGTGTTGGCGGTTGTTGGTTCAGTTGATATCATCATCATCCTTCTTTCTCCGGGCGAGCGATCTGCAGTCCCATCGCCCGAAATAGACGCCCAAGTCCATAGGCTGCGGCGGGCACTACAACGAGCACTACAGTCCACGCCCATCTGTCACTAGGGGTAAGGGCGTTGCTCGCACGCCATACCGAGCGGGCCAGCGCGAGGGTGACGAAAGCTGCTGCCACCGGAAGCCGCTGTGCCCGTGTTAGGGACAGCCCTTGAAAGAAGCAATTGCCTATTCCCAACGCCAGGGCGAGCACCGGCAGTGTCAAGTCAACATTTTCAGGTCCAGGCGACATGGCGTATATCAGTACGAATGCGCCCATCAGCCCTGGCGTTGACAGCAACTCCACCCATATCGCCCCGCAGCCTCGCGCTTGTTCAGTCTCTCGCTCTGGCATTGTCAGTCTCCGTATGTGATGGACTCCCGATGGTCCGGAGTATGCTACCCCGGACCCGCGTTCCCCGGGCATTCTGCCCGCCGCCACGTCTCTATCCAGCGCCTGCGCTGGCTGGGGGCAACATGCCCCGGCAACCTGGGGCGCGGGTAACATACCCCCGCCCATCGGCAGGAGTGGGCTTTCCACTTTCCACTCTCCACTTTCCACTACGGCACAATCATCGTCCCAATCCCCGTATCGGTGAATATCTCCATCAACAGGGAGTGCGGCATTGTGCCGTCGATGACGTGGGTGCGTTCGACGGCGCCGGATAGCGCCGTTATACAAGCCTCCACCTTGGGGATCATCCCTCTGTCGATCTGCTTCGATTCGATCATCGCCCGGGCGTCGGAGACCGACAGCTCGGAAATGAACGTCGATTTGTCCGAGAAGTCCCGATAGATCCCCGGCACGTCTGTCATCATAATGAGCTTGGCCGCCTGCACCTCGGCGGCGATCTCCCCGGCGATGTGGTCCGCGTTCACGTTCAGGCTCTCGCCCTCCGGCCCGATAGCGACCGAGGAGACTACTGGGATGTAGTTGTGCTCCAGCAGATCGGTGAGGATCTTCGGGTTGATGGTGTCCACCTGGCCCACAAAGCCCAAGTCAACGGAACTCTCGGCTCTCTCACCGGCGATCAGGTTCGCGTCCTTGCCCGATAGCCCGACCGCTTGCCCACCGAGGCTGTTGATGATCGAGACAATGCCCTTGTTGGTCTTGCCCGCGAGGACCATTTCGACGATTTCCATGGTCTCGGCGTCGGTCACCCTCAGGCCGTTGACGAACGTGGGCTCCTTGCCGATCTTCTTCATAACTGCGGATATCTCCGGCCCGCCGCCGTGCACGAGTATCGGCTTCATGCCGACGTAATGCATCAGCACCACGTCCCGGCATACCGACCGCTTCAGGTCCTCATCGACCATCGCGT
>CAZFYZ010000062.1:18426-21052 GCA_964523735.1 uncultured bacterium | reverse complement strand
GCCTGCCTCGGGCTTCTGTGAGATGACCGAGTTGATGGGAACCTTGTCGCTGAACTGCATCGTCGCCTTGCCGATCGTGAAGCCGGCTTTGACGGCGGCGTCACTGGCGTCAGCCTCAGACATTGCGACAAGATCAGGTACCGCGGCCAAGCTCGGTCCGCTCGAAATCTTGACCTTGACCAACGGATTGCTCTTCGGAACGGTGCTTCCGGCGGGAGGCAGAACGGCGCAGATCCTGCCCGCTGGCCAGGTCTCGCTGAACGCGGTGCCGTCGTTGATCAGTTGGATTCCCTTGCTCTCCGCCTCAGCCTGGGCCTGCTCCCAGCTCTTGCCGAGAAGAGGGGGAACCACAACTTCTCGCCTGTCTCCCATAAGCCCGAGAGTAATACCGCCGACAACGACCACCACTATTACGAAGAGCGCCAGCAGCCCCCAATAGCCACGAGAGAAGGGACTGGGCTCCTCGGCGGGCTCGCGCTCTGCCGCAGCGACCTCGACCTTACTGACAGACTTGGCGGTCGCCGGAACAGGCTGGCCTGTCCTCAAGCTGTCGCGCAGAGCCTGCAGATCCGCAAGCATGGCGCCAGCGCTCTGGTAGCGATCGCGCGGAGCGAGTTCCATCGCCTTCATTATGACGTTTTCCAGGCTCTTTGGTATGGCGGCATTGATCTGCCGAGGGGGCGTCGGTGTCTCTTTGACCTTCCTAAGGGCTATGGAGACAGCCGAACCGCCGCCAAAGGGCTTGGAGTTCGTCAGCAGTTCATAGAGCACAGCTCCAACCGAGTAGATATCACTAAGGTGAGTTGCGGGGCTGCCTTCCACGATCTCCGGCGCCTGATACTGGATCGAGCGCATCTGGAAACGGTCGGCCATGACTGGGAACCGCGAGATAGCGGACGAAAGCCCAAAGTCTGTGAGCTTGACCTCGCCGTCAGGACTGACCATGATGTCCGCTGGGCGAATATCGCCGTGCACTACCCGATTTGCGTGGGCGTAATCCAGCGCCTCGAGCACTGGGATCATCACTTCGAGGGCGAGAGGAACTGCCGCCGCGCCTGCCCGATCGAGCCGATCCTTGAGGCTCGATCCGCGCGCGAATTCGCAAGCGAGCACACAATCGTCTGCGGTGCAGTCCGCGTCGACGACCCGGGCTATGTTTGGATGAGTAAGACCAGCGACGTCCTGATAGCCGTTTGCCACTGCGGCGGCAAAGTCATGGTCGGCGGCCAGTTGGCGCGACATCACCTTGAGCGCAACCAGGCGATTCAGGACCTTGTCACGAGCCTTGTAGACCGCGAATATCTCGCCGTCGCCCACCTTTTCCAGAACTTCGTATCTGTAGTTGACTATTTGCCCTATCAAAGTCAGCGTCTCCCGTAACTCTCGAACAGCTTACCCCATTCGGTGGCGAGCATCTTGTTCACGCGGGCCTTGCCCTTGCACGGATACCAGTAGCCGTCGTGGTAAAGGCGTGACGCGTAGTAGGACCACGGGGTGATGCAGCTCCTGAGCAGCATGTTCTCGAGCGGTTTGAGAGGGCCGTGGTAGATCATCTTCTGTCCACGGCTTGCGAATGTCTCGGCCTTCTCCTGGAAATGGAAGTTGACCTCGCTGATGTCTTCGCCGACGACCTCGATCTCTCTGGTGTCCGCGCATCCGAGCCCTTGCTCATGCGCCAGTCTGAGGAACTTGAGACTCATCGGGTCGAAGCCCATCAGCCTGGCCGACGTCGCGTCAATCGCGACCTGGTCGGCGCTTGCCAGGATGTAGTTCTTGACGTGCGGTATCATCGCCCGGGGGCCTGGTCCATCACCCGCGAACGTGCCATCGGTGACTGCGAAGATGCCGGGGTGGATCTCCTTTTGGATTGCCAGGAGATCGACGAGAGTCTCGTGTATCACCGAGTGAGTCCAGTGCCGGTTCTCACGCAGGAGACCGCCGAAAGCGTTCTTCATAGCGCCGGTCATAGTCGTGAATACATGTGTCTTGACCGTCGGCATATGCACTGCGTTGCGCCCGACCAGGATATCCGGGATCATAATACCCTCGGGGAAGACCTTGTCGAGGACATTCATCTTCGCCTTGGGCTCATATTTGATCCAGTTGACGCCTTCCTCATACAGATACAGGAACTCGAGGCCGTGCTTCTCGATCACTGTATCGAGGTGGTTGTTGCGGGCTCCCAGCTTGGGATCGACAACGACTGTCCGGTTCTGGGCAGGGATCAGCTTAGGATAGCCCGCATCTTTGAGCGCCTGGGTAACGCCGTCAAGTTGCCACGGCGTGGTCGAACAAGCGGGGAAGAAGTAGTGCCAGGAGATATTGATCTTGAGGATGGTTTCCTTGTCCTTGGGAAGGTGCTCCTCGAAGTCAGCCAGCTTCATCAGCCGGGCGTAGTCTTCGATGACCGACTCGGGACTCGTTTTCAGAACCGCTACTTTCGGCTTACTCATAGCTTTTGACCACACCAGTGTCGGACGGCCAGCGTTTGTAGCAGGCGTCTCTGACGCCACTGGGTTCGGAGAACCCGACTACAGCAGATGTAGCAGGCGTCTCTGACGCCACTGGGTTCGGAGAACCCGACTACAGCGCTCTCTACGTTTCTCCGCTTCTTCGGTTGAAACGC
>CAZFYZ010000062.1:0-18416 GCA_964523735.1 uncultured bacterium | reverse complement strand
TTTGCCTCGCTACCGGTGGCCGGAAGGGTCAAAACAGCCACCAGCCGCAGCGCCGTTACGAGCACGAGGAGGGCCACTCCCACAGCGTAGAGCCCGCGCCCGGCTGCCACGACTTCCTCGGCAACTTCGGGTGGAAGGACTCCGATCGTCACCAGCACAAAGGCCGCTCCCGCCGCCAGCGCCCAGACCGATAGGACAATATCCGTAACTCGATCCGACACTTCTCTCCTACGCCTCGCCGCCTGCTTCGCGTTCCCTGAGCGCGTCTATCGCGCGGGTCAGCATCTCCCGGCTCACAGTATGTACCTCGCACTTGCCAATCCGTGTGGGCAGTGCAAGGCGCAGCTCCGCGCCCAGGACCTTCTTATCCAGCTCCGCTGCGCGCACAATGTCAGCGGTCGGAATAGGCAACTCTATGCGCACAGGCAGACTGAACTTCTCGAGAGCAGCCGCTATGAGCTTCGAGATGGGCTCCTCGGCCGCCCCCTTCTGCTCAGCCAACAAGGCTTCTGCAACCAGACCGATCGAGACGGCCTCGCCGTGGCGGTACTTGCCGTAGCCCGCGAGCATCTCAACAGCGTGGCCAACCGTATGGCCGCAGTTGAGTATTGCCCTAAGGCCGGACTCACGCTCGTCGGCCTGCACCACGTCGCGCTTGATCTCCACCGACCTGACAACCGCATGCTCGATGGCATCCGGACGCCGCGCGAGGAGGTCACGTGCATTCGATCTGAGAAACTCAAAGAACTCTTGGTCGTAGATTATACCATGCTTAACGACCTCGGCCAAACCCGACCTGAGTTCACGAACAGGCAGCGTGTCCAGTGTCGCCGTGTCGATGACGACCGCGCGTGGCTGATAGAAGGCGCCAACCAGGTTCTTGCCCTGCGGAAGATCGACTCCGGTCTTGCCGCCCACACTCGAATCCACCTGCGCAAGCAGCGTCGTCGGGACCTGGTAGTAGTCGATCCCGCGCATGTAGGTGGCGGCGGCGAACCCGGCCAGATCGCCGATCACGCCGCCTCCCAGGGCGACGATCGCTCCGCCGCGGTCCATTCGCATCTGGGTGAGAGCGTCGTAGACCCGTCGCACGGTCCCAAGGGTCTTGAACCGCTCACCGGCCGGCAAGACTATGAACTCGGTCGATAGCCCGGCAGACGACAGACTCTCCCGTACGGCCTGTGCGTAGTGCCGCGCCACAACCGGATTGGTCACCACCGCGACTGCCGATGGTCTGCGTACCGCCGGGACGATGCTCCCCAGTTGCGATAGTGACCCTCGTCCTACTGTGATAACGTAGGAACGCTCTCCCAGGTTGACAGAGACTTCAGTCATTGTCCCACACACAGCAAAGGGGATTGCTCGCGCAATCCCCTTCAGCATCTAACTAAATACCGGCGGCTAAGGGATGATGTTGTCCCCGACAGTACCGGTGCCGACGTCCTGAATAATCGTCGGTGTAACGAATATCAGCAACTCGCGGTCTTCAGTCGTCTTATTGTAGGTTCGGAAGAGGCTGCCAACGATCGGCAGGTCCGCGAGAATCGGAATCTTCTGGACACTGGTGGAATCGTTCTTGCGGATGAATCCACCGACAACGATCGTTTCGCCATTGGCGACTCGCCGCTGCGTGTACAGGCTCTGCGTTCTCTCTTCAGGAATGACGGTTCCGTCGGGCCCTGTTACCTGGGTGCCGGTGTCAGACACCTGAGGCATCAGCATCATCGTGATCGTGCCGTCGCCGTTGACTCGCGGCATGATGACCAATTCGGTGGAAACATACAAGAAGTTCGGTGTGGACTGTTGGATGATGTTTCCATCGCCGACTACGGTAGCCACACTCACCCAGTAAGGGATCGACCGGTTGATCGAGATGTAAGCAGTCTGGTTGTTGATCGTCGAGATGATCGGCGAGTTGATAACCCGGCCGATGTCGCTTGTAAGCTGTGTCTTGAGCTGCGCGGTCAGGTTGCCAGTGGCGAAGCCGACAACCACGTTACCCTGAGGACCAAACGCAGTAGCGAAACTCTCGTTCAGACGCTGGAGGCTCCAGTCGATACCGAATGTTTTGACATCAGTGGTGCTGACTTCGATGAACTCCGCCTTGACCTGAACCTGCTTCGGCGGCACGTCCAGCATGCGGATGATCTTCTTGAACTTCTCGATACCATCCTCGTCACCTTTTACGATGATCGAATTGTCGATATCGAACGGCCGCGCATCGTCAATTCCCTCCGGCCAAAGGAAGTTGCCTGAGTTGGTCGATGACGAAGTGCTGCTGGTCTGGCCGCCGCCTCCCGGTGCCGTTCCGCCAGTTCCGGTCATACCCCCTGAGCGCGTGGCGGCGCCTGGATAGCGGACATTGCCACTGGTGTACTGGCCGATACCGGTGAACTGATCGCCCGTTCTTCCAGCACCGGGGTTCAGGCTGGTCGGGTCAATCGTCGGCACGACGGGCACATTGTTCTCCATGGTTATGCCCCTGCCGGGGTCATAGGTGCGGCCGTCTCGGGAATTGATAAAAACTCCGCCATTGGGCTGTTCGGGCTTCTTGCCCATCAGCTTGTCCGGATAGATGGGGTTGCAGATGGGATTAGGATTGACCCCATTCCACCCCAACAGCCGGAGGATCTCGCTCGGCGTGGAATTGGTGAGCTTGATCGTAGTATAGATCTTCTCTTTGACCACTGGTGCGGCCGGAATCTCGATCGGAGGCAACTCAGGCGCAACGCTGGAGATGACCGGCTCCTCAGCGAAGACCCCTCCGACGATATACGTGCCGTCGTCCATCTTTCTATAGGATATGCCCGCGCTCTTGACCAGATAGTCCAGCGCGTTCTCCAACGGCACCTCTGTGAGGTTGGCCGATACCTTCTTCTCGAACATCGAGCTATCGGCGATTACCACGTTTGTCCCGCTCTGCTGCATGAGTAGAGTGACAACGTCCTTGAGCGATATATCCACCACTCTAAGCGTGATTGCGTCCGCTGCGCTCGCAAAGAGAAGGGCGATCACAGCCACGATCAACGCGATCCTCGCGAATGATGTGACCGCCGACTTGGTAGGTCGCCGCCTCTGCAAGTGTTGCATGTGTTTCCTCCTCCGGTCAGAAAGCCCTTCTGTAAACCTAGTTACCATCCACGGTAGCTATTGCCGCCACCGTAGCCACCGCCGCCGTAGCCGCCGCCGCCATAGCCGCCGTAACCACCGCCACGACTGCCGTAGCCACCGCCGCCATAGCCGCCCATGCCGCCGCCATAGCCGCCCATGCCGCCGCCGTAGCCACCCATGCCGCCGCCCATGCCGCCATAGCCGCCCATGCCGCCGCCCATCATGCCGCCGCCATAGCCGCCCATGCCGCCCATGCCGCCCATCATGCCGCCCATGCCGCCGTAGCCGCCCATGCCACCATAGCCACCGGCGCCGCCACTGCCGCTGCCACTCATCATGGATAGGATCTCGCTGGCGCCAGTGTTACTGAGCGGGACCTTCTCGATCGTGGTCTCCTCAGCGGTGGTGGTGTCGACTATCACAGTATCCGTAGCGGAAGGCGCCGTGGCCGCAGTTGCCGCCAATGTGGACGCATCCGGTTTCTTGCTGATGATGTAAGTGCCGCTGTCGAGCCTGTAGACCAGCCCCGCGGTCTTGGTAAGAGTCCTCAGGGCAGTGTCAAACGTGGCATCCTTGATCACAAGACTGGAGATCGTCCCCGTAACGTCGGGCTGGATCCCGTAGTTCTTGTTAGTGCTCTTGAACAGTGCGTCAATCGCCGCTTTCACGTCCACATCTTTCAGATCGAGGTTAATGGGCGTATCCTGAGCCTGAGCGTAGACAGCACAGACAGCCCACCCCATCGTCACCGACAGGACGGCCGTCAAAAACAGCGCCATCGATGTTCTGAACTTCATCTTCATCTCTGGACTCCTCCGCCGCGGACGAAAAATGCCGATCCGCAGACTAAAACTGACTCATACATAATAGCACAACTGATATGACTGGGTCCCACAGTCTCGGGTTCCCCGGCCTGAACGTCACAATGCCTACATCGGAGCCATGGGTCCCACCGAAGGCATCCCAGGCATCCCAGAACCCATCCCCGGGAATCGCCTGCCGCCTGGCATCATGGCGCCTCCGGTGCTTGGTGTATCGGGAACATCGACCTTGGGCGCGGATGCCATCCTTACAGTAAGGTACTTCGGTTTCTTATCCACAGTCTTCAGGACGACTTTGTCGCGCTCGATCTTCTGAACATAGGCCTTGCGATCCTTGAGCATGTCGCCTGGCTGGACGATCTCCGAGGTTCCGTTGGTTTCTATGATCGCGAAGAGCCTGTCGCTCACGATAAGGCCGGCCATGCGCCTGACAGGCTGGACAATGTCGGGCTCTTGGATGCGACCGCTCAGATCAGGAACCTTGGACCAGTTCTCAATCGGCAGATCCGTTATGCGCGGTTTGGGCTTAGGCTGATTGATCGGCCTAGGCTTGTAGCCTACGGGAAGGAACGGATCCTCCCTGAATGTCTCCATCGGCTTGGCCGAGGCCTGGGCGGTTCCAGCGGCGGGCGCGGGAGTCGCTTGAGCAACCGCGCCTGCTGGTGGTGCGCCACCTGCTGTTGGTGCGCCGCCTGCTGTTGGTGCGCCACCTGCGGGTGCGGCGCCCTGAGGCATTGCAGGCGTGGCTCCAGGAGCCGGGCCCATGGGCACCATCCCCTGCATTGCGTTAGGATCCTCCACGGGCTGCGCCGTGGCCGAATCGTCGGAGCCTTTGCCCAGAAACTGTGGGAGGAAAACGGCAGCTAACGCGCCCACGATCACTACCGCAAGGATAGTAACGACTATAGGCTGGTTCTTCTTGTCTTTAAGCCAATCCATAGTTCTAACCACCCATCGTCTGATTCGTGCCAGTGCCCGCCATCGGGATCTTCTCGCCGCCCTTGGCGACTGGGAAGATGTAGCAAGTGACAGGATAGGCGATCACAAGGTTAGGACTGACGCCGGCAAGCGAGGGCGGACCCACCATAACAAGTCGCTGACACTTGTTCCATCGGCGGACGTTGTTCATCAGGTCCTTGAAGTTGCCCATCGCCTGGACAGTCCCCAGCGGAAACTCAAGAACATCGTAGTCAAATATCTGGTCGTTGGGGTTCACGGGCGGAGGCTTGATGCTGAACTGCGCCGTAACCGCGGCAACGCCCTTGTCTCGAGCGAAACCTTCGAGCAGCGGCCCCAGCACCGATATCTGCTCATTCCACAGCGCAAGCATACCGGTGTCCCGTCTGGAGAAGCTCAGGTCAGGCATGCACCTTCTCATCTGGGCATCCAACTGCTGCTGCGCGTTGTATGCCTTCTGGATAGCATCCGCCAGGTTGCGCTCGGCAACCTGCCTGGCAGCCGCGTTGCCGAGGGGCTCCGCAGCGTTGTACCTATCCTGCGCCTTCTTCAGAGCTTCCTGCTGAGGTTTGATGACAAGGAAGAAGAGCGCGGTTCCGGCCATAACGCAGAGCACCGCACCGATTATGATCACATGTAGCTGCTTGAGCTTCGAAAGACTCATATAGATTCCCAGGAATACCTAGATTCGTAATTACATTCCGCCCTGTTGGGGCGGCGCCGTGCTAAAGGTTCCACCCGGGCCCATCGGAGGCATGCCTCCCTGGGCCGGGGGCATCCCGCCCATACCGGGTTGCTGTCCGGCGGCCGTCGAGCCAGACCCGGCAAACTGCGGAGCAACAATCGGGGTCTTGAGTTTGCAGGTAACGGTGAAGTTTATCCACTTCCCGCCGGCATAGACGCCGCTCTGGGCTCTCTCAACACCACTTTCGATGGCCTGAAGCCCAGCGAGCGAGGCCATTGAACCACCGATCTGCCCTCCCCCGGGACCAAAGCTCCCGTCCTGACCGGTGGCGCCTGGCCCGGAGCCATAGCCTGGAATGCCCGATATAGTCACTTCGGTAAAGAGATCGGTCGCGCGATACATGTTCAGCAGATACCGGCCGAGGTCGTCAAGGGTCTTGACCCGGGCAACCATCTGTATCTGTGTCCCATCGCACTGCAGCGCATCGAGAGCGACCTTATCGTAGGTCCACTTGGCGACTTCCTCGTAGAGCTTGGGGTAGGCCTTGTTGTATTCCAGGACGGCGTTGATGAAGTCCACCTTCTGCTTGATCGGGGCAATGGACGCGGTAATCTCGTCCGCGCGCTTCTGGATTCCCTCGACCTCGGCCTTAGCCTGCTCTGCGGCCGCCGCCATCTGCTCCATCTCGGCGACCTTTCCCTTGAGCACAATACCGTAGACAATGCCCGCCGCGATAACCAGCAACAACAGGCACGCGAATAGAATCGCGGTGTTGCGGATAACAAGCTTCTGGTTGATCGTCTTCGGCAGCAGGTTAATCTTTATCATATCAGTCTAGCTCACCATATCTCTGATCGCCAGCCCGATCGCAACCGAGAACATCGGTGATATCTCGTGCAGGTAGCGATCCGAAACGCCTGTGACTTTCACCTGGCGCCTCTTGATGGGATCAGCTACCTCCACAGGCAGGCCAAGCTCACTCGTGAGGAACTCGTCGAGATGCGGCATCTTCGCCGTGCCGCCGCAGAGCAGCACCTTCTCAGGCGTTCGCGCATAGCGGGTGGAGTAGTATTCGATAGAACGCCTCAGCTCGGTGGCAAAATCCACAAGCACGCCGGAGATCGCTCCAAATACCTGATCCGAAACCGCGTCCCCTGTCGTCGGAACCGGCTGAACAGCTTTCTGTACCTCGGCTTCCTCGCCGGGATCAGCGTGCGAGTCCGTATCGCTGAGGTCAAAGTTCGGGTTCATCTGCTCTTCCACTTGCGCGGGCTCGTCGTCAAGGTCGAAAACGGGCTTCGGCGCGAGGTCCGACAGATCAGCGGCCTCGGCTGCCAGCGGCTCAGCGTTGTCTATGCCGGCCAGATCGGCAGCATCGGCTCCGTGAATAGTAGGCTCAGGAGATGTCGGAGCGACTTCGAGGTCATCTCCCAGATCGAAGCTAGGACCAGCCGGAGCGGCTCCACCGAAGTCTGGCGAATCGAACACCGGGCCGTCGATGGTGGTCTGGAAATCACTCGGGTTTGCGGGCTCCGGACCTCCGCCCAGGTCGAACGCATCGGCGGCCTGAGTATCCGGGCCGATCGACGTTTCGAATGAGCTGCCGTTGCCGTGCCAGGACGGGGGCGGGCCAATGTTGATCTCGGGCCTGTCCGGCTCGACGGTCTGAGTCTGCTGGAAACCGTCCAGCTTGACCGCAGCGTATTCCTTCTTCATGGTCTCGGCCTGATCGAGCGTCTGACCGAGGGCCTCGGAAATCTCACGTGTAAAGCTCGCACCCGCGATACTCAGCGGCGGGCTCGGGAAAGCGAGCTGACCGTTCTCGAAGACTCCAAGGTCGGTATCGTCCGACCCGATGTTGACAATCGCGACAACCTCGCCTTTTCCTGCAGGGGTTTCGCTGAGCAACGCCCGGCCCGCGGCCAGAGGTTCGATGTCTATAGCGACGGGCTTGAGTCCGGCAGACTGCAGAGCCTCGCAATGGCTTGTGACCAGTTCTTCCTGCGCCACAGCCAGGAGAACTTCCATGTTCTGCGCGTTGGGATCGTTGGTGCTCTTCGGAAGGGGCTGGTAGTCCATGACTACCTCGTTGGGAGGGAATGGAACCTGCCGCTCGACTTCCCACTTCATCGTCTCTGCGAGTTCCTTGTCCGCCATCTTGGGGACTTCGATAACCCGGATAACGACGCGAGACTGCCCGGTCACCGAGCTTGTGACCTGCCTGGTCCTTATACCACTCTCGGTCAGTAGCGACTTGATCGCCGCGCCGAGCGCTTTTGGGTCCAGTATGACGTCGTTATCGATAACTCCATCCGGGGTCCTGGCCATACCCAGTCCGGTGATCGTTATCCCATCCTTGCCATACTTTGCCTCGACAACCTTGATCGAGTCGGCACCGACGTCGAGGCCGACCATAGCTGCAGGCGGAGCATTACGTGGCATACTTGGCTCTTCCTAATCTCGGGCCGCTCAAACTCCAGCTCCCGTACACCCGAGAGGGCGCACAAGACTCCGTCGCAGAGCTTAGCACGAGGAATATGCTAGCATCAAACCCATCCGCGTGTCAATCAGAAGGGAAGTGAACAGTAGAGAGTAGACAGTAAACAGTGAAGGGACAGCGGGCGGGCCCGCAAGGCCGCCCCACTGTCTACTGTTTACTATTTACTGTCTACTACTTTGAGTGTCTTTTCGCGCCGAATGTTCCCTTATCTTGCTGAGAAGTTGGGACTCAGTACGGCGCAGCAGACGTCGGAGGTCCCGCCGCGTGTCGTGGTCCAGAAGACCCAGACCTTGGAGTACGGTGGGCCGGGCTGACCAGGATCGCCGGGGTCAGCAAAGGCATAGACGCTGCCCTCGTTCACGCTGGCGTTGCCCACATAGCCGAAGAGGGATTGCTCGCCAAGCTCGTTGAGCCAGAACACGTCGTACGCCTCGGCAGTCACGCTGCCGCTGGAGCCGGCCGGCTTGTAGCTGATCGTGATCGGGTTCGGCGCGCCGGACCAGACCCGGCTCGGAGGAGCCGGACTGCTCTTCAGGAGGTTGGTCGTATCCGACTTGAACAGTGATCGATAGCGCTCATCAACCTGGCTGAAGAATATGCGGGTGCCCGTGCGGTCGATCTCCCACGGCCCAAGGTTGCCACTGATGCTGACTTCGGCGTTGGCAGCAACTGTCCCATCAGGGTTCATTGGGATAGGCGGCTTGCCGAGCTTGGCAAGGTCGATCCCCACTCGATAGGTCTTCCAGTATATCGTGCTGCTCTGAACCGCAGCGCCGGCCCTGCGCCACAGGACCCACATCCTGTCCACGGACATATCCGCGAACTTGGCCGAGGTCATACCGGGGTTCCCAGCCGGCGTCATCCTGGTGCGCTCGATGAATGACCTTGCGCTATTGTCTACCGCGGGGTCGGTCGTGAGCCGCCACGAGAGCGGGGTGTAGTCCGCCTTGACTTGCGGCGCGTTCACCGTGTTGTCCGCCGGGTTCTTGACTTCCCGCAGAGGCTCGGTGAACCGAACCACGCCGGCGGAGAAGTCGACGAGCATATCACCCAGCAGCCGCTTTGTCAGGCTGTTGTCGGGATACTTGTAGGTGTAGACGCCGGTGGCCTGATCGATCTGAAGTCTGAACGTGTTCGAGCCTGCGTTCAACTCCAGGCTCAGCGCGCCGGGATCATACGTGATATTCCCGCTTGCATCCCGCACGCATCCGTCCGTGCCGCTGACACTGCCACCCTTGGTGATCAGGACATGGCCTGTGGTCGGGTCCGTATAGTCATCCGGGAAGTAGACCCGGATAAAGGGCATGTCAGCGTTCGGGTCGGCCCAGGAGTAGTTGCCCCAGTCGTCGAGGCCGGGCATCTGCGCGCCGGCGGCGATGGCCGTAGGGTTAAGCCTCACCCACGCCAGGTGCTCGGAGCTGTAGAACCCGAACTTGGGATCGCGCTGCAGGGTCTCACCGAATGATCTGGGCATTGGCTGAGCGACGCTGGCGGGAGAAGCCGCGCTGAATGTCGTATCACTCGGCGGCACTGCCGCGTAGCGACCAAGAATGATGTCCGCCGCCTGGTTCACCTTGTTGGAGCCGGCGTAGACCACGTCGAACATCGAGTGGGCTCCCGCGGCATTCGGGCTGTCACCGGTGAGATCGGCCCAGAACATGCGATGGATCGCGTTCGGCGAACTGAGCGTGGCCAGGCAATCAGGCGTGCGAAGCCTGAAGGAACCTCCGGCCTCCCATCCAGTGTTCGGGAATGCGTGTTGCTCGTTGACTGCATAGCATATCGACCACTTGCCGGCAGCGCCGCCGAGCCAGAACGCCCACATCAGGGGCGAGCTGCCCTGGTTGTAGAGCGAGAGGCTGGGGCTGCGCTTTTCCATGGTCGGGTCGAGCGGGATGAAGTCGATCGACTGAGACGACGACGTGACATCCGGAGTCGCCGCATTGGTGTAGAATATGCGGCTCTCCTGAGCCAGCTTGCCGTCCGGCATCTGAATATCGGCGGTTCCTGCCCAGGCCAGCACAGTGGAGAATGGCTGGGTCGGAGCCACGTCCAGGTTCTGCGCGATGGTCGGCGAGAAGTGCCTGACGGAGAGAAGATCCGTCGAGTCTCCGCCAAAGGTCCACGGCAGCACATAGGCGTCTTTCATATCCGAGCCCAAGAGCTCTGAAGGCCATTGCTTTGTAGTGGTGTTGAGAACAGAGCCTAGCGTGTTCCACCATCGCGAGTCCGGCGAGGTCGCCCACCAGTTACGGTTCCAGCCCAGGGTGGACTGGTCGATCAACCAGGGAGCGGACGCAAAGTCCCTCCACTGCCGGCTATCCGGCGGAAGACTAGGATCGGGGAACAGGCTGGGATCGAACATCCTGTTGCTGGACCAGAAGAACTGGATTTGGCCTGCCGCGTCTCTGTAGGCTGCGGGAGTCTCGTCACCGAACCTCGCAAACTTATTGTCGAAGTTCTCCGCATCAACGTGCGCGAGCGAACCTGGGGTGCGCGTGCCTGTGAGCTGGATCTCCCGGACAGTCACTTTCAGGCCGAAGCTTGGGTCGCTGCGGACAGTCTGAGTGCCACTACCGAAGTTCGCGTAGACTGGAATGTAGGGCGCCTGATAGGTACCGATGGGCTGCCCGATGGGTATCCCCACGCCGACCTCAACACCGAACGGCTGCATCTTCGGAACGTTCTCTGTGGAGAATCCCTGTGCAGCCAGGGCAACGCCATAGGCGTTCTGTGCCGCGAGTCTAGTTCCCAAGAAGTCGGCGTCCCACTTGCGCCTGTCGGGAACGGTGAGAATCGTCGGGTCGGGGTCCCCCACCCGTGCCTTTGTGAGAGTGTAGCCAAGATTGGGCGCATTGCCATATATGCCGGTAAAGAACGGCTCGGCCTTGAGCCCCTGCAGCGACGGTGTCGATGGAGCATAAGTATCAAGCGAGCTGCAGACGTAGTTGCCGGGGATAACCGGGGTAGCCGCCAGGGCCGCGGGGGTGAAGCCTCGCGGGTCCTTGAGCATGAAGAGTCCATGCGCGTTGTCGCCGATATGCAGGTTGTAGAGGTTCACGTTGCCTGCATTCTTGACTGTTATGCGCTTGAACCACTGCCTGATCTCCGGGTTCGGGTTGCCGGGCATGAAGTCAAGGAACGGAATCAGGTGCAGGTTCTGGCCTGTTCCGTGAGACGCCTGGCCGATGTCGACAAGCTGTTCATCGACCTCGATGCGCGGGTCCGGCGGAACCTTGACCTTCATCGCGAACTGCCGGAAGCACTCTTGGTATGTCGTCGGCCTGCCGGAAACCACGTTGCCCGAGTCGAACTGGCCGTTGCCGTTGGAATCGATATAGGCCTGCATTTCGCGGCGGTAGCCGTGGTTATCGATGTTCGCCGGCTGGAATCTTGGCACTTCCACACTGACCTGGCAAACGTCCGGTCGCAGTATGGCGTCATCGTAGACCCCGGTGGCCGGTCTGAGCAGCGGAGGCAGCTTGGAGGCCGCACGAGAGGGGTCCGCATCGTCGTAGTTCTTGCGGAAGGTCTCGAACCGCTTGTAGATCGGCGGGTAGTCGGCGGAGTAGAACCCGAGTTCCCAGGCGAACTTGATGCCGCCGGAACCGGAGAGCGCCACATCGGCATTGCCGGGCCACCTCAGGTCGCCGCCGCTGATCCTGAAGCGGTCCAGCGTTGTCTGGCGACCGCTTGAGAAGCCGAGGCCGGTCGCGCTGCGGTCCATTACACCCATGGATATGACTGGCGAAGATGTCCCGTGGCCGACTGTACCCACATCGAGGTCCAGCGGGCTGTTGAGTGTGAGCGAGCCCTCGCCGGTCGGGTCGTAGATGCCGTTCCCATTGTAGTGGGCGTCGGTCTGGGAGCGATCGGCCCTGTAGTTGAGGGTCTGGGGCCAGCCGGCGCCGTTGGGATTGCCTGCGATCGCCACGGTCTTGATCGCCAGCGGGTTGTTGATGCCGACAAGCTGCTCCTTGAAGTTCACTATATTTGCGTTCGTCTGTGACCCGGAAGTAGTCACCGGCTCAGGCGGATTCCCCGCCGAGAGCCGAGCCAGCGGCATGGTCTGCAGAACGATCGGGGCCTTATCGTCATTGCTCGTCTTGCGCCTGATCTCGACATTGACGACCCAGCCCGGACCAGGGCTCGGTGGATTGGAGCCAGTGCCCCTTATATCTATCTGCGCCACTGCGTAGCTGCGTTTCACGTCCGCGCCCTTGTGTTCGCCGGTGGCAGAGTATTGAAGCGGTTTGTAGATGGTTGTTGACTCGCCGCCGGACGTGGTACTGGTATCGGTTTCGTTGCTGAGGACTGTATACTCTCGCAGGAGCTTGACAGCGCCGGATAGTCTGACCTGGCTGCCCGCGCTCGTGCCCGCGCTGGTGTTGGTCATCGTGAAGCGGATGTTGTTCCTCTTCTGCCCCTCGCTGGACCCGTAGAGGTACTCCAGGCCCGGCAGGTTCCAGAGGATCATGTTGACTTTCTCACCCCACTCGAAGTAGAGCACATCGTCGCCGCTAGGCTGTCTGGCGGCCAGGTTGGGGAAGACGTGGTGGGTTCTGCGATCGAGGGCTGCGTTACGAAGATCCTCATCTATCTGATCATCCGTCTTGCCGCCCGTCGCATAGTTCTGCCACTTCATGCCCTTGCTAACGATGTAGTTGGGATCGTCAGGCCACCAGTTGTCGATATTCGGCTCGGATCCTGTGCCGGTCTTCAGATTCGTGTCGGTGAAGCTCAGTGAGTTGTTGTAGAAGTCGTCTCTGAATATGTCGAACTGGATGTCCGTATCGGGGGCCAGCGAGACAACGCTCTGTTCTCCGCCGCCTGGACCGCCGTCGAACGGCCACCTGCCTCCGGCCCACCTGCCGCCCCATGCTCCGCCGTGGTGCGAGAAAGCGTAGACGCGACCATCTCCGCAGCCGTTGTAGACGTAGGAGAACTCCGCGCCATTCTCGCTCCTGAGGTTTGTTATGTTCGGGGAGGAGAAGAGCGGCCCCTCGCACCTCCAGCCCTGGTAAGCTTTCGCATCCGCTGTGTCGCTAGGGTTATCATAGTTGAAGACCCAGTCGCTCTCACCGGTCTTGGCGTTGTACCAGTGCAAGACGCCATTATCGCCCATGTCGCCGACGAACATCACGCGCTTGTGGTTGGAGTCCTGGCCGGTAATGGCGATCGAAGCCTGAACTGCCGAACCGGCGCTGGGCTCGATATACCATTCGTTCTCCCCCGAGACGGGGTTCCCGGCGTTGTCGAACTCGACCCTGAGTCTGTCGCCGCTGGTGGCGTCAAAGGAGTATATCCTACTGTCGCTGCCGCCGACCCAAACTCGGTGGCGATTGCCTCCTCCGCTGCTGGGCACCTCGGCAATGGCTGGGGTCGAGTATCGGAAAGCGCCGAGCGGCAGGCCGGTGCCGGACGTCGGGTACTGCCATCTGATCTCCGGGCTGTCGCCTCCCAATCCGATAGCGTAGAACTTGCCGCTGGTCGCGCCGATGAAGAACCGATCATCGGTCGCGCCATCATCACCTCTGTCGATGGCGGGAGAGGAGGTGAAGCCGGCGGGATCGATTGGGTCAGCGCCTGCCCACAGATCCGTCGGGGGATCCTCAATGGAACCTGCGTCCGGATTGTTTATGCAGTGAACGCGGCCGTCAACGCCTGCAAGTATGAGGTTCTTGCCTCGAGTAGTGTCATGGAAATAGGACGGCGAGCCCGCCAGTTGCCCGAGGCTGGGTTGGTCAGCGTCGGCTTCCCCACTCACGGTGGCGCTGGTGCGGACCTTGGGGAATATCCACCGCACCTTGCCGATTCTCTGCGTGCCACTGGCGTCCAGATCAAAGCCTATCACGCGCCCGGAAGTGCTGGCGGCGAACACGGTGGTCGGTCTGACAATGGACGTGCTGGCTGCATCCAGGTCGACAATTGGCGAGCAGTAGCCGAACGCCTCGATCGTGTCTGGGATGATCTGCACGGCATCCGCAACGACAACGTAGTCGCTTGCGAAGAGGCCCTCGGCATGAGCCGTGGCATGAGTGAGAAGTTCCACTTTGGTAACGTTGAAATAGGAGCCGATCTTGACCCACTTGCCCTGGTTCTCCGGGTCGGCCTGGTTGACGCTGACCTGAGCCTCGGGGTCGCTGCCAGACTGGTCTGTGTAGATGCGATATGTCGCGTCCACCGCGCGCTGGTTGGGCTCTGCGCCAGACTTGCCGGGCAGATAAGCGTAGACGGCATATGACAGGCCGTCATCGGTTGGCTGCCCCGCCAGTTGGACTCTCTTGTTCTCGGTGAACGTCCAAGTCGAGAACACCTGGTCGGTCTGGACATCGCAAGCCACGTAATGGTAGGCCCCACCAAAGGCATCGGCGTAGACCACGCCAACGCTGGTGCCGGAATCTGGGGTGAGGACACCTCCGTCAGCCTGCGAGTCTTTGGGTTCGCCGTCGAGCGTGCCCTCGCTGATGGTAACCCCCGGGCCTTTCCAAAGGAGCTCGCCGGTCGCGGCGTCGAGGGCATAGAACTGCCTGTCCATGCCCGCGGCGAAGCAGACCATCCTGTTGTTGACCATAGCGAGCGTGGGAGAGGCGTAGAAACCGCCCTCGACGGGTCCTTCGATGTAGTTCCGTGCGACCGGATTGCCACTGACCTCAGAGCCTTGGTACCGCATTCTTGGCGGCCTGGGATAGCGCCAGATGTCGGTTCCGAGATAGCGCGAAAGGCCGAGGTAATCGTCGTTTGTGATGTCCTTGATTGGGTCCACAGTGGGCGTGACGCTGTTGATGCAGTAGACAGAGCCCGAGTCCGGCGCATACTGGCTGTTGGCAAGAGGCGATTCGACAGTCGCCGCGAAGACGGCCGCGATTTCCCCACTGAAGCTGCCTTCGCCCACACTGTCCTGGTCTCCGTCACCATCAAGATCCTCACTGAAGGCTTCCCAACTCGTGCTCCATGGGATGATGCCACTGGCTACCGAGGCGTAGATCTCCGCGCCGGTGCCGGGGACGAACTTGATGGCGTCGGCCGCCACAATGATGCCATCGTTCTTTATCGCGGCCTCGGTGTCATCCGTCACGTTGCTGAGCGTTACGTAGCCGCCGTCAGAGAAGTCGAACTGCCTGTTGGCCAGGAGGCGCCACTCGCCGCCGATCGTCTGGTCAAACTTGATAGTGGTGGCGCCTGTGGAATCGTAGACGGTGTATTCGGCCTGGGTCGTATTGCGGTGCAGAGGCTTGCCATTCTCATCAACGGCCTGGTCGTAGGTGGAGGGCACCCAGATCATTACCGTGTAGCGCCCTTTGCCAAGCTCGCTGGGCAAGTCCCAACGCACCGGCCTGTCCTGGTAGCCCGTACTCGCGCGGCTCGAGACCGGCTTCCAGAGGAATCGGGTCTCCCAGGCGTTCTCGGCTGACAGGGTGTCGTTGGTGAACCATGTCCGATCCGGGGTGAAATACGTCGGGTCGAGGTCGTCGACGATGGACAGTTCCTCGTCCACATTCTCGCCTACCCCCCTGGGGAACACCCAGATCAGGTTGGTCGAGGCTGGGTTGCCGAAGTCCTCACAATCGTTGTTGAGACCCTTGCGGAAACCGTCGCGGTGGTACCCCTCCCAAATGGGACGTGCCGCCGCCGAGGCGACGCAGGCGAACGCCATCACCGCGACCAGCGCAATCGCGGCAGGCAGGATTACGCGCTTAATGCCTTCCCTCATAGAGACCTCCGAGGCCACTTGTAGGCTACTATTTTCGACTCAGCACACATATCAATTGTTCCCCATGGCGGGCGTGCGTGAGGGAGTCGCAAGTCATTATAGCACGATTGCCGGGGTGGAAGCCCTGTGCATCACGTGCGGCTCTTTGGTCACGAAAGCACGAAAGGGGAGAAAGCACGAAAGAAGGGAAGGGAGGAATGGCAGAGTTGTTTCGGGTTTGGGTGCACTGATGGGCTGAGCTGAGTGCAATCCCAGGGGACATCACACACCAAACGATCGTGCAGCACCGAAATCCCGAAAGACCTCAATCTCAGGCCCTGATTTCTGGCTTTCTGACTTTCTGGATCTCGCGTTTCCTCCCCTCCCTTCTTTCGCGCTTTCGCCCTTTCGCGCTTTCGCGATTATGCCGGTTTGCAAACAAGCTTAACAGGGGCCCAAATGGCACGTTTTATGCAGAATATAGGTTGAGCGGTGCCAGCAGGGCCGCGCTAAGGGGAAAGCCGATGATTACACGACACTTCCGAATCTTGGGTGTGGCGGCTGTTGTGCTTGCTATGGCATGTACGGCGGTGGCTGCATCACAGCATTATGCTCTTGCAACGAGCGGATCGAGCCTCTACATATTCAGAACCCAGAGTGATTCCGCCTGGGGAGGAAGAAACTGGTATGATCTTGGCGCCGGTTTCGGCAGCACAGGGATCACGGGCGTAGCGTCCTACGGCAACTACGTCTTCGTGGCCGACAGCGGGTCTAACTCACTCCACATCGGCAAGATCGAGGGCATCGGCACGACGCCTAGTTATGTCTCGATCGGCACAGTCTCGCTCGGTGACCCCAGCGGCTCGACCTATGTGAAGTCTCCAACCGCGGTTGCCGCCAACGAAAACGGTGTCTATGTCGTGGGGTCAAGCTACTATAACGGCAGCGTGGGCCACTCCTACCTGGCCTATATCAGCAAGACAGGCGACGGATGGAGCAGCTCGACGACCAGCCTGATCGACCTCGGCCAGAACAAGAGCATGGCCGATGTGGTCATGCTTGCCAACGGGCAGGCGCTGGTTGCTCACCAGGGCGGACCCTCGGTCGGGCAGGCGTGGGTCAGCAAGTTCTTCAACGGCGCGAAGGTCGATGATACCAATCTTGGGGAGAACTGCTATGTGCCCCAGGCCATCACCGCGAATGACTCCGGCAAAGCATTCATCGTCAACAGGGTCTACGATCTGACCGACAAGGGCAGTGTGCAGTCTTACGACCCGGCGAGCAACGCCACAGGCGGCGCGGGCGAAGCGCTTGACCCATTCATGATCCCCGGAGACGTAGCCGCGTTTAGCGTGGGCGATGATGACTTCATCGGCATCATCGGCAACAATGGGAACTCGGACGAAGCTTGGAAAGTGCCGGTTAGCGGCGGAGCTGTTGACTTGGCCGGCAAGCTGCCCTCTGCAGGGGTGCCGTCATCCGGCCAGCATCAGGCAGCGGCCTCTGCGGATGGCTCGGTGTTCTGGTTCACGAGTTGGGCCTCCGGTAGAGTAGACGCTTGGGACACCGCCACTTGGAGCCCGGTCATCGGGTTCAGCGGCGCGCTTGGAGATACCGTGAACGTGAAGTATATCACGGACTTCAGTGTCCCAGAGCCCTCGGCGCTGGTGAGCCTCGGCGGAATGCTGGCCGTGGGGATAGGTCTTTTGCGGAGACGCAGGATGTAGTTCTGAGTTCTGAGTTTTGAGTTCTGAGTTTTGAGTTTTGAGTTTTGAGTTTAGCGCCCCCAAGCATGCTCGGGGGCGCTTCTGCATTCATAATTCACAATTCATAATTCACAACTCCCCGACGGGGGGTTAGAGTTGTCTCTGTGCGGAGCGGGGCTGTTGGAGGATGTAGCCGTTCTGCAGCTTCTGGCTCCACTGCCCGGCGGCATCTTCGTATACCGGCGGGGACGACCAGTTGACCTCGACCGCGCTCGATGCGCCGCCGGGGAATGACAGCTCGAATACCTCGCCGGAGAATGTCGCTGTGCCCGCAGTATTGGACCCGGAGTAGCCGTTGGTGATCAGCCAGTTGCCGTTCGGAAGTTCCTGGGCGCTTGTGGCAAACAGCGGGATACCGAGCTTCGCCTCTGTCGTAATGATCCCACCGTCGTCATCATAGATCGTGCGGTTCAGGTCATTGCGGTAGTCCTCGTCCGACAGCCACCTGCCCATAAGCGGCACGAGCGGGCCGAGGGGCCCCACTTCGTAGACACCGTAGTTGTCGCAGATCAGAAGGAACCTGCCTGCCTGCCGGTCAACCACCTGCACGTATCTCGGGCATGCCAGTGGCTGAATGGTGCCGTTGTATGAAATGCGATCGCAGCCGTACGCGATTCGTCCTGAGAGCTGATCTGCATAGTCCCAGGCATTGCCCGGCGCGGACGGATCCCCGACTCTGTAACGGATCGCCAATACCGCTCCGCCAAGCCCCTCACTAAGGAGTTTGTCGCCCGCCGCCTGCTGGCTAGCTCGATAGTTGGAAACCGCAGCGTAGATGTCCTGGCCATGCCCATCAGTGCGGTTGACCAGCTGGATGCTGTCGAATGTGTATTTCTCGCTCACGGTGCTCGTGGCCGTAACCCAGTTGAGTTCCGGCAGCACA
>CAZFYZ010000061.1:16951-21273 GCA_964523735.1 uncultured bacterium | reverse complement strand
GGCGTCTCTCTCCCACAACCACGTTGCTTAGAGGAGGTTCTGCGTTACAGGGAGAACGAACCACTGACAACGCATACCCCCAGAGGTGCTAATGGCTGTTGCGATGGAAGATCGCCCCCTCCTGGAGATGAGGGGCATAACCAAGACCTACCCCGGCGTTACGGCGCTTGAGGGCGTCGATTTCGCCGTGCTGCCGGGCGAGGTTCACGCGCTTCTCGGCGAGAACGGCGCGGGCAAGTCCACGCTGATGAAGATTCTCGCGGGCGCGGATTCGAGAGATTTCGGCACGGTGACGATCGACGGTCAGGAGGTGCACATAGCCTCACCTCAGGACGCCATGAGTCTCGGCGTCTCGATCATCTACCAGGAGTTCAACCTGGTGCCGTATATGAACGCCGCCGAGAACATCTTCCTCGGACGCGAGCCGATGAGCGCGATGCCGGGCGTGATCGACTTCCGCCGGATGTATGCTGATGCTCAGGGCATCATCTCTGAGCTTGGCGTCGCTCTGGACATCAGGGTTCCGGTCAATCAGCTCTCGATCGCTCAGCAGCAGATGGTTGAGATCGCCAAGGCTACCTCACGCAAGTCCCGAATCATTGCGATGGACGAGCCATCCGCAACGCTCACCGAGCATGAACTGGAGAACCTGTTTGCGCTGATCCGCAGGCTCAAGGCGGACGGAGTCAGCATCATCTACATATCCCACCGCCTCGAGGAGATATTCCAGATAGCGGACCGTGTGACCGTCCTCCGTGATGGCCGCCTCGTTGAGACGAAGCTCGTCTCCGAGACAGACCGCGATGATACGATTCGTATGATGGTCGGACGAGAACTCAAGGAGAAGATCCCGAAGGTCCCCGCCGACCAGGGTGACGTGGCCCTTGAGGTCCGGGACCTTCGTCTCTCAACTCTCAACTCTCAGCACCCAACCTCCTTCGCCGTCCGCAAAGGCGAAATCCTCGGCCTCGCTGGTCTCGTCGGCGCCGGTCGCTCCGAAGTCGCGCGTGCGGTATTCGGCGCCGACGCCATCCTTGGAGGACGCATAGCACTCGACGGCAAGGAAGTTCGTATCCGATCGCCGAAAGACGCGATCCGTCTCGGCATCGGCCTGGTCACCGAAGATCGCAAAGCCCTCGGGCTGGTTCTTGGGATGGCTGTGCGTGAGAACGTAACGCTTGCAAACCTGAGCATTCTTTCGCGTCTCGGGTTCGTCAGCCGCCGCCGAGAGAAGACTGTCGCCAGCAAGTTCGTCGAGGACTTGCTGATCAAGACCCCATCGATCGAGCAGGCGGTCCAGAACCTCTCCGGCGGGAACCAGCAGAAAGTCGTTCTCGCCAAATGGCTCTTCACAAAGTCGAAGGTTCTGATCTTCGACGAGCCAACGCGCGGCATCGACGTAGGCGCAAAGACCGAGATCTACCAGCTCATGAACCGCCTGGCAGCCGAAGGCGTCGCTATTATCATGATCTCCTCGGAACTCCCTGAAATCCTCGGCATGTCTGACCGCATCCTCGTCATGCACGAGGGCAGCCTGGCCGGTGAGCTTTCCCGTGAAGAAGCAACGCAGGAGAAGATAATGCATCTGGCGACAGGAGGGGAGTAGCTATGATCGGTCTTGCCGCCCGATTCATCCTTGTGGTGCTGATCATCGTGGTCGTAGTGGTCTACATTGCCATCAAGCGAGGCCAACGCAGGTCGGGTTGACAGGCAGCCAAAGCAAGAGGGACCTGAGCATGTCTGCCCAGGTCCCTCCAGAGGAGAAGAAGGAGAGTTTTGCGGCCTAATCCAGTGCCTTAACCCCAGACCCGACCTCGGTGATCCAGTAAGCGCCGCCCTCCCACTGGAGGGTGTAGCTCACGTAGACCGTCTTCTGGCGGTTGTCTGCATCGTAGTAAACGTGCTTCCCAAATGCCGTATACGCGCCATCCCTCCGGTGCCTGACTGTTGTCCAGGTGAAGCTTGCGGTCTGCATCTGCTCCATCGCGTCCGACGTCATCTGAACGTAGTCGTCCGGCTCCAGGGAGTAGTCATAGCTCCCGTCCAACAGCACCGCAACCGATTCATCTTCCTCAACGTGATTGCTGAGCAGGTCCAACCTCGAGTCCATCCACGCATCTCGGATGTCAGACAAGGCATTGTCGAGAGCCTGGTTGCCATTGTCAGATAGATAGTAGCCGCCAGTTCGGATCACAACCGGGGTGGGGTAGTACTCGAAGACTACGTAGGGCGCGATCCATACCCGGGCCACTTGGACATAGGGATACCATCCGAAGTGGAAATAGACTGACCTTCTGGTGAAGAGAGGGTCATAGTTCCAGCACCAGAACCCATAGCGCGCGGGCCGGTAGTGCGGTCTCGCGTCATAGCGGTAGAATCCCCCAGTATAGACTGGCGTGTGATACCAGGTGGGTCTGTAGTTGATATTGACATTGACGCGCCGGCCTCTGTCTATCTCTCGTCTCGGGCGATCGGACCGATCACGGTCCCAACTCCAGGGGCGGCGGGTTTCATTCCGACCGCCGTTCCGGATATCCCGGCGATCGCCCACTCCCTTGTTCCGGTCGCCTTCACGTCTGATGCGATCCCAGCCGTCGTTGTCGCGCCTGACTCCATTGTCGCGGTTGCCTTGATCGTTCCGGCCGCCGCGATCACCGCCGATGCGACCGTTGCTGGATCCCTTATTGCCGTCGTTCCTATCGCGCCGATCAGGGTCGTTGCGCCTGTCGCCTACTTGACCATTTGGCTTGCCGTCAGTCCGGTTGCGATCCTGGTTCGGTCTGGTCCAGTTCTCGTTTGAGTTCCGGCCTCCACCAGGGACGCTGCCGCGCTCATCCCTGCCAGGATTCGGCCTGTTCACTTCCTTATCATTGCGGACCGGGTTGTTGGGCCTGGCGTTCGCGGGGTTGCCGTTTGTCTGCACCTGCTGATATACCTTTGGGTCTCGCCTGGCTGCCTTGGCGGCTTCGCCAGCAGGGCCTTTGTAATAGCCCGGATTGGCTACCACAGTAGTGTTCTGCCTCTGAGTCCGCGCTGCGTCACCGGCCGGGCCTTTGGAGATCGGGTTAGCTTGCGATCTGCTTATCCGCACATCGCCCGCAGGGCCTTTGGACGCCGGGCTAGTCTGCGGCCTGCTTACCCGCGCGTTGCCCACGGGTGGATTGGATTGCCTGCCAGAGTTCCCACCACCCGTGTTGCGATAGGACCTGTCAGAGGATCCACCACGGGAACCCCTGTCGGATGCCCTGTTGCCTCCCCGGTCGCCCCACGCGCTTACAGCCAACAGGATGCACAGCGCAGTGATAATAAGCGTTCGGGCATAACGCACTTGGTGTATGAAATCTCGTGTAATCATGGCACTGTCCTCCACCATTATTAGACGCAGCTTTACCTCATTGCATTTCAGGCATGAAGAAGAATATGTTGGTGGTATGGCAAGCCGGCACGACTTAGGCAAGAAAGGCCCGGCGCACAGCGCCGAGCCCATATCACAAATCCCAAATCACCAATCCCAAATCACGGAGCTACTCCAGGTATTCCCTGAGCTTCTTGCTCCTGCTTGGATGCCGCAGCTTCTTCAAGGCCTTTGCCTCGATCTGCCTGATGCGTTCGCGAGTAACCTTGAAATGCCTACCAACCTCTTCGAGGGTCCGCGAGTAGCCATCATCCAGGCCGAATCGCATTCGCAGGACATCCCTCTCACGCGGAGTGAGCTTATTAAGCGACTCCTCGATCTTCTCCCTCAGGATCAGGTGTGACGCCGCCTCGGATGGCGAGACCGCCTCCTGGTCCTCTATGAAGTCGGCGAGGTGGCTGTCCTCTTCCTCACCGATCGGGGTCTCGAGAGACAGCGGCTCCGGCGCAATCCTGTATATCTCGCTCACCCGATCTGGCGGTAGGCCCATCTCGCGAGAAACCTCATCGAGAGTCGGCTCGCGTCCCAGGTCCTGCAGAAGCTGGCTCTGGGTCTTGATCAGCCGGTTGATGGTCTCGACCATATGCACCGGAATCCTGATCGTGCGACCCTGATCGGCTATTGCGCGCGTGATCGCCTGCCTGATCCACCACGTCGCATACGTGCTGAACTTGTAGCCCTTGCGATAGTCGAACTTCTCAACCGCGCGTATAAGGCCGATGTTGCCTTCCTGGATCAGGTCGGGAAAGCTCATTCCACGACCCGAGTAGCGCTTGGCGATGCTGACAACCAACCGGAGGTTTGCCTCGGTAAGGACTGCCTTTGCCTCGTGATCACCTGCTTCGATGCGCTTGGCAAGCGAGATCTCCTCGTCCATGGTCAGGAGCGGCGTCTTGCCTATCTCCCT
>CAZFYZ010000061.1:11228-16941 GCA_964523735.1 uncultured bacterium | reverse complement strand
CCTGAGCCACATCCGAACGGAATCGTCTAGCGGCAGCCCTTCCATCTCGGCGAGATCAACTTCGGCAGCCTCCGCTTCCTTGGAGGATGTCTCCTCCTCATCGAAATCGTCAAAACCGGGGCGTTCTTTGACCCGCTCTACTACGCGAATCCCCTCATCGGCGAAAGTCTGCAGTATGTCATCGACCTGCTCCGCGTTGAGATCCTCGTGGCTGAGGGTATCGTTGATCTGGTCGTAGGTCAGAACGCCGCTGCGCTTCCCTTCTTCTATCAGCTTCTGCAGCCTATCGTTTCCCTTCAACTCTACAGCCACCGTAATTCATCTCCCTTCAACGGCCGGAGGCGAACACTACACAACAACCACATTGCTCTGGTGGATACTACTTCCTGCCCCACCGCGCGTGTGGATTACTAACATCGTTTCCGCTGAGTTCCTTCGTTAGGCGCTGGAACTCCTCAAACTCTTCGCTGCCCCTCGAAATAACCCCTTCCTCAAATCTCTGGGCAAGGGCGCGAAATCTCCTATGCCGTATTCTCTTCTTTTCGTGTATAATAGTCTCGACAATCTCGTCTACCGGGTGCTCCATCTCGGATGCATCCAGTCCGACAAGCATTTCGGTCATAAGGTCCCCTGCTGGGGTGCCTGCACATTCTGTGAACAGTTTCTCCTGATCTATTTTTCCCAGACTGGAGAACTGCTTACTCACGGCTTCCGCCAAAGCACGCGCAGGCTCTTCAGTAAACTCCTTCGGCGGAAGCAGGCCGAATACCTTGCTGGCGTCGCCCCCGCGAACAATAATTATACCCAGTAGCACCCGCTCGGAGTGCTCAAGCAGTGCCAGTTTGCTACGTACCTGGCCGGAAGCCTGACCTCTCTGGTCTGCGGGCGTCCTCTCTGAGGCTACCTGCCTGGCGCGCGATCTGAACTGAGCGACTTCGGATCGCAGATGGTCCTCCGCGAGCGCTGTCCCCGTCGAAAAGTTTGGATGATATCGAGCCAGGTGTCGTATCAGCCTTTCCCTTTCGACCGCGCTTTCGGATTCCGCCAGCACCTCGGCGGCGGCCCTCAATCCAGCTGCTTTGCCGTCGTCTGTCGTCAGATCGTGCCGCCTCAGGGCAATCTTGACCCGGTAGTCCAGCACGGGAAGCGCCTTCTCGATCAGCACCGCGAACTTCGATCGGTCGCCGCTCCTAAGCAGGCTGTCGGGGTCTTCACCCTTCGGCATACTCAATATACGAACACTGAAGCCGGCGCGTTCAAATATCGGTGAGCTTCGCAGCGCTGCGGCCATTCCCGCGGAATCCGCATCAAACGAGAGAACAGCGTTCTTCGTGAACCGCGCTACTAGGTTTACGTGCTCCTCAGTGAGAGCCGTTCCCATCGTGGCGATAGTGTTCTCGAACCCCGCCTCCTGACACGCAATACAGTCCATATAGCCTTCGACCACGATCACTCGATCCTCGGTCGTCGCCATCTTCCGCGCGAAGTTCAGCCCGTAGACCGTTCTGTTCTTGATAAAGAGCGGTGTTTCCGGTGAGTTGAGATACTTCGCCGGGTCATCTCCAAGCGTTCGCCCGCCAAAGGCGACAATGCGCTCACTTGTATCAACGATCGGAAACATCAGCCGGTTGCGAAACCGGTCGTAAAACCCAGTGGAGTTCTCGCGGGGAATGATTAGCCCCGCCTTCACCGCATCAGCGACATCCACCCGCTGCACCGTCAAATGCTCCAGCAGTGCATCCCAGGAATCCGGCGCATACCCGATCCTGTACTTCTCGACGGTCGATGCCGCAATCTCACGCCGCGACAGGTAATCCTGAGCGAACGCGGCCTGCTTCAGCGTGCTCCTGAAGAAGTCGCAGGCGACGTTGTTCGCCCTCAGCAGGCGCTCTTTCTCGCTCTGCTGCTTGGCCGCGTGCGGATCACGTTCAAGAGTGACCCCCGCCTTCTTTGCCAGCAGCTCTAGCGCCTCACGGAACGTGAGGCTATCCCTCTTCATGACATAAGAGAAGAGGTCGCCTCCCTCCTGGCAGCCGTAGCACTTCCAGAACTTTCGCTCCGGGTGTACGTAGAACGACGGAGACTTCTTATCTGGGTGGAAAGGACAGAGGCCCCTGAGCTGTTGGCCGCTTCTCTTGAGGGCGACGTCCTGAGAGATGATCTCAACTAGATCGACCCGTTCCTTTATTTCTTCCACAGGGTCGTCGAAAGAGCGCAAGGTAATCCTCCCAGGAATCACTAGTCAAAAGTCGAAAGTCGCGAGGACCGCAGCACAGTCCCGGGACTTTCGACTTAGATCCTGGCTCTTGGTTCTGAGACTCTGCTCTACTAGCCGCCCGCGATCCCGGCGCCTTCCCTCAGCTCGTCCTGAACCAGCGCAATGGTGATCCCGACAAGCTTCTTGTTGAGGAACGTGAACAGCGTCCGGTTCTTGTCGATATAGCTGACCCGCAGGAAACGGCCGACGTACTTCTGAGGCTCCTTCGGGAAATTGTTGACCCACAGCACCAGCTTGTATGTATCACCGAGCTGGATACCGGTGCGGGTCTTGGAGAGTCCCCAGGGTCCCTGGCCGCCAACCGTAATCTGAGTAATAATGCCGTCGGTTATGATGAACTCAAGCGTGATCCCGTCCTGCAGGTCGTAAGTCCATGTGACCTCTTCCTGGCTCAACGACGTTGACGAGCTGCCACCCAGGTTCTCCGGAGTCCCTGTTCCGGGCATCGGTTGGCCATACATTCCAGGCGCCGGAAGCCCCGGCAGAGAAGGCAGAGCCGGTCCCGGCATGCCCATCATCCCGGGCGTCCCCATCCCCATGTAGCCGCCGCCCGGGGGCGTGTATTGTGGTCCAGGCATCCCGGCAGCTGGCATTGCGCCTGCGTCGGCCGCCACGGTGGCAGTGCCGACTGTGATGCGAGTCGGGTTGCCCCATCGGGCCAGAATGGAGTTCGCCGGTCGTCCAAGTCTGATACCAGCGAGCATGTTCTCCTGGACGCCCGTCTTGTAGAAAGCACGGCCCTTTGTGACCAGTGACCCCTTAATGATGTGTGCGGGCACACTTATCTTGCTTCCGCCAGACGCTCCGACCTTGGCCGGTCTAACGGTCGCAGTGGCCTTGGACTTGGAGCGAGCGGCGTCACACGACACCGAGGTAAGTCCGACAACAAATATCGCGGCGGCCATCACGGCCCACGCCCTGTGCATTAGAACCATCGAGTTCGACTCCTTCAAGCAGGAACAAACCTGCAGCAAGTTAGCACTTAGGCCTTGCACTCGAGATATCCTCCCTCGAACATCCATTTTATGATCCTCCCAGCGGTCACGTGTGTTCTGTCTGTCCTTGTGTAGCCCTACTATCCCTTCCGGTTTCGATCCAGTTCGATCAGCTCACTCAGCGTCACAAACTCATAGCCCTTGCGTCTCAGGCTGTCGATAATCTCCGGCAGGGCCTGGAGCGTGACACGGTCCAGATTATGCATCAGCACGATTCCCCCAGGACTCGCCTTTGAGAGAACGTAGGACGCGATCTTCTGCTTGTTCGTTCCCTCCAGCTTAGAGCAGTTGGCTGTCCAGAACACCTGGCGGATCCCGAACTTCTGCGTGATCTCCCGCAGCCGTTTTGCACCGTGAGCCCCAGGAGGCCTCATCATGCGCATGCTCTTACCAACGACCGCTCGAGCTACAGCGCAATTCCGAAAAATCTGCCTTTCTATCTCGACCGGCGAGAGCAGTTCCAGATCACCGTGACCATACGTGTGATTCTGAATCTCGTGACCCTCTTCGCATGTCCGCTTGGCAAGCTCCGGGTACTTCTCGATCTGCTTGCCGACTACAAAGAACGTCGCGCGCACATTCTTCGCTTTGAGTGCATCCAGCAACTTGGCCGTGTCCGGCTTTGGACCATCGTCGAACGTCAGTGCGATGACCTTCATCGTCGGGCTGACCTTGTGAAGGTCCTGGATCGGCGCAGGCGAGCCATACAGCCCCCGCAGCCGACTTCGTGTGTCCAGGCAATCCGGCTTTACGGCCATCACGCGCTCAAGCGCAGCAATCGCGGCCTGACGATCACCGGCAGCTTGCTCGCAGACTCCTAGATTGTAGTCGATGGCGATTGTCGATGGCCTGAGCCGCATCAACTTCCACAGTCTGCTCCAGTAGGACTGAGTCTCGCTATCTTGTGTCCCAGGCGTTTCCTTTAGCGGATTCGCCACCCGCACCACTGCGGACTTCTCGCTTAGCGTGACTCCGACGTCATCCACGCCCACAATCTTGATAGTGTGCGTTCCATTCTGCCATCGAGTGGTATCCCACGAGCACTGAAACGGTGGACAGTTCGTCACGCCCAGTATTCTGTCATCAATCAGAAAGGAGACAAGCTTCACGGACTTCGCCCGAGCAAGGTCTGCTCGCAGGTCGATTGTTCCCCTGACTACCCTCGGCCCGGAATCGGCCGGTCCGGGCTTATAGGGTTTGCACCTTTCGCTTCCAAAGACGATCGGCGAATCCTGAACAAACGTCATCAGGGCGCCTGGGGAATCACCCAGCGCAACCCTTACCCCACGGAGTGTTACTCCCGTCGGCTCCGTGTAAGCGGCGGGAACCACGAGTGACTCTCGCATGCCTTTGAGCAGATCGCCGGCGTCAGCCAGGCGTCCCTCTCGCATCAGCCCATATGCCTCAACTGAGGTGCGGGCGTCGTCTTTGGGCTCTCCGCTTTCCGCTTTCCACTGTCCAACGGGGGCAACCATGGCTCGCGCGTACTCTATCGCGCCACTCATGTCGTTTTCAGGCTCAGCCTTCTGGGCGCTCTCGAAGAAAGAGGCAGCCTGCCCAAACTGCCTCTTTCCGAGTGACGCCAAGCCCTTGCCGTAGATCGCCGCCGCGCACTTGCTGTCGATGCCGCAAGCCGTCTCGAACTGCTCCTCGGCCTCCTTTGGCCATCCCCCGGCCAGCAGCGCGTAGCCTAGAGCTGCGTGTGCCAATGAATGGTCCGGCCGGATCGACAGGGCCACTCCAAGTGCATTCACACCGTCCTGGGTCTTGCCGCGCTCCAGGGCGGCGAGACCGTCGGCCAGGTGCGCCAGGTAGCCACCGGAAGTGGCGGTGCACCCGGGACCTGATACGACAAGAACCGCCAGCACACCGAACAGAAGTCGGTATGACTGTATTTTAGTCTTGGGTCTAATGACTGCCAGCCTTCTGTATGCCTGGACGCATCTGATGGTTACGGGGCAAACCCTTACCACCACGCGCCAATAGTATGACGACGAAAAGGGCGAACAAGTTCGCGGGTACAGGGTGTCAGGTGACAGGTTTTGGGGCGGAACGCCGGTAATCGCCGAGCGGGTGTTGAGTATCGAAGCATTCCCTCGCCTGACACCCGACACCCAACACCCATCACCTGCTACAGAATCGGCAGATACTTTTCCAGCTCCCACTCAGTCACCTGAATACGGAACTGGTCCCATTCGTTCTTCTTGTTCCAGATGAGCCTCTGAAATGCGTGATCACCTAAGGTCTCGCGGACGAGCTCGCTGTTCTCTGTGACGGCGATGGCCTCACCGAGACTGGCGGGGAGGGTTTGGATCCCACGCTCCTTACGCTCTTCCTCGGTTAGCTCATATAGATTGTCTGTCATTTCGGTGGGCAGATCGTAGCCGTTCTCTATTCCCTTCAGGCCGGCCGCCAGCATAATCGCGAAGGCCAGATAGGG
>CAZFYZ010000061.1:5628-11218 GCA_964523735.1 uncultured bacterium | reverse complement strand
CTTTCAGGCTCTCGGGGAGTTGGTCGATTCCTGCAGCCGCGCGCTCCTCAGCGCCCATCTCATATACGTCGTCGGTGACGCCGGCGGGCAGTTCGAGCTTGCGTTCGATGCCGTCGAGGCCTGCCGCCAACATGACCGAGAAGGCCAGATAGGGGTTGCACGCGGGATCGGGGCAGCGAAGCTCGGCGCGTGTCGCAAGCTCCTTGCCAGGCTTGTACATCGGCACTCGCACAAGAGCCGACCTGTTGCGCTGGGACCACGCAATATACACCGGAGCCTCGAAGCCAGGCACAAGCCTCTTGTAGGAGTTCACCCACTGCGCGAGGATCGAGCACATCTCCCTTGAATGCGTCAGCAGACCCGCAACGAAGCTCTTCCCGACCTTCGACAGATGTGTGGGGTCGTTCGCATCAAAGAACGCGTTCTTGTTACCCTGGAACAACGACATGTGTGTGTGCATGCCACTGCCGCTTTGGCCGAAGATCGGTTTCGGCATGAACGTCGCGTAGACTCCCTGGGCGTAGGCTACTTCCTTGACCACAAGCCGGTAGGTCATCGCCGCGTCGGCCATTGTGAGCGCGTCGGCATACTTGAGGTCAATCTCGTGCTGGCTGGGGGCTCCCTCGTGATGGCTGTACTCGACCTGAATTCCCATCTCCTTGAGAACGTTGATCGTTTCCTTACGCAGATCGGATGCCACATCCAAAGGGGTCAGATCGAAGTACCCGCCTACATCCAGCACCTCGGTCCTTGGTGAGGAGTCCTTGAAGTAGAAGTACTCAAGTTCCGGACCGACATAGAAGGTGTACCCCATGTCGGCCGCCTTCTTCATGTTCTTCTTGAGGATGTAGCGAGGGTCGCCAGCATAAGGCTTGCCATCGGGATCAAGCACATCACAGAACATCTTGGCGACCTTATCCTTCGGCCGCCAGGGCAGCAGCGTGAATGTTGAAGCATCCGGCATCGCGATCATGTCGCTTTCCTGGATATCCTGGTAGCCGGTTATCGAGGATCCATCAAACCCCATGCCTTCCTCGAGAGCCCCTTCGAGCTCCTCGATGGTGATCGCGAAACTCTTCATCATGCCAAGGATGTCCGTGAACCAGAGCCTGATGAACTCGACGCCTTTGTCCTTGCACTCTTTCAGGACATGCTCTTTGCTCATATCCGACATATCGAAGGCCTCCCGGAAGCAGGTTTTTGTGATTGGCCGCTTTGGAGTGCGCAAGGGAAGCGGCGTGAATCGCCTGCACTCTAGAGCAGCCCGCCTGGTGTCATTATCGCCGGGGATTGTTTCGGAAATGTTTCGGGAGGCTTAACCGTTTGTTGCCTTCGTCAATTCTACGAAGCGCAGAGCCAGCTGCGGTCCAAGTGCCTGCTCTTCGTGTTTGAAGAAGACGAATGCTTCATCCCAGTCCTGCGAGAGCACTCGATCCGCCCATTTGGACAGGTCATCATCCGTGTAGTCCTGCCGTCTGAGTCGCAGATAACCCCATCGTGCGGTGCTGATGATCTCCTCTGCCGGGCTTTCGTCACGGTCTTCTGTGCATAGGCTGAAATCTCTGCTACGCAGCAGTTCCTTCGTCTGCTCATCTAACCAAGTCGCGCTGCGGAAGTCGAAAGCGCACTGCACAGGCGAATCCAGGGGGATCAATTCAAGGAACTGCTCCAGCCGTTCGTGGTTCACTCGGAAGAACTCCGGAAACTGGAACAGCAGCGGCCCGAGCTTAGGCCCCATAGCTGATAGGGTTCGTAACAGATAGTCCACGGGCTCTGCCACATCCTTGAGGCGCTTGATGTGGGTGATCAGTCGCGAGGCCTTGAACGCAAATACGAAGTCGTTCGGCGTCTGCGTCGACCATGCCTGCAAGTCCTTCTCGCGCGGCATATGATAGAACGTATTGTTGATCTCGACGACACTGAAGCGGCCGGAGTAGAACCCAAGCATATCCTTGGGCGCTATCTTCTCGGGGTAGAACAACCCCTTCCACTCCTTGTAGGCATATCCACTGGTCCCGACGTGGACTCTCATTCCTCGAGCTCTTCGGCCAGATAGTCCGCCAGCTTGTCGAAAGACTGGCTCCAGCCTTCCTGGCACATCTCCTGGTCTTGGCCCGTCGGTATGCCCTGGTGTCGCAGTATCAGCTTGGTCTGGCCGTCTATCTCTTCAAATGTTACGGTGATCAGCAGCTCGAGCGGCCAGTCCTCGTCCATCCCATAGTCTGACGCGGGCGCCACATTACCTTCGGCGTCCGAGAACGAATCAGTCATCACAAGGCGCTCGAACTCCACGATCTCCTTGAAGACCCCTGTGCTCCAGTAGTCCTGGCCGTCGGGCGAGCGCATGCAGTTGTGGTACCTCCCGCCCACTCGCAGGTCGATCTCGGCGACTGGTGTGGTGAAGCCCGTGGGCCCCCACCATTGCATAGCGCGATCTGGTTCCGTCCAGGCCTGCCACACAAGCTCTCGTGGCGCGTCAAACACCCTCGAGATCACCACCGGTTTCGCTGATGTTAGAACATCATCCATGTCTGTCATCTTTTGTCTCCTGTAAGTAGAACGCAGAGTGGGGCAGAGCTGTTTCTGCCTGTTCCATTCCTTCCCGATTGGGTATGGTGACGAAACAGGGGGTAGCTTGTGCTAGCGGATGAGGTAGCAGCGGCCGGCGCTCTGACTTCGAACTGAGCTCAGGCCTCAGTTCACGAACTTGTAGCCGACGCCGTGGACGGTCTGGATCCGGTCTTCGTGTTTGGGTCCCAGCTTCGCACGTATCCGCCTGACGTGAACGTCAACAGTACGGAGCCCGCCGAAATACTCGTAGCCCCAGACCTGGTTCAGGAGGGCTTCACGAGTATGGACTCGGCCAGGGTGGGCGGCTAGGAAACGCAGAAGCTCGAACTCCTTGAATGTCAAGGTCAACTGCCTGCCGTCGACAGTCACTTCGAAGCTCTCGCTGTCTATCTCCAATCCGTCCGTGGAGATCAGCTTGCCGCTTTTTGAGCTCTGGCCTCTGCTGATCAACCGGGCCAGACGTACGGCCAACTCGGAGTTCTCATAGGGATAGAGGATGAAATCGGAGATGTACTTGGACTGCAGCTCGCCAAGTTCGGTGGTTTCGACAATCGCGAGCCTCGGCGCCTCGCCTACCTGGGAGTAATGCCCGATCAGATCCTTGGCTGTGGTCAGTGCGGTCTCACCAGACCTCAGGTCAATGATAACGACTTCCGGGCTGCCGTTTGCGACGGCGTCGGCGAGTGAGAGGTCGTCCCAAGCGCTCGTGACGAAGTGACTCAGCCCCGCCACCGAAGCTGATATCGGCGGCAGATCCCGCTCGTTCTTACCAATGACCAATATCCTCGGCATGCTGAGTCTCAGGAACCTTCAGGCTCCGCTTGGACCATTATAGTATGCGTTCCATTGCCCTGTCCAGCAGAATGCGTAAGCGAGAGAGTCTTGCCTGCCTGGGGCGGTACAAGCAAGGGGCAGGCGATCACGCGAACGCCTGCCCCTTGTTCCTTGGGCGGAACCGGCTGGAGGGAGAGGAAGCTAGGCCGCCGCCTCGACATCGAAGCGGGGCACGTAATGCTCACACTTGTATGACAAGGAAGTATCGTCCGGGCTCTCGGCGTCTGACATGTAGACGGCGTAGCCTGTCTTGGTGCACTTCTGGTAGGCCTGATCATAGTTGCCGCAGTCGAGACATCGGCGCAGCACGCTCCAACACACGCTGCATCGGAGGCTGCCTATGAGCTCGATGCGCCCGCAGAGCGGACAATGGATGTAGACCTCACGGAATCCACGGTCTGCCGCCTGTAGAGTGTCACGCATACTCTTGTTGAATTTGTTGATTTGCTCCGCAAGATCGGCCGTGGCACTCAGCATCTGGTTCATCTGTGTGGTGTTCAGGAATTGTGACACTCGCTCGTCGAGCAGGTCCAAAACTCCTGTACAGGACTTCTGTAAAGCCTTGAGATGCGATTCAGCCGTCTTGGGCTGATATGGTTTCTTCTTCTTGTTCTGGCGAGCGATCGACCGCAGGATCTCTTCCGTCACGTTTAGCGGAACCCTCAGGAACGCTTCCGCCTTCGTCGGCACCTGCTGGATCGCCGAAACCAGCCTCTTGAGCTCGTCAACCGAGAGCTTATCCGCGCGTACCTTCTTCGCAAGCCGTATCTGAGTCTTGGTTTCTCCGTTGATCTGTCTTAGAACGTAGGCGTGTCCCTCAAGGAACTCCCCCTCGCCTTTGCCGGGCTTAGCAACCATTTCGGCGAGGATCGCGTCGGGCAGGTCAAGGAGGTCGAGATACCGGCGCATGGTCGAGTCCGAAACTCCGAGTGTCTTGAGGCACTTCTCCCAGCTCAGGAAGTCAAGAAGCTTCTTGATTGCCTGTGCTCTCTCGACAGGGTTCAGATCCTCACGCTGGAAATTCTCCAGAAGCGCGTCGGTGCTGGCGTCCTCATCGTTGAGTTCGCGCACGATGGCGGGGATTTGTGTAAGGCCAGCCAACTGCGACGCTCGCCACCTGCGCTCGCCCATGACGATCTCGTAGATGCCGGATGCTGTGGGGCGAACCACGATGGGTTCCAACACTCCACGTTCCTTTATCGACATCGCCAGTTCGAGCAAGGTCGCTTGATCGAACGTCTTGCGGGGCTGGTCGGCCGCGGGAGCTACTTTGCTGATTTCCAGAAGTTCCATGTGTTTCAGACTCTCCTTGCGTTGCGTGAGCTCTACATGGTAATTATGGTTGACACGCAAGCGTAGACCAGAGGAAGTGAGACAAACCTGGTAATATTGCTGGCAAGCCCCTTGGCGGTCAGGAATCTACAGCTTCTCAGACCAGCTCTCAGTGCTGATGCTGATGATCCAAATTGGCTCGCTGCCAGGCAGCCCTGGAGGAAGATTGTTCGCAAGCTCAGGCACCTGGTAAATCTTGGGCACGTTGGACATCTGGTAGAAGCTCGAGACCATTGTTCCCGCGATCTCATTCTGCCTGGCCGAGATGATCTTGTGCTGCGCATACATCGCCAAGGCCATCGTCAACTGGGCGTCACCGCCCCCGGTGGCCAGCTCGATCCTGTCGCGAGCTATGAGCCCGAGGGCATCCACCACTGGGAAGTTGCTTTTCGGCAGGATATCGCAATGGGCAAACATGCTTCCTGTACTGACGAGCGTGCCCTTCCCCTCATAGGTGATTCGGCCCTTACAGGGGTTGAAGTGTATGTCGCCATTGACACAAACTATGCCTTCGATCTTCATGTTGCCCGCAGCATCCATCTCAAGTCTGCCGTGCGGCCCTATGATCGTAGTGGCCACTCCCTGGGTGAGGGTGAGGCTGCCCCAGACCGGCGTGGAGTGAGTCTGCAGGTAGTCCATGTATGTAGCGTAGACAGCTCCGTCGGGCGCCTTGAACGTGCCATAGTCCAGCAAGGGCATGTCGATAAGCCCTTCGCCCAGATCATAGCCGTGTGAGTAACCGTTGTCGGCGTGAACGCTTGCGGTGCCGGCGGTTCCTCCGAACCCATCACTTACATAGGTCGCATCCATGGTTTCTTTGTACGAGTTTCCCGATTGGTCAGCATATCCCACG
>CAZFYZ010000061.1:0-5618 GCA_964523735.1 uncultured bacterium | reverse complement strand
TTGCCGTGCTTCACCCGCAGTTTCGCGTTCAGCGACTCAACCATCTCGCCGCCGAAAGCGACGGTCTCAAGCCCGGGGAGGCGGGTTCTCAGGTCGCTTGTCATCCCCTCGTAGTTTCCGGTCATGTCCGCAGTTCCTAGTATTTCGCTGGCCATATCAGTGACAGTCAGCGCCGGGTCACGGGTGCCATTGCCGTTAGAGTCGAAGAATGGTTCCTGGGTGTCGCGGTGCCCGTCGCCATCGATGTCGAGGTAAGGCTCCCCCAAATCGTATTGACCGTTGCCGTTGGAGTCCGCATAGGGTTCGTTGACGTCCCAGTTCTTATCACCGTCCATGTCGGTAAATGGTTCACCGTCCCCAAGCAGATGCACCGACCCTCTGATCCTGACGTTGCCCTGGATGCTGCGGCCGGCCTGTCCGACACCACCGAAGATGACGTTGTTCCACACGCAGATGTTCTCGCGGCTGACCTTAAGAACGGCTCGAATCGTCCTGGAGACAGTAGCTCCCCCTTCGGTTACTGTGCCGACCGAGGTGACGATCACCCGGCCTTTGTTGATGCCGCTGCCTTCCACAGCCCGCACGGTATATGTCTCTCCGGGGGCGGGAGGTGTAGCCGGGGTATATGCACCGCGCCACAGGGTTTCCAGCTCACCATTGGGACCGCCGGACATCAGAAACGATATGGCTTGGTCGATCCCTGCCTCGGCGCACGCCAATGCCCTTGCGCGAATTACATCTCTCTTAGAAACCCTCAGCGAGTTCCAGGTAAGCGATACAAAGGAGACGCTCAGCGTGAACACGATCATCATCGCGAACAGCGCCAAGATCATGCCGCTTCCTGCGTCTTTCCTGCGGAAGATTCTATGCATATCTTTTCCTGCCCTCAGTCCTGAAAGTTCCTCATTGCAACCTGGCCTCTCGCCTCGTGTTGCTTTTCCTGCTCGGCCTTACCCAATCGCTCTGTGCTGGTGAGATTGGCTATGACCTTGGCGCCCTGCACCTCGAACGTGGCTACCGTGACGCCTCTACCCAGCACCGTGATGGTGGTGCCGATCCTTCTCACAAGGTTGCCGTCGCTGACGTAGTAGTAGTTACTGACCGGATCGGTAGCGGTGGGGTCATAGTAGTCTTGTCCCGTGGCTGTGTCGCGCAGTTTGGCGGGAAAGGACACCACCAGGGTCTTATTCACGTCCTGCGTTGTGGCCAGCTTTCCATCACGAATGTCGGTCGTCAGCTTCTGCAGAGCAATCGTTGCCTGGCTGGTTGCATAGTCCTCGCCGGCACCGGCGCTGTAGCTCTGCATGGATTGCATGAGCAGCGAGACCAGCCCCAACCCGACGAACGACAAGATAGCGATGGAGACCATAATCTCCACCACCGTGAACCCTTTGCGATTGCGCAGGAAAGTTCTCACCAATTGGTCCCTCGTCTTGATCGTCTGTCAGCGAAAAGCGTCGTCAGAGCCACGGATCTCTCCTGACTCGACTTGCCTTCCCAACTTACCGTTACGCGTATTTCTAACATCTCGGCGGTCTTCTGCCGTATCTCAAGGATCCCCTCGCCTTGGTGGAGCCGACCATCGACGTTCTCGATGCCTGTGAACGAGTAGGGAGACGTCGTGGGGGTCGGGTCGATCACCTGTGCTGCGAAAAGGATCGGCTGTGTCAGTGACTCGAACTCCATCGCGCGCAGTTCTTCGAGTTTTTCCTGCGCGATGGTCGTAGCTATTTTGTAATCGCTGGCCTGCCTGGAGCACGAAAATGCTGCAGGAAATGCAGTGGCAAAGATGATGCCGGTTGTAGCGAGGATGCTGACCGTCGCGATTACGTCGATTAGTCCCGCGCCGCGGCGCGACCTCATCATTTTCACGTTTGTATCCACCTAACGGGCATGTTAATTGTTCCGCAGTAGATCGCGAAACCTACATTCAATAGTTTGGCAGAGAGAGCGCAAGTCTGGAGGTCTTTGACGGGGGCGAGTTAGGCAATCGGACGTATCATTGGGTACCTGGACCGGGGCAAAACAGAGAGGTGTGTCTTGCGATGCGCTTGAAGGGACTACTGATCTTCGCCGATTGTCCCCGCGGCTCTGACGATGTTCTCAGCGGCGTGCCTGAACTCATGGGATGCGTGCCGCATCAGATCGCGCGCCGACTGTCTACGGGTGGCTTCTGCCATTGGGCATTCTGTCTTGAGGATGGGAAATTCGCCTGACTTGGCCAGTCTGACCAGGTCGTTCTCGCGCACATAGGCGAGCGGGCGGACCACGACCACAAGCCCTTCGAAGTAGCTGCGGCTGAATGCCATCGTATCCAACCTGCCAAATTGCAGCAGGTTCATAAGGGCCGTGTGCGCGAAGTCTTCGAGGTTGTGTCCTAGTGCAAGCTTGTTGCAGCCCAATTCCTTCGCCATCTCGAACAGGGTTCGGCGTCGATTTCTGCTACACCGCTCGCAGTCCATAGGCAGCGGTTCGTCTTCAGGAAGGACGATGTCCCGAACGTGTAGTTCAGCGTCCATACTCTCGACCCAACGCGCGAGATCGTCGGGAGGGTGGGGGACCGCCCCACGTGCATCGCCACTGACGTGAGCGGCCATCAGCGTGAACTTCGCGGGCGAGTGATCCATTTCATAAGAAAGGAGACGCAGAAGCCCAAGGCTGTCCTTCCCGCCCGACACTCCCACGAGCACACGATCGCCATCCGAGATCATCTCGTGCTCCCGGATGGCCTTGTCCACCTTCTTGCTCAGAAAGAAGGTGTTGCGCTCCAGATCGCTTCTCCATTTCTTTGCCATCTTAATAACCAGCATACCAGAGCCTGCTTAGCCGGGCAAACGGACAAGGTAGAAAAATCCTGTTACTTTCCGAGTGTGCCGTTGTCTGAACCAATAGAACGGGACCTCTCTCCCGTCATGTCGCGCCACGGCGCGATTATGTAGCGGCGCTTGCGCCGCTGGGCAGGCAAGCGGAGGTGGGGCAGAATGGATTGCTCCAGGGTTACCGAAAGACTGAGCTTCTACCTGGACGGCGTTCTCGATGAGCACACCCTCGAACTCGTCGAGGCGCATCTTTCCATCTGCCCCCACTGCCGCCAGGAACTGGCTTTTCTCAAGATGATGATCGAGGCGGCCGGCGAGATCGAGTCGATCAACCCTCCGGCCGGCCTCCGAACCAGGATTGCGACAGCCATACGTGAAGAAGTTGCCCCTGTTGGGCTTCTCCCCCGGATCTCCCGCTGGACCGCGGCTTGGTCCAGGCCGGTGTGGATCGGGGTAGGAAGCGCTGCCGCTGCCTGCGCCGCTGTCGCGGCCATTCTGATCTCTGTGCAGCCGGTTCGGCAGCCTGTTGCCACTAAGCCGTCGTCAGATCAGGTTAAGCGAACAGCCGTGGTGGCTAGAGCTTCGGTGGCTCCAAGCAATGGCACTGAGGCGATTACGGAGCCGCAGGTCTTGAGGCGGGCCGTGGAAGACAGGCACGACAGGGTGGTGCGCAAGTCCCGCTCGGCTGTCAAGCGTTTCAAGACCACGGTGGCCGCAGCGCCTAAGGTTAAGAAGACGTTGCCTCGCAAGCCGGCGGTTTTGGCAGCTCTGCCCGAACCTGGGGTTCAGGCTGACGATGTGACGGCTGCGATTCCCGAGACTCGTCCGGTCGAGACAACCCCCGCGAGCGGAGACGCAGGCGCGACAAACAAGGCGAATAGGTCTGAGCATGTGGCGGTGGCCATTGCTCCGACCGTGCTTATAGAATCCGGCGACGATGTTATGAAGCAGATCAAGGCAGAGGCATCTATGCGCCGAGGCCAATCAGGCGTGCCGTCAGTGGCTCTTTTCAGTTCAAGGTTCTGAGGCAAGCGTTCAGAATGACGAGTTCGAATGCCACGCTGGTGGAGTGTGGGCTGTTTCGTTTTGAGGGCAATATTGACATAGACGTGCTGGCCAACTGAGTCAACTTCCCACGGCAGGGACGATTCGCAAGAGTTACCTGCAAACATGGTCCGAACCACCGTTTCCGGCGGCTTGCTGCTATCGCAAGATAGGCGGAAATCGCCGGAGACGGGACCATGCACTGGAGACGGGACAATGCATCCGACTCCCTCCCTTTTCAGGGGAGGGCAAGGGGAGGGTCCCTGGATCCGGATCGGATGAGGGTGGGATGGGAAGCAGGGTAGCCAAAATCCTCATAGCGGCGCTGACAATGTCTCCATTAGGCGCGGCCGGAGACACCATCCTCGCTGGCGTCAGCGGCATCCTCGACAGTACATCATCAGTTTCCAAGACCTCACAGACGCCAAAGGAAGACGGCACCGCGGCAAGCGAGATTCTGCGTGGGAACGGCACCCGGGCGGGCTACATCCTCGGACACGGCGATATCATTCCCGGCAGTGAGTGGATCTGTGTGGGAGTCAGGCACGCCAGAGTCAACGTTGACTATGCCATCGATTACTCTTCGGGCAGCATCTACTTCTCCGAGCCTGTCCGGCAGTCAGAAGCTGTTCGAGTCGATTACAGATACTCCGCCTCCGGGCGTGCCGAACGGCTTCCCGTCTCGATGCCCGGCTTTCTGCCGTTCAGGATCGGAAACAGCCTGGCTACCAACCTCACCTACTCCTATCGGGCGGCCGATTCCTCAAAGGCCGGAGCACCCGATATCCTGACCTACGGACTTAACATGTCCAGCACGCTAGGCGGTGCGGGGAGCCTCTCGAGTCTGGTCTACATGTCCAATCCTCAAGTCTCGAACCGGCTGCAGATCACAAATGGCACGGTGGCACAGCCCGCGGCGGGTGCCAAGATCAGGAGAGATCGGTTGATAGTCCAGGACGCTCAGGTTGGAGTCGGCAGCGATGTCAAGATCAGAATGGGCTTCCAGGATGTCGGAGAGGACTTCGCGGGGTTCAGCTCTCTGCGCGATTCCAAGGCAGCTGCGGCAGACAAGCTCGCTATTCTTGAGCGGGAAAAAGGCTTGAAGCGGATGGACGTGGGGATGCAGATCGCCACGGGCGAGAAGTCAGGCTTTGACTTCTCGGCCAATCGCGTAACTGACAAGCTCGACAGCATCAGCTCTCAATCGTTTGGCTATTCATCGAGTTCTCTCCGCCTCAGTTACACGATGCGCGATGTTGGCAAGTCGTTCTCCCGGTTCAAGGACATCCGCGAGGAGGATCGTGGCCAGCTTGCAGCGGAGGCTGGCGTGAAGCGGACGAATATGGGGCTGCAGTTCGCGACCGGGTTCACTTCGGGTAACCCGATCTGGAGCGGGATCACAATCAGCAGGTTGGAGAACGAGACAGGCCAGCTCACATACGAATCCGCCAGTATCGATCTCGGCAAGATCAAGGTGCAGGCGGACATAAGGGAAGCTGATCCGACATTCAACAAGCTGACGGCGCTCAGCGACGAAGAGCGAGGCAAGATGGCTCTGTCCGTCAAACGGCAGTTCGACCCTGCGGCGCAGCTTGCCCAGATCGATGCAAAGGACAAAGCTCTCATCAATGGTGAGACGGGTCTTAACCGTCGCAATGTAGGACTTGAGTTCGATAGCAGCCCTGGCAAGATATGGCTTGGTCTGGCAGACGCTAGCTCCGACAAAGGCAAGCTCAGCCGCCGCACCGTGAGCAT
>CAZFYZ010000060.1:8444-22447 GCA_964523735.1 uncultured bacterium | reverse complement strand
AGCCTGGCCTTGTCTTGCATAGAGAGTACCCCCAATGATACTCTCATTTACCCCGGCCAGCGCTGACGAACACACGCAACTACTGTCCGTATGGCAACGCAAGCAGCAAGACTATTGGATCGAGTAGACTACTGTAACGCTTGCCGTCACGTCGACGTCTCCGGGGAGAATTGGAGTCTCTGCGGCGGTCTTCATAGCACTGAATTCCAGCGGCCTGGGAATGGTCGGGCCGGACTCTGTTACGGAAACGACCTTGCCCAATCGGACCTTCATTGTTGAGGCGATAAGCTCTGCGTCGGCTCGCGCATTCGCAATAGCCTCTACCAAGGCCCTCTGGCGCAGCTTCGTGTTGTCTTTTACCTCGAACCGTACGCTCTGCACGTTGTTTGCGCCTGAGGCCATAGCTGCGTCAATCACTGCGCCGACCTTGGCCAAGTCCCTGACTGTCACCCGCACGATGTTGGATACCTGGTATCCAGTTGTGACCGGCCTCTGTGACCTGTAGTCCATTACAGGCGAGACTGTGTATTGCGCGGTTTCGATGTCGTTCTTCGCGACGCCGGATCGCACGATTGCGTCTATGACCGCCGAAGTAGTAGCGGCGTTTGTGGATGCTGCCTTGGCTGCCTCCTTATCCTCGGTTGAGACACCAACGGTAAGATAGGCGATATCCGGTTTGCCGCTGACAATGGCAACCCCGCTAACGGTTATTCCTGTTGGGGACTCACCGTATGCACCGGAGACTACAGCAGTCACAAGCAGAGACGCGATAAGCAGAAGTCGGATTCCAGCATTCACCGGATGCAAACCTCCTCGAACCTAGTTGGTCGGCGTGTTGGGCCTCGTAGGCGTCGACACATAGCCCGAGCTCTTGAGATCATAAGTAGCCGTCAAGACAGGCTCCGCCGACCGCGAACCGCCAGGCCCTGTCACATACGCCAATACAACCGGTCGGTAGCCGAACCTGCGCGCGATCTGTGTTCCCACGATCCTTGCTGCGTAGCCGACGTCCTCAAGACTGGTACCGCTCTTGAGCGTGATCTCAAACATATCCGCGTCCGAGAAGCGCGCACGGACGAGCTTACCCTTCAGATGCGGCTTCGTCGGAAGGGCATCTGCAAACGCCTGATGTTCCTCGTCCATATAGCTGTCTTGCGCTCGAGCCACTACTTTGGAGTGGCTCGCGTTATCTCCCGATCGGCCTGAGAGAACCACAAGGTACAAGCTCGCGATAACGATGACTATTGCGCATATGATCCAAAGTCTGTTGTTTTGGGCGAGCCGCTGCATCAGCGTTGCCCGACCGACATCCGAGTTGGTCTCCGCAGCATCGACTGCCCAACCCTCAACTCTTCGCCGACGTTTAAGTCCTAGCATGTTCCTGTTTCGATCCTCCGATTGTGAGATTGAGAAGGAGTCTCATACTCCGCCTCAACAACAACAAAGATTATACCAGATGCCTTCTCCAAACGCCGCAAGGCCAGACTCACGGCGCTATGTTCTATCTTCGGCACTTACGTCCGCTCTGCAGAGGCCGTGAGCCCGATCGAGAAGGGACATCTGTGATCTGGCACTAAGCTATAAGCACTATGAAGACCACAGTTGCACTCATCACCATTGTGCTAGCACAAGCGACACTGCTGTGTCTGCCGCAGTGCGCGGCATCGGACGCCCTGTCTACCACGCCTGACGGTGCATTTCAGGCCATCGCGCAGAGCCCAACCTCTATTGCTGTCTACTGGAAAGACCAGCCCGAAGGTGCCATACTAGTGAACGGCCTTCCTTGCACTGATGCAAAGCCTGAGATCGATCCAGCCACCGGGTTCGCGCGCGTGCTTGTCACGGGCTTGCAGCCCAACACGCGTCACTCTTTTTCGCTTGATGGGTCCGCCGGAGAGATCACCGAGAAGACGTGGCAGGAACTTCCAGGCAGGGGTCGGTACGATCTGCTGATCATAGGCGCGTCAGCCTCCGGCACGGCAGCTGCTGTCACCGCCGCGAGATTGGGGCTAAGCGTGGCGGTTGTCGAGGACACCAACCGTCCTGGCGGCATGGCCTCCAATGGCCTTGGCAGCACCGATCTCCGTATGCCCACGCGGTCCAACGGCTTCTTCGAAGACTTCCGACGCAGGATTGTGGCGTTCTATGGCGAAGGAGATGGCCTACGTTATGAGCCTCGGGTCGCTAATGCCGTGTTCAAGGATATGCTCTACGAGCGGCCCGGCATCGACCTGTTCCTGAAGCACGATGCCATCAGGCCGATCATGTCCGGCAAGAGAGTGACCGGGGCCTGGGTCTGTGACCTGACATCAGGCAAGCAGTGTGCGCTAATGGCGAGCGTAACAATAGACGCGACCCCCACCGGCGACTTCGCTGCCGCGGCTGGCTGCAGGTTTCTGCTTGGCCGAGAGCCGCGCTCGCCGGAGGAGCCGCACGCCGGGCACATCTACTTCAACAACGCCACCCAGGAGATTCTCCCGGGCAGCACGGGCGCTGGTGATTGTCTCCAGCAGTCCTATGCCTATCTGATGATCTGGAAGGACTATGGGGAGGCTGGCGCGCCGTTGATCGAGCGTCCGGAATACTACGACCCCGAGACATTCAGGCACTCTCCCATCTGGAAGAAGACCTGGAACTACGATTCAGGCAAGCTCCCGAACGGGGACTACGAGATCAATCAGCACCCGTTCGGCATCGATTGGCCGGGGATCAACCATCACTATCCGACCGCCGGCAAGACAGAGCGCGATAAGGTCGACGCCATGTACAAAGCCCGCGCGCTCGGCTATCTCTACTACTTCCAGAATGAGCTGGGACACAAGAACCTCGGTCTTTCGAACGACGAGTTCTTGGACAGCGGCAACTTCCCCCAGGAACTCTACGTGCGAGAGGCGAGGCGCATCATCGGGGATTACTTGTTCAGAGAGAACGATGTGACGTTCGCGCCAGACATCCGCCGACGAGACTCTATCGGCATCGGCGATTATCCGATGGACAGCCACGCGATGGAGGACCTGAAGAACCCATACAGAATCGACAAGGGCGAGGGCGAAGCGTGGCTCAGGAAGTTCACGCCACCCTACCAGGTTCCGCAGGGCGTGATCGTTCCGCAGGGGGTAGACGGGCTTCTTGTGTCGACGGCGGTCTCCGCCACCCATTGGGGCTATGGCACCCTGAGAATGGAGCCCGTTCGGATGTCCATGGGCCAGGCGGCGGCTGCGACTGCCTACTGGAGTGCAGTTTACGGCATAAGCCCTCGGTGCGTGAGACCCGCCTGGGTGCAGGACAAGGTTCTATCGCAGGACTCCTGTATCTTCTGGAACTCAGACGTTGACCGGGACACGCCCCACTTTGAGGCAATCAACTTCCTGACGGCGCACGGTATCTTCCCCGGAGAAGCGTTCGCGCCGTCCAAGTCCATCACGTGTGGTGACGCCGCTATCGCCGTGGCCCGCATGCTGGAGGCAGAGGGTTACAACACGAGCGGCCCGGTCGTAGCCCCAGCCCTACCGCCAGAGATATGCACAAGAGGCCAGTTCGCGGTGATGCTCGTGGAGGCCAAAGCGAAGGTTTCTAGTGATTGGGCGCCCGTTTCGCCGTCACAGCCGTCTTACCAGGACGTGCCGGCCACATCGCCCTACTACCAGGCCGTCGAGACACTCAAGGCACGCCGCATCTTCGCTGCCCTTTTCGAGAACTACCAGCCTGGCCTCTTCCAGCCCGACGCGCCCATGAACCGTGCGGACGCAGCACAGGCGATCTACCTGGCGCACAGGGGGGCGGCGATGGGCTATTGGATGCCGTAGAGGTGCGGCCTACGAACGGTGGCTGTGATGGATTCGGGCGGACCGCTTGATTGTGTGACATTGCCGTCAGCCAGTTCGCTGCAGAAACAAGTGGAGTGTCTCAAGGACCATACCAGGCGTTGCCTCAACCTCTCGCACGTGTAGGAGAGCCGGTTGCCATAGCTCCATAGCTGTTCGCTGCTATACGGCTGGCGCTTGCCTGAACCCCTGCGCTGCAAGGCTTGGAGGTCAAGCCGTTCCTGACCGCTGGTTAGCTCCTTTCCCTGGATGAACTCAGCCAGGCTCACCAAGGACATGAGCGAACCGGCTTCACTGATGAGTTCTCCGAAATCGCGAAACGCCCGCGGCATATTGGTGGGTTTGCGGAGCAGGGCATATGTATCGCCCGGGCGGCGTGGCGGGCGGAGCGACAACGACTCGGCCAACTGCATGATCAGGGATGGAGGGATGTAGACTCCCTCTTTCGCAGCCGTCTGCAGAGCCCACAGTAGATTGCCGCGGCTTCCGTTCCTGGGCGCTCGGAAACACTCCTTGACCACGTCTGGCCTGATAGTACCACACTCAGTGATGAGCAGCGTGGCCAGCCTCACATCCCTCGGTTCACGATCCAGCGCATCCGACAACAATACGTGCGCGTTCTGAGGACACAGCTTAGTCCGAAGTACAGTCAGCTCACTTGTGTCAAATCCCGCGCGAGTGTAGTTCTCGGAGATCAATGCCAGTCGAGTGTCGTGATCGGCAGTCAGAACATAGGGAGCGACCCGGCAGAAGGACGACAGCACGTCCGGCTCTTCGGCCAGACACAGGAACTGCTCCTCAAGATGCCGGCTCTTCACAAAGTCAACAAAGGCCGGTCGGTAGCAGTCGAATACGGCAGATCGCTCCTCTGAGACAAGCAGAATCCTGAGCTGAACCGCATCCGAAAGATCGGAAACATCGTCCAGGTAGCTGCTATCCAGCCTCGGCTGCGCACCGGGACGGGACTCATAGGCACCGCCAAGTATAAATGTGTTTGAGAAGCCAGTTGGCTTGAGCTTCCACTTCGCCAACTGCCACTTGCTGTCCCAGAACCACACGTTCTCAGTGATGGGCTGGACCTCGCGCCACCATACCTCAAACTCCTCAACCGATCTACAGGCCGCACCTGCGCTGTAGGGCGGCAGAATGCGCGATAGCGCGTTGTGCGCGATCTCGCCAACATCCTCCTCAACCCACTTTGTTGCCCACCGATCGTACGGACCAGGATGGCCTCCCCACAAACGCCTAACAGGCAGCGACCTGTCCCCGAGCCTCCGCCCAAGAGCCTCAATTGCCTTTACGCAGAACACGTGTTCCAAGACTTCGCAAGCCAAGCCGCGACGTGCGGGATCGTCGTCCTCGGACTCGGCAACAACAGCATCCAGGTAGAGGGAGCACGTTGAGGGATGAACACGCGGATCAAGCTCGGAGACCAAAGCAGCTACGTGGCGGTCATACCAGTAGCCGAACGTGGGGGTCGCTTTGTTGATGATGTTGGCGTCTTGCAGCCGCGCCTCACCACGGATAGCTGGCCCGTCATATAGACGCTGCCTCTCTCGAACCGCGTCCTTCAGCGCCTGCCTCACCTTGAGCCGAATCTGGTCGGGTGTCGGGGTCTGCGCATACGCACATCGTGCAAGAGAGGGGGAAACCAGAAGGAGAATCACAAGGGCAAGCCGACACATAGCGAAGTCGCCTCCTCACTGCGTGTTTGACGCCAGTCATGGAGGAATGTTCCGGAGTGTTAGCGGCTTTACGACAGGAGAGGCGTGGGGAGCTTCGCGGACGCAGGTGAACGCTCCGCACCGAGTGTGCCCAAGACCGCCTCCGCGATTCCTTCCGCGGTCAGGCCGATCCTCTCTCTCAACACGTCCAGCGAGTCGTGCTCAACGAAACTGTCTGGAATGCCGAGGCGCTTGATGTGATCGACCCGGCAGCCATTGGAGGCCGCCAGCTCGAGGACAGCTGAGCCGAAGCCACCGACGATCGAGTTGTCCTCGACTGTCAGCACCGGCACGTTCTTGCGGAGGGCGCCCAGGATAAGCTCCTGGTCAAGAGGCTTGGCAAAGCGAGCGTTGATGACCTCGACGTGGATACCTCGTTTTGCAAGCAGAGCTGCTGCCTCGACCGCCGGGTAGACGCCGGCTCCTATGGCGATCACCACGGCATCATCACCCTCCACCAGCCGCTCACCCTGCCCTATGGTCAGGGATTGGGGCTCGCTCGGGTCATAGGCGCATGGGCCCCCACCTCTTGGGTATCGGAGTGCCATCGGCCCGTCGTGTCTCAGTGCTGTTGCCAGCAGGTCTCGCAGTTCCATTGTGTCTTTCGGCGCGGCGACCACTATATTGGGGACGTGACGCAGGTAAGATATGTCGAATGCGCCGTGGTGGGTCGGGCCGTCCTCTCCAACCAGTCCTGCACGGTCTATGGCGAAGAGCACCGGCAGATTCTGAAGGCAGACGTCATTCACGACTTGATCGTAGCCCCGCTGCAAAAACGTCGAGTAGAGGGCCACTACAGGCTTCAGACCACCAGCCGCAAGACCCGCGGCGAACGTGACGGCGTGACCCTCCGCAATCCCGACATCAAAGAACCGATCAGGATAGCTGTCGGCAAACTTCGCGAGGCCCGTGCCGTCGGGCATTGCGGCAGTGATCGCGACGATCCGTTCGTCCTTCTCTGCGAGTTCGACTAGTGTCTCGGAGAATGCTTTCGTGTAGGTCGTATTGCCGCTTGTGCGCTCGATCGTCCCGTCGGCTACGTCGAAGCCCGATATCCCGTGGAACACCCGAGCGTTGTTCTCGGCATACTCATAGCCGTGACCCTTCTTGGTGACAACGTGGATCAGCAGCGGTCCCTTGAGGCTCTTCGCACTCTCCAGCACCTCGATCATCACGTCGATCTTGTGCCCGTCGATAGGACCAAGATATGTGAACCCAAGTTCCTCAAATAGCACACCTGCCTTGGATCCGAGCAGCCTGACGACGCCATGGCTGATGCCTTCGGCCGTGCGGAACAGTGTGCGGCCCGCGGGCATCTTCTCCACCAGGTCTTTGGCGCGGTTCTCGACTCGCTGGTAGAGCGGCGCCATTCGGAGTTTGCTAAGATGCAGCGCCATGCCGCCGACGTTCTCGGCAATGGACATCTCGTTGTCGTTGAGGATAACGATTACATTCGTATTGAGGTGTTCGGCGTTGTTGAGGCCTTCGAGGGCAAGCCCACCGGTCAGCGCGCCATCGCCAATCACGGCTATTACGTGCTCATCGCCACCTTGGAGATCACGCGCCTTCGCAAGACCGAGAGCCGCCGAGACGGATGTGCTCGCATGGCCTCCGCCGAAGGCGTCGTGCTCGCTCTCATCGCGCCGGGGGAAGCCGGAGATGCCGCCGCCCTGTCTGAGATTCGCGAAGCCCTCTTTCCGGCCGCTGAGGATCTTGTGAGCATAGGCCTGGTGTCCGACGTCCCAAACAATGCGGTCTTTCGCAGACTCAAACGCCGCGTGCAGAGCAATCGACAGCTCCACCGTCCCCAAGTTAGACGCCAGATGTCCGCCGGTGCGCGAAACCGTGTCAATGATCAGCGCCCGGAGTTCATCCGCGAGCTGTCTTCGCTCCGCATCACTCAGTTGCCGCACGCACTCCGGCAGATCCGCTCGATCCAAGATCATCCTGTTAACTGCCATACAACTACTGCCTTGCTAGTATCTACGCCTGTCCGGCTGGCTGCAGGAACTGTCGTACCGCCTCAAGATCCGAGAGTTTGTCTACGTCCTCTCCGATCTCGGGATAGGCGCTGACCACAGCAGCCACCCGCGCGTTCAGCATCCGAGACACGGTCTGCTCGATCATCGGAATCCGCAGGATGCCCGGGCAGACCCTCGACAGCATCACTCTTGCAAGCATTCCCAATCCTATCATACGAGCGAGCTTGACCACTTGTTTCCGAGCCGCATAAGCTCCTGCGATCGCTTGCCAGTTCTGCTCGATGAACTCCGGCCTCACCAGCATCAGGTTTCCGCCAGTAAACACGCCGTCGGCCGTTGTGAGGTAGGTCCGCTTGATCCCCGGATACCGAGATTGCGACCGAGGGATGATCGGAAACGCAAGATCAACATCCAGCTTCCCAGCCCGCTGGATGAAATCGTCAACAGCCCTGGGGGTCAACATCGGAATGTCGCCGCAGACTACCATCACACGCTCGGCAGCCTCCAGATGACTGATGCCAAGCCTGATGTTCTCGACCATGCTGCCGCCGGACTCGATCGCATGATCCAGCCCATCCGCGCTGACTTCCCCCACAGCCACGACTCTTCCGACAGCGCTCGATCCTTTCAGAGCATCGACGACCCACTGGAGCATCGCCTTGTCGCCTATCCGGATCATCGCGCGGCTTATGTCGGGGTTCTCCGGAAAAAGCTCTTCACCCGCAGGCGCGCCCGCGAGGATTACTACATCAATCTTACTCATCGACATTCAGCTTTCGATTCTGTGCGAGACAGCGTGCGTGTCGCAAAGACAGTCGGGAACTCGGGCCTCAACAGATCGGCAACTGCACCGGCCTGCTCGCGTGAGCCGTATACGCCAAATACCGCGGATCCCGACCCGCAGAGGAGCATTGCGTCAGCTCCACATGCGCCTAATCTCTCGTGTGCCTCCCTGATCTCAGGAAAGGCGCCGAGAACCACCGGCTCGAAATCGTTTCGCAGATTGCGGAGCAGAGCAGCCTTGTCACCGCTCGTCACTGCGGAGTAAGCCTCACCTGTCGCGCCCAGAATTCTCCCCCGCGGTTGCTTGTCCAACTCCGCGTAGGCCCAGGCCGTGCTGACACCAACACTCGGGCGGACAATCACGAGGTCGAGCTCCGGCGCATCCGGCATCGGCTCCACGATCTCGCCCCTGCCTCGCATGCGCACTGTGCCACCATAGACAAACATGGCGGCATCAGAACCAACTTGCGCCGATAATCGGCCAAGCTCATCCAGTGGCAACCCTGTGCCATACAGGGCATCGAGCCCAACTAACGCCGCCGCAGCATCCGAACTGCCGCCGCCAAGTCCCGCCTGCGCCGGAATGGCCTTTGCAATTCGGCACCTTGCTCCGCCTTGTACACCGGTAGTGGCAAAGAATGCTGTGCAGGCCCTATAAACGAGGTTGCCTGGCCCCGACGGCACCCCTGGCGCGTCGGCCACGACTTCCAACACTCCGGCAGCGGCCTTCTCGATCACCAGCCTGTCGGCAAGGTCTATGACCTGCGCGATGCTGTCGATCTCGTGGTAACCATCCGCCATGAGCGGCCCGACCTCAAGGGTCAGGTTGACTTTGGCGTGTGGAATAAGCTCAATACGGTCCATGGGCGAATCGAGGCAGCCGACCGGCCGGCCTCGTCCTAGTCTACCAGCCGACCCCGGCAGTGTCAAATCAAGTGCGCCCTTTCGTCGCCTCTAGCAGCTCCTTGCGCTTCTCCGGCGGGAACTTCTCGATCGCGTAGCGGACGGTGGTGCGTGGGATATCCGGCCCTTGCTTGAGAAGGAATCGCTCCAAGCGTTCAGGATCAGTGATGCCGGCCTCTCTGAGCATCCAGCCGTTGCCTTTCTGCACCAAATCATCAGTCTTGTCCTGGATCAAAACCTCAGCGATCTCGTAGGCCGCATCAAGGAAAAGACCCTGTCGCAGTGTCAGGACAAAAGTCACAGCCGACGCCCGCCTTACCCAACGATTGGTCGAATACGCCCACCGCTTCACTCGCTCAGCCAGATGTCGGTGCTGCTGGATCAGCGTACCGACGGCATGATTGCAGAGCGTATCGACCGCTGCCCAGTTGTCGCAGTAGTCTGCCTCAAGCCATCGCTCAATTCGACAAAGCTCAGCTTCTCCAAGCAGATCCGAGAACCTGTCCAGGCAGAAGCTCGCGAAGAGCGTGGTCTCGAAAATGCGCATGCTCATCAGCACGCCACAGAGGCGCATGGCGTCGTCCACGTTCCATGTTTTGGGCAACTCCTTGCAGAGCTGCTTCTCGATTGCCTGGATCTTTGGCAGTGTGACGCCAAGGTTGTTGATTGTGCCTTTGAAATACTTGAGTTCGTTCTCTGCCCTGACTGGATCGGCTGCGGCCTTGAGTTCGTGCAATGCCCGCTGTGCTAGTTCCGTGACCTGATCAGTCATCGCTTTACCTGCCTGCATTCGAGATCGCGGCAAACTCGCCGATCGACAGAGTCTCTCCTCTTCGACCCGCATCGATTCCCGCGCTAACCAACGCGTGTGTGGCCGTATCACGGTCCCATCCAAGCTCTGCCGACGAAGAGAGTGCATTCTGCAGTGTCTTCCGCCGCTTCCCGAACGCGGCGCGAACAACCCGGAAGAACAAGTTCTCATCCCGAACCGAGACAGGCGGTTCCGGTCGTAACGTAAGCTTGATCACTTCCGAATCTACATCAGGAACAGGGTAGAAGACGTTCTTGGAGACTCGCATCACGCTCTCTACTATGCAGTGGTACTGAACGAAGACGCTAAGTGATCCGTAGTCATCAGAACCGGGGGCTGCGCGAAGCCGATCTGCCACCTCCCGCTGGATCATCAGAACAGCACGACTGACAAATGACTTTGCCTCGATCAGTTTCTCCAGGATGGGGCTGGTGATGTAGTAGGGCAGATTGCCCACGATGCACCAGCTTCCGTTAACACGTTCGCTGAAGAAGTCCGGCAATTCCACCTCGAGGAAATCCGCATTCACGACCTCGACGTTGGCCAACCCGCCAACCGTCTGTTCGAGAACCGCACACATGTCAGGGTCGATATCGACGCAAACCACTCTCGCCCCACGCTCGACCAGTTCCCGGGTAACAACGCCAAGGCCGGGGCCGATCTCCAGGACGTTGCTATCTGGTGTGGCTTCACACGCGTCGACTATGCGCGTGAGAGTGTTTCTGTCGATGAGGAAATGCTGGCCGAGCCGCTTCTTCGGATGAATGCCGTGCTCGGCCAGCAGTTGCTTGACTTGACTAGATGAGGTGAGATTGAGGGTCAACTTTCCGGTCGCAGAACGTGTACTGTGACGCGGCGCCGGCCGAAGTTCTTAGCCTCGCGATAAGTAGCGAAACCCAGGTCGATCCGATGGCCCTTGATCGCGCGTCCTCGATCACCAGCCAATGCGTGGCCGTATCCCTCGATGTACAAGTGGGTTCCCAGCGGAATGACCCTGGGATCAACGGCAACCACGCCGTAGCCTGCCCTAAGCCCGCAAGCGGTTCTGCCGGTGGCACGCGGCCCACAGCTGCGAGGGCCGGGGTCGTATGCCGTCGCTACCATGGACAGTGTCTTATGGGTCTGGAAGGACCCACGGCTTGTGTACCGTCCGCGTGAGCCGATTATCACCAACCGGCTGATAGGCTTCTTAGTGATCTCGCTGCCAAGAAGCGTCTTCGACACAGCGCGCCCGTCTTCGTAGCGCACGCTGTAACGAATCTGCTTCTCCCCGTGCTCGCCGGCACGGGTCTCGCTGACTTTTCCAGGCTGTATCTGCTTACTGAAAGACTTAACAGTCTCGAAAGCGATAGGCTCTACCACGGTCTGTTCGTCGCGTTTCACACGAGTCACCGTGATCTTCATCCCGTCGTATGGCCGCTCATTCTCGGCCACCGAGACCATATCCTGTGGTCCCAGTTCTACTCCTGCATCCTTCAGGGTCGCGCCAACAGTCGTCTGGGCGGTACGCACTTGTCGCTTGGCCCCATCAACTTGGATAGTAACCTTTACCGACGCCAGGCGCTGTGCTTGCACGACGTCATTTCGGTTGGCTCCGCCCGCCGCAGCCACAACGATTATCATCGCGGCAGTCATGGCGGTTCTCGCGAGCCGAAACTCTCGTCTTCGCAAAACATCGCCTCCTTTCTCGCCGAGGTCTACCCGGATTCTCCGCTCCACGAAACAAATGCTCGTGACAAAAAGCTGGCAGAACCCAGCGAGGGCACGCTATAATATCACGGCGGCAAAGCTTGTGTCAAATCTGCGAAGAACCGCCCGCATCCTCGCTGCTAATCAGCGAGACCACGAGAGGCCGAAGATGACCACAGAACAAGACCGTGTGCCCCTGCTTCTAGACACGGACATTGGCTCGGACATAGATGACGCTGTCTGTCTAGCATACCTGCTGAAACAACCGCGATGCGAGCTTCTTGGCATCACTACCGTTACAGGGGAACCGGATAAGCGCGCGATGCTCTGCGAGATGCTCTGCAGCGCCGCCGGCCGGACCGATATTCCCATCCACAGTGGCGCTGCGGACCCCATCCTGCGCAAGTCACTCCAACCCAATGCTCGACAGGCCGAAGTGCTGAAGAGTAGACCGCATCTGGGACACTATGAGCCGAATACCGCGGTCGATTTTCTGCGCGGGACAATCAAATCGCGGCCGGGCGAGATCACGCTGCTAGCCATAGGCCCAATGACGAATGTCGGCCTGCTGTTCGCCCTCGACCCGGAGATTCCCTGTCTGCTCAAGAGACTGGTGATGATGATCGGTGTGTTCAAGGACCCTCCTAAGGCAACCGAGTGGAATGCAACGAACGATCCTCACGCGGCTGCCATCGTCTACGGCGCGCCGGTCAGTGACCACCTCAGCATTGGACTGGATGTGACCCGGCAGTGCAGAATGAGCTCCGCTGATTGCCGTGAACGCTTCCGGGGTGACGTTCTGAATGGAGTGATGTCGTTAGCGGAAGTGTGGTTCCGCCAGCACGAGCAGATAACGTTCCACGATCCACTGGCTGCAGCGGTCATATTCGACCCACAGATCTGTGGCTATGAACATGGTCAGGTTAACGTTGAGATGTGTGATGGGGAGGCGATGGGAGCTACAATGTGGAGTTCTGAAGCAAAAGAAAAGCCCCACACCATCGCAACCACGGTTGATGCAGGGCGGTTCTTCGGGCATTACTTCGACATCGCGGGCCGCGTGTAGCGGGGTTCTCCGAACCCGTGGCGTCAGAGACGCCTGCTACAACGCTCACCTGCTGTAGTCGGGTTCTCTGAACCCGTGGCGTCGGAGACGCCTGCTACAACGCTCACCTGCTGTAGTCGGGTTCTCCGAACCCCTGGCGTCAGAGACGCCTGCTACAACGCTCACCTGGTGTAGTCGGGTTCTCTGGACCCCTGGCGTCAGAGACGCCTCCTACAACACTGCACCTGCTGTAGTCGGGTTCTCTGAACCCCTGGCGTCAGAGACGCCTCCTACAACACTACACCTGCTGTAGTCGGGTTCTCTGAACCCCTGGCGTCAGAGACGCCTGCTACAACGCTCACCTGCTGTAGTCGGGTTCTCCGAACCCGTGGCGTCGGAGACGCCTCCTACAACGACCCCTCGATATACTTCTCGGCGGCAGTGGCGGCAATCGCGCCGTCGGCTGCCGCTGTGACTATCTGACGCAGGAGCTTGTGCCTCACGTCGCCTGCGGCGAATACGCCACGAATATTGGTGTGCATGTTCTCGTCCGTGAAGATGTATCCCTGGTCGTCGAGGTTGATCTGCCCTTCCAACATCTGGGTGTTGGGGTCGGTACCGATCAGCACGAATACGCCATCTACGGGCAGCTTGGTTAGTTCGTTGGTATGGGTATCCTCAAGGATGAGGTGATCTACAGTATCCCCTCCACCGATCTGTTTGACGATGCTATTCCATGCAACGTTGATGACCGGATGGGCGAGGGCCCGTTCCTGGATGATCCTCTGCGCTCGGAGCTTGTCACGCCTGTGCACAATGTGAACGCTGGAAGCGTACTTGGTCAGGAAGACTGAGTCCTCGACGGCGGTATCCCCGCCCCCGATCACTGCCAGCCTCTTGTCCTTGAAGAACGCGCCATCGCAGACGGCGCAGTATGAAACGCCTCGCCCCAGGAACTCGTTCTCCCCCGGTACGCCTAGACGTCTAGGCTTTGCGCCAAGACTGAGGATCACCGTCTTACCACGAATCTCGCCTCCGTCAGCAGTCTTGAGCACCTTCTCGAGACCGAGCAGATCAACGCGCTCGACCTCGACCATGCGAGACTCCATTCCGAACTTCTCAGCCTGCTGGCGCATGGTCTCAGAGAGTTCCATGCCGGCGCCACCCGAGAAACCGGGGTAGTTCTCGATGTTCTCACACATCATCAACTGCCCGCCGGGGTAATTCTTCTCGACAAGCAGT
>CAZFYZ010000060.1:0-8434 GCA_964523735.1 uncultured bacterium | reverse complement strand
TGGCACGGGAAGCATATATACCTGCGGCAAGGCCGGCCGGCCCTCCGCCGAGGACGATTACATCGTAGGTCACGTAGGTGAATCTCCTTGGATGTAGACTGGTTCTATTATACAGGACTCACGACCGTGAGGTGAAGGTGAGCAGCGACATGCTGTCTGGAGCGCCCTAACCGCCGGTTCCCAACTCCCAATCCCCAACAATAAACGTGTGATCGCTCGGTTTCTCCCTTGTTCGCGGCTCTTTGTCTATCCAGCAGCCGGTCGATCTATCAGCGAGCGGCTTTGTCGCCTGGATGTGGTCGATGCGCCACCCGAGCCTGCGCTTGAAGCCGTTGGGAATGCGGTAGTCCCAGAACGTGTAGAGACCGGCCTCGCCCGGGTGATGCTTGCGGAGGACATCGACGAATCCCCACTCGGTCACATAGTCCAGTGCCTCGTGCTCCTGGGGATTGAAGCACACGACTCCGCGCAAGCCCTCTGGGTCGTAGACATCGATATCCTCTCGCGCCACATTGAAGTCCCCGACCCACACGATCGGGTCACTCGGAGTGAAAGACCGGCTGAAATAGTCGCGCAGGCCGCGAATCCAGTTCAGCTTATACTGGAACCGGGGGGAGATTACATCCGTTCCCTGGGGGATGTACGTGTTGAGGACAGTCACTCCGTTGACCTTGGCGCGGATGATTCGAGCTTCCTCATCCGGCTCAGGCAGTCCGAGGCCGATCACGACGTCCTGGGGAGGCGTTTTGGAGATGATGGCAACGCCGTTGTATGCTTTCTGCCCGGTGAACACGCAGTGCAGACCCGCCCGGCTGATCGCATCCGATGGGAAGTCCTTATCCGGAACCTTTGTCTCCTGCACGCAGAGGACATCGCAGTCATTGGCCGCTATCCACTCGAGTATGATCTTCAGTCTGGTGCGGATGGAGTTGGCGTTGAAGCTGGCGATTCTCATGGGGACATTATAGCTCCACGTCTCACGCCAGCGCTATGCAGCCGGACATTCGGTGTGATTTCGGTCATCCGCACATGACATTTCGAGCGAGGCAAAGAATGTGCTTTCGCCGGGTCTAGGTTTCGAAGAAGCCGGTTTCTCACGGAGCCTGTCTTGAATGCTCTGCGGGTACATGCTCTGCGGGACCCCTTGACAGCCGGAGTGTGATTGTGGCAAAATGTCTTGGAACCGGTTCCGGTACGGGATGGTCCGGGCAGATTGCGGTGATCACGAGAGAGGCCTGAATGGGTCCGAGCATAGCGGACGTTGCCAAATTGGCCGGGGTCGGCAAGGGAACTGTATCAAGAGTCCTTAATGACCAGCCTGGAGTATCGGGCAAGACCGCTCAGAGAGTGCGGGATGCCATTCAGAGGCTTGGCTATACGCCTAACGTGCAGGCCAGGCGACTAGCACGCAACCAAAGCGATCTGATCTGCTTTGTCCTCTCGAATAGAGATTTTCTGCACGAGTTTCACTCGATCGTGCTTAAGGGCGTGGAGAGTTTCTGTTCAGAAGCGGGGCGCGATGTGGTGTTCGCCCTGTGGCGTTATCCTCTGGATCCGCCACCCGCGATAGTCACACCGCCGCGGATCATTGCCGGCCGCGGGAGTGTTGACGGCGTGGTTCTGGCAGGTGCCAATCACGTGGAGTGCGTCAAAGCGGTCGCCCAGATGGGCGTGCCGTGCGTAAGTTTTGGCAATAACCTGGTTGGATGCACGAGTCCTGCCGAGGTAGACTCGGTATGGTATGACGAGTCGACAGGCACCAGAGAAGCCGTGAGATACTTGGCCAAGCTAGGGCACAGGCACATAAGCTTTGTGGGAAATCTGGATCTGCCCTGGTTCGTGCGAAACTACGGGGCGTTCTCAAAGGCGATGCTTGACCTGGGACTGTCGCCGACGACGCTACCGACAGGCGACCTGCAGGACGATGCAGCTGTGGGCGAGAAGGCGGTCGACGCAATGCTCGTATCCGGTGAGCCGGCCACCGCACTGCTTGCGGGTAACGACACGATAGCAATGTCGGTGATGCAGGCTCTTGCCAAGCGCGGCGTGCGGGTTCCGCGAGACGTGAGCGTTGTGGGTTTTGACGATTGTCCGCGGTCGCGAGAATGTGATCCCGGGCTGACTACTATACACGTTCCGAAGGAGGAGTTAGGCGCCGAATGCGCGCGATTGCTGCTCGAGAAGATCGAGGGCAGGGATTCGACTTCAGGCGCCAGGCTCATACCGACAAGTCTAGTTATAAGGGACTCCTGCTCAACGGTGAGAAGCGCTTAGCCTCACCCCCACTCCTCTCCTTAGTTCGACGGGCCAGGAAGAGGAGAGGAGAGAGACGGAGTTCTTCAGATGGGCAAATCCTCCCCCCTCTAGGATTTGCTCTCGGACAGGACGCGGTTTTCCGCGTCCTGTCTCCCTTTGTGGATACCCGTCTTTGACTACAAGCGCTGCCTTATTCCCTCAGTAGTCCTCTTCCAACTGGACACGAAGCCGTCGCGAAGCATCGTGGTAAACGCGATGGCATCACACGAAGACCACAGGCAGTCGTCCAGGTCGCTCAGAAGCCAGCACGTTGCCTCCTGTCTTGGAGGTGCTGGCATCCAACCTGCGCACGAGGCTCCGAGGCCGACCGCTTTGCCGCAGAGCGCCGAGGCAGTTCTGTCCAACGACTGCCGCCTCTCAATGGTGCTGTCGTCTGCCAGTTTCCGCGCGAACGCAGGCCAGACAGCCAATGCCCTGTGTAAGAGGTGAACTTGCCCGTCCGGAGTACAGGCCTGGAGGAAACGCACGGGAATGTCTCCCGAGGACACTAGCTCAATGGGGGCGGGCAAGCCACTGCACACCGGGTCGCAATCGGGCGCAAGAACGTCGCCTTCGTAACCAGGCCCCGAAATCCATTCCCGGCAAGCGGCTGTCAGTACAGCGAAAACCGGTTCCAGATCGTGGAAAGTCTCCACAACGTACTGAATCTGCCGGACATCCTCCCTACCATGGCCACTTGAGACAAGCCAGGACAGGTAGTCGGTGGCCATCCGAGGGCTCTTGATGGAAGTCACTCCGCGTGTGAGTTCGGCAGCACAGCCGTGGATGTATCGGGAATCGTAGAGGGGCTGTATTGACGCAAGAAACGCCTGCAGGAGTTCGGGGTAAGGAATCAGCAGGCTGAACACCTCTCCCTGGAACGTGCAGCCAATGCGCCGATGCAGTTCTGCGAGCGCAAGCTCATTATCAAGCCGCTCAATGCTCTGCGGCGAGAACCGTCTCATGGCGTCAGTCTCCTCAATCAAGACCTCTGCCGGACGCCCACCCTCGCCTCGGACAAATCCTGTAGTTCTGATCGCCTGCCCTCAAGCCGCGTACGGCGCGGCTGGCAGGCTATCTATTATCACCAGACAGCACTGCGCCAAAACGCTCATCAGAAGGGAAATGTGGAACCTGAGGACATCAGGCGGTCGTACTACGGATGCTCGCCTGCTAGATGGCCTGTTTGATCGCCTCGGTAGTCGAATCGACCCAAGCTTTGAAGTTCACCTTCATGCCGCCAAGTCTGACCAACGCCGGGTCGGCGGCCTCGATCAGCTTGTGACGGGTTGCAGAACCCCGCATTGGCGCAGCGATTAGTGCCATAGCTCCACCAATAGCGGCCCCTGAGAGAAAACCGTACACGAACCACTTCTTCATGGTCACTCATCCCCATTTGGATGATACCACCGCACTGGTTCGGGCTAACACTCGGCTTGGGATTCGCGGACGACGTATCGCACCTGTGTAAGGGAGCACTCACGAACCCACAGGTAGTCAGCTTCTCGGGAACACCTCAGACGGCGAACATAGTCGGGTGTGGGTTCAGCCTCCTGACCCTCGAGCCAGTCGAGGTAGGGGTCGTGCTCTTCACTGTCACGCCAGATGGTTGATCCCCACCCGTAAGTTCGCTGGGCGCGCCGCTCGGGTGTTTCAGGGCTAGTATCGATCTCATCCACGATGGGATTCTTGAACCTGCCGATCGGCAGGGCCGCAATGAAGCCGTAGGGCGCTTCTATGTCGATCTCAAACGAGTCTACTTCCGAACGCCATTCGACTTGCACAGGTCCCTTTTGCGTTCGCACAGTTCCCCTGGCCCATGCCAGATCACCGGGCCGAGGCTGGACAACCACAATCGGCGAACCCGGCATAGAGGGCCTGACCCCCAGCGCATCGGCAATGAGGAAGTAGACCGCGCCGATGGTATCGATACGGCCGCTGGCATTCGGACGCCGGATCCTGTCAAGCGCCTCCGCCGCCCTACCCTCACGAAACGATGCGGCAAGCTCCTCAAAGAGTGACGGCGCACTGCGTTGATCAGGGCTGTTCAGGGCTTCCTCCGCCAGTTCGTGCCAAGCAATCACGTCATCGACACCACCGCATATGGCAGCAAGCTTGGCTGCGTCTCGGAGGGCGCCATGGTCTCTGCGCGCCGGAGGCAGATCGAGCAACGCGCGAATACTCGGGTACAGCTCGTCAACCAGAGATTGATCTGCTACATACAGGTAGTAATCGTGGAGCATCGTGATCCACGACCAATCTGCCGTACCTGATGCAGCGAACTCCCTGACTGCCTTGGCCGCGAGTAATGAGTCGAAGAAGCAGTGATAGTTGGCCAGCGCCATGATCCTGGCCGGCGACGGACGCTGAGTCGGATCAGATGCTGGATCGCTCTCGTATTTGTCCTGCATGCACAGGCTCAGTCCGTGCAGCCCGTTAAGCCAGGCCTGGTTCAACGCCTCGTCTCCGCACTCGAATGTTGTTACCTGCTCAACAGGATAACCGACGGATGCGACCGATACACTCTCGATCTGCAACGGGGCGTCCAAGTCACGGATCGAGAGGGTGAGGTAGCGAAACGCGCGACGACCGAAGACTTGCCATTCCCTTCGCCCACCATGAAGAGTGACACGGTCGCACTGTTTAATCGTGTCGGTCCGGGCAGGCTCGGAGAGCCCATAGCTAAGAACAACAACAGCGTGCCCGCCGTCTCTGATCCTCAGGATCGGGTGGCCAACGACCTCCCGCCCAAAGTCCACGGTAACCTGGGCATCCGCTCCCGGGCCTGCGGAGGCGGCATCACCCAATGTGTTGAGAATACTCTCCGCCGATCTTAGGCACTCGCTATCCGTAACACGCTCGGGAAACCGCTCCTGCTCCCTCAACTTGGGAATGGCACGTGCCGCAAGGCAGAGATGGGGCGAGGGGTGATCTACCGGCGAGGCGGTCTCCCAGTCGGTATCATCATAGCCGACGACATTCCAACCAACGGGTTTGTGCCGGGTGTCGTAGTGCTCACAAAAGCCAAGCGAAGGAGAGATCCAAGGAGACTTCTGACCATAGTCATCAGCAATCCGCACTCGCCAAGTCTCGTCGGCCTCGACCGTGTTGATTCCGCCGGCATGGACGATCTCGACCCGGCATGCGAACCCCGCGGGAGAGGCCGGACGAACTGCGGTATCCACCGTCTCGTTGTAGCAGAGCGCCGCTATAACATTCTTGCCCCGCCGCAGCACGTGACTAAGATCGTGCTCGTCGTAGTACTGCATCGTATCCGTGCCGGCACATGGTCCACGACCCACGTAGCGACCGTTTACGAAGAGCCTGTAGTGTGAAGCACAAACAACACGCGCCCTGGCCGAGGTGATGCGCCCCACGCTGAACTCACGTCGGGCGTAGATGTAGCAGTTGGACGTGCTCACATGCGAGCGCACCCAAATCCACCCGGGACGCCACTCTTGCTCAAGGCTAGGGTCGTTTTCACTCACAGGAACGCAGACTCCACAGACATGGTTGACTTCTGCTTCGTGGCTTGGCTCCTGCATACCTGCATTGCGGAACGCAGGGCGCGCTTATCGCATCTTCCTAAGAATGTCCCAATAGGCTCCTCGAGCCCCGTCGCGAATAGCGTCAACCAGGACAGTGTTATCGTTGTAGTTGTAGTTGCTGTCGGCAGCTTCGTTGCTTGGGAGGAAGAAGCGGGTGTCATCTCCTACCAGCTCATAGAGATAATCGATGATTCCCTCGCCAAGGTCGGGCGAGATGTAGTGTACTGGCTTGAGAAAGTGTGGGTTGTCGGACTTGGCCCCATAGATGTTGGGGTTTGACGCCAGTTCGCCATCAGCGAGTAGGCGTCGCGTGATCTCAGTGTCCTTATAGAGGCGCACCGCCATGGATACTCCGACACAATCAGCATCAATCGAATGCATCAGGTCGATCGTCTCCTTGATCGTCTCCCTCGTATCGCCCGGAGCACCCACCAGCAAGTCATACATGAATGCAATGCCGTGCTGATGGCATAGCTCGGCCGTACGTCGCAGATCACCCGAGCCAAAGTCGCGCCCAAGGCTTCTGAGCATGTGGTCGCTGCCGCTGTCAGCGCCAAAGTCGATGCCTGCACAGCCGGCTGCACGCATCAGCCTGGCCATCTCGTCGTCAAAAGGCACGATCGAGCAGTAGGCATACCACCTGATCCTACTTCCCAGTCCAGCGTCAGTAATCGCGCGGCATACGTCCTTTGCGTGATCGCCGGGGATGTTGAACTCGCAGTCACAGGTGTGGAAGTGGTCGATGCCTTGACCCAGCAGCGCTCTCAGTTCCTGCACAACCATCTCAGGCGGACGAACACAGATGTGCCGGCCTTTGGCGGCGGGCTCAGCGCAGTAGATGCAGTTCATGTTGCATCCGCGCTTGGTTTCGAAGCCTATCTGCCCGCCCTCGCGGAAGTAGCGAGCGTTGTCGGGAAGTTGGCGACTGCGCGGAGTATCCACACCCCACCCCGACAGGTTCCCGGGATTGCGTCGCAGAGGGCCGCCCTCCGTATAGATCAGGCCGGGTACGTCCTCCAGCCCGCTTTCCTCTTCCAGCGCGGCCAGCAGTTTGACAAACGTCCCCTCGCCGGAGCCGGGGATACTGTAATCGGCGCCCATCAGTTCTGTCACCGCTTCTGGTGCAACCGAGAACCCCACCCCGCCAAGCACAACGGGAGCATCGGTGTGCATCCTGACCACGTCCACCATCGCCTTGATGTCAGGAAGGAAGAACGCGCCGCCGCTGAAGTAGCAGTCGTCAGTGTTGCGGATGGTGATTCCCACCAGGTCCGGCGCAAATGCCTGAATCCCTGCAGCTATCTCTGAACCAATGTTCTCCGCAAAGCACAGATCCAGCAAACCAGCTTCGTGCCCGGCATTGTTAATGGCGTCAGAGAGGTAGTCGAGCCCAATTGGAGCAATCGCCGGCTTCATCCGATTCGTATTAACCACTAGAACCTTCATCGCTGGCTCGTGCTCCTACAAGTTGATCAGCGCGGCGTTCACCATGAACCTTCTCCAACGCCGATCATAGCTGACCCATGCCATCACACAGTCCGTATGGTAACCCAGCAACACTTCCCAGTTGTAGAACTCGCGGCTGTCCGCGTTGTAGCCGGTGACGTAGCCCAGGAGAATGTTGCTCAGCCTTGCCTGGAAACCGACCTGAACTTCGCGGAAGATGTCCACGGTGTCGAAGATGAACGGTGAGGTTCCTGACTCGCTGCGCTTGATGTAACGCACGGTGGCGATCGACCCGTTCGTGAACAGGTGGGTAGCATCCACCCCATAGCCGAACATCTGGTAGTCGGTACCTGTACCGTAAGTGGAAGCGCTGTACATGAATAGAGGCTGCACCGCCGTCCTGCTGCCGAGCCCAAAGAGATTGACAGGCAGCGCGCAATCGAACCTCCCGCGACTGGTCAGCCCAACCGTTCCCGGGTCTTCCTTGTACCTGCCCCACGAGAGGGCCGCTGTCGGATAGACTTCGAGTTGCGGATCAAGGTCGCTATTCGTCAGGTCAATCGCCGGTGCGGTATACGCCACCCCGATCTCCGGCTCCCTGTAGACTGCCAAGCCGGTGTTTCTGATGTCAAACACGCGCTCCCTCATCGCCCATCGCCCGAACTGGATCAGGCGCGCCGCTCGCTCCAGTGGCACTTCCTGCGCAACGCACTCCGGCTCCGGGAAGTATCGCGGGACCCTGAGAGAGCTAGACCTTAGCGAATCGTAGGTTGCATAACGTCCAGGAAGTTCGATGAGTTCTCCATCAAGTCCCCATCTGTCTTCAATATTGCCTTCGAGTCCCTTCTTACTGGTCAGTCGAAGGTCCGCATCCGTCCACAAACGTTCGGTGTCACTAAGGCGCAGTTTCTGGGCAAGCGTGAAGCCCTCGCTGCTGTCATATCCCGGTCGCGGAAACTGGTCGCTCGCGACGCGCTTCCGCCCCACGTTCATCTTGATAGAGGGGAGGCTTATAACCTTGAACTTGCCCAGGTAGAGGGCTGGACGGCGCAGATGGATGCGGTTGTTGCTGAGTAAGGTGATCTTCTCGGCCGCGAAATGATAGTCTGGGTCAGGCTTCCTGCAGGTCGTGAAGTAGACGTCCG
>CAZFYZ010000059.1:18778-23153 GCA_964523735.1 uncultured bacterium | reverse complement strand
ACACGGTAGTTAAGCCCACCAGGGTCGACGATACTTGGGTGTTAGGCCCCGGGAAAATAGATCGTCGCCAGGATTATTCTTCAAACCGCCCGCCGAGCATTCGGCGGGCGGTTTTGCGTATGTGCCATCACGCCTCCACGCGTGATACCATGTTAGTAGCAGACTAAAATGAAACTCAGCTCCCCTACAACCAAACCCTGGACCCCAGGCGCCGACTCTGACCGTAACGTCGCCGTCATGATGAGCGGCGGTGTGGATAGCTCCGCGACCGCGCTGCTGCTCAAGCGCCAGGGATGGAACGTTGTCGGGATCACAATGAACATCCCGCGCGCGCAAGGGTGCGACGCTAAGCGCTCGTGCTGCGGGATGGAGGCAGGTTACGTCGCTCAGGCGTTGGATATCCCACACTACTTTGTCAACGTGCGGAATGAGTTCGAGCGGCTGGTTATCCAGCCGTTTCGTGAGTGGTACCTCGAAGGCCGAACCCCCAGCCCTTGTGTGGACTGCAACACGGATCTCAAGTTCGGGATCGTGTGGGATCTCATCAGAGAGCAGTTCGAGATCGAGCATCTGGCTACCGGGCATTATGCAATTGTCACAGCCGATGGGGATGAGGCGTATCTCTCACGGGCCGCAGATCGTTCGAGGGATCAGAGCTACTTCCTCTATGGTATCCTCCGGGAGAGGCTTGGGCGACTGCACTTGCCGCTTGGCGGGCTGGCGAAGGCGGAGGTCAGAGAAATCACTCGCAGGGTGGGACTGCCAGTCGCCCGCAGGCAAGATAGCATGGAGCTCTGCTTTGCCGGCGAAGATGACTACCGGAAGGCCATCGCCTCCGAGCGTCAGAAGGCGGGGCCGATACTTGATGTTGATGGAAATGTCCTCGGCGCGCACTTGGGGATTGCCAACTTCACGATCGGGCAGAGGAAGGGCATTGGGATTGCAGCGCGAGAAGCCCTGTTTGTGGTCGCGATCTCGTCGGAGGACAACAGCGTGACGGTTGGTCCGCGAGAGAAGCTGTACTCAACCGAGGTGACGGCTGGTTGCGTGAACGTGCTGATCTCGGACTTGCTTACGCCAGGCGGCCGGCTTAGAGGGAAGATACGGTCGCAGGGCGAGCCGGCGGGGTGCACAGTTAGGGAGATGGACGGATGCCAGTTGGCCGTGAGATTTGACGAGCCTCAGTTCGCCCCTACCCCGGGCCAGCGATTGGTGCTATACGACGAGAGGGATCGGGTGGTTGCCGGCGGAACTATATCTCTCTAGCGAACGAGTTGTCGGCTGACCTAACGATCAGCCGACACAGCATAACGCTCGACTTGTGGCACGTTAGAAATCTCTGTTGAAACCGCAGACCCAGCCGCCGTCGACTATAAGGTTGTGACCGTTAACATAGGAGGCGTTGTCGGAGGCGAGGAACGCTATCCCGTCCGCCATCTCATCAACGGTGCCCTGCCTGCTCTGAGGTATGAACGACACCAGCTTGTCGCGGAACTCGATGAACGCCGCGTTCTTCTCTTCCACCAGCTTATCCATCGCTTCGACGACCGTCGACCCCGGTGAGATGCAGTTGACGCGCACACCCTTGGGACCAAGCTCGCAGGCCATCGCCTCGGACATCTTGATAACACCGGCTTTGGCCGCGCAGAACCCGACCTGGAGCCTCAGAGCGACGACTCCAGCTACTGAGGCTACGTTAATGATGGATCCGGCGCCCTGCTTTACCATCTGCGTTGAGGCTGCCTTGCAGCAGTAGAAAGTGCCATTCAGGTCAACGTCCACAATACGCCGCCAAGTGTCCACGGGGTAGTTGTCCGTGGTCGTCCTTTCGGAGGCAACCGATGTGTTAATGCCGGCATTGTTGACCATGATGTCCAGCTTCCCATACTTGGACACCACGGTGTCTATGAGAGCGCAGACCTTGTCATAGTCAGAGATATCGCACGGGACGAACATGCAACCAAGCTCGGCCGCCGTCGCCTTCCCCTTCTCCTCCTGGAAGTCGGATACAACCACCGTGGCGCCGCACTGGACCAGTCTTTGCGCCGTCGCTTTGCCTATGCCTTGGGCGGAACCGGTCACTATGGCGACCTTGCCCTTGAGATCGTGCTGCATTGTCTTTACTCCTGATGATGGTAATGATCAGTCACAAGAAGGGGTCTCCCTGCCATGGTGGCAGCCCGTACATTGTTCCGCAACCAAGCGTGGAGACCCTTCTTTCTAAGAGCGATGTAGGAAGCTATCGCTGGGCCGTAAGTACAAGCGCGTCTTCAGGCGCCGGGAAAGGACTCTCGACCGCAAACTCAGCGGCATCCTCGATCTCTTTCCCCACTGCAGCGTTGATCGCCTCAAGTCCAGCTTCGTCCAGCGTACCCTCGGCGATCAGCTTGGCTTGCCAATACTCAATAGGATCGCCCTTTCGGGCCTCTTCGACCTCTTCGCGCGTTCGATAGTCGAGAGTGTCGTCGCCCTCGAAGTGGCCTCGGATACGGTAGGTCTTGCACTCGATAAGGCTTGGCCCTTCGCCTGCCCGCGCGCGATCGACGGCAGTCTTGACCGCATCGTAGACTTCGTCCACATGGTTGCCGTCGACTGTGATGCCCGGCATATCGTAGGAGACGCCCCTGACGCCGATGTCCTTGACGGAGGTCGATCTCCAGACGGCCACGGAGGTGGCGTACTGGTTGTTCTCGCAGATGTAGATAGCGGGCAGCTTCCACTTGGACGCCATGTTGAGGCTTTCGTGGAACGTGCCGTTGTTGGAGGCGCCATCGCCGAAGAAGCTGACAGCAACCTGGTCGGTTTTTCTCATCTGAGCCGACAGGGCGAGGCCCGTGGCAATCGGGATGCCGCCGCCGACGATCCCGATGGTGCCCATGATGCCGTTATCGGGGTCGAACATGTGCATCGAGCCGCCCTTGCCTCCGCAGCAGCCGGTGGAGCGTCCGCAGACCTCCGCGAGCATCTTCCTGAGCTCCAAGCCCTTGGCGATGCAGTGGCCATGCCCACGGTGGGTGCTGGTGATGAAGTCATCTTTGCGCAGGTTGGCGCACACGCCGCTTGCGATGGCCTCTTCACCTTCATAAAGGTGACCGCCTGTCGGGATCTTGCCTGTCTTGATCAAGTATGCAATCTTCAGTTCCGATTGCCGGATCCTGAGCATCATCTCCAAAAGATCGGTTTTTGTCTTGCTGTCCATTTGTCTACCTTGCTCCCTCCAGCACACGAGAACCCATCATCTCTCGAACCCTATCCGCGATCTTCTCGGGACTCGGGAATACATACTCATCCATTGGAATGCTGAATGGGATGGTGGTGTGAAGTGTATTGATCTGGCTCGGCGGCATCTTGAGATCCGCCATGGCGTTCTCCACGACCATGGATATGATCTCAGAACCGTAGCCGCAGTATCTGAAGCCCTCGTCCGCGACCAGAATCCGTCCCGTCTTTCTTACGGAAGCCAGGATGGTATCTTTGTCGTAAGGGAACAGCGTGCGAGGATCGATGACCTCGACAGAGATCCCCTCCGCGGCAAGCTTCTCAGCAGCCTTGAGCGAGTGGTTCACCTGAAGCCCGGTCGCGACGATGGTTAGATCGGTTCCCTCGCGCTTGACTTCGGCCACGCCCAGAGGAACTGTGTAGTACTCCTCAGGCACTTCGCCTTTGACGTTGAGGAGCGACTTGTGCTCAAAGTAGAGTACGGGGCTATCCTCGAGAATAGCCGAGATGATGAGTCCTTTGGCATCGTAGGGGTTGCTCGGAAGGACAACCGTAAGCCCCGGTGTATTGATGTACCACGAGTAGAATGATGCCGAATGCTGAGCCGCGCTGCCCTTGAGTTGTCCGCAGCAGGCTCTGTAGACCACAGGTATCTTCACCTGTCCGTTGGACATATAGCGCAGTTTGGCCGCCTGGTTGCAGATCTGGTCGGTTGCGAGGGTAGTGAAATCGATCCACATAAGGTCGGCGATTGGTCGAAGCCCACCAAGGGCTGCCCCCACTGCCGCGCCAGAGATCGCCATTTCCGAGATGCCCGTATCGCGGCATCTGTCCTCACCAAACTGCTCACAGAAACCGTCTGTCTGCTTGAAGCAGCTTCCGTGCGGGCCGACTCCTTCTCCGAGGACAAAGACCCGCTCGTCACGTTCCATTTCCTGGCGCATGCCTTCTCGCAGCGCCTCTACAAATCTAATCCGCCTTGCCACTAGCCTATCCCTTCTTGTCTAGCTCTTGCGTTATCGTATCCGCAGACCACAGTCGAACAAACGCTTGAACGCGCCAGAAGTCCCTCGCCCTCGCCGTCAGAGACATCCGATGCCGACAACGCAGATGCATGATCGGGCCTGCTCATCTAGTAGATGACTTCTCGAAAAAT
>CAZFYZ010000059.1:5786-18768 GCA_964523735.1 uncultured bacterium | reverse complement strand
CCTTCCTCAAAGACCAACACAAGGCACGCCTCACACCACTTCCCCACCCCAGTGCTTAGCTAGACCGGTACTACGAGTTGCAAACGGGGCTTTGTGGTATGATATGATTGGCTGGTTAAGGCGGGTTCCCAATGGCAAAACCTCTCGAGTTCGAGACAACCATATACCACGAGAAGCTCGCGATGAAGGCGTGGCTCGGCAAAGCGCTGAGAGCCGGCTTTAGGCCCCACGACGACGTCTCGCTGCTGGTCTGGGAGCTTCTGATCACCTACGTCGAGTCCCTCGAAGACTTCGAAGTCGTCAAGGAAGACATGTATAAGGCCGCCTACGATCTGGCGACCCTGGCGCTGCGGGATATGAGCATAGGCGACGTCAGCCGGGTCTATCGCGACTTCCTGGTCGAGGCGATGCTGGACTATGAGGGATCGCCACTTGGAGACCACTCCCTGGCGCTTGTCAGGTTCAGCAACATCGTCTCAGACGCCTTTCGCGAAGCCGGGTCTGATCGGCTGAGACGCGATCTTCGCAGGCGCCGCGCACAGAACATGGCTGACGAAATGCGCCTCGCCAAACGAATCCAAAACCACCTGCTGCCTCGGGAGATCCCCTCGATACCCGGCTTCGACTTCGCGGGCAGGCTGATTCCCACCCAGGAGATCGGCGGCGACTACTGGAGCTTCAAGGACAAAGGGGACGGCGTTGTTACGATGAAACTGGCCGATATAACCGGGCATGGGATAGCAGCGGCAACTCTCGTCGCGGCGGTGAAGTACATCTCCGGCGGGTTCTACGAGGGATCAGCGTCCGTAGCCGAAGTAATCGACAAGACGAACCGCGTCCTCACCGTAGAGACCCCCCGAGACGTGCTGGTGACGATGGTCTACGGCTGGCTTCGACCCGCTACCTTTGAGCTGGCAACCGTGAACGCCGGCCACTCCCCCGCATTCATCTGCCGAGGCGATGTGTGCATCGACATCCCGCCGACTGGGCCGGTGCTGGGCGTCACAGAGCACGCGAGATACGGTGAGCAGTTGTTCCAGCTCAGAAAGAACGACATCTTCTTCCTCGGCTCCGATGGCATCACCGAAGCTGGCATTCCGGAGCCATTCGGCCAGGAGCGCCTGAAGCAGCAGGTACTGGAGGTCTCGTCCGGAAGCGCTGACGAGATTGCGGATGCCGTTGTGGGCGCAGTCATGGACTATGCTCCAAAGCCACATGACGATATATCCCTGGTGGTGCTCAAGGTAACCGGCGACCCTCCACAGGCGGAGTGATATGACCCGGGCGCGCTGGATAGCCATCCTCCTCTACCTGTTGTCAGGGAGCGCGTGCCTGGCCCAGGACCAGGCGGCAAAGGCCCGAGCGCAGCTGACGGCAACCATGCGCACACAGCACTTCACCGTCTACTACGACCACCAGGACCCTTACCTGGCTAAGCTTATGGCAGGGATTGCCGACAAGGCGCTCAGGCGCATCAGCCGCGATCTGGGATACCGGCTAGAGAGCAACAGGCCATTTCCCCTCTATGTCTTCCCCAGCCACCTGGGCTTCATCCAGTCCGGAGGGCTCGAAGAGAGCAGGTTCACGGTCGGCACTACCAGCAGTGTCGGAGAGACCATAGCCGTGGATGCGAGCGGCGTCTTCGCACCCGCGGACCAGGTGCTTGCACACGAGGTCACCCACGCTGTCATCTTTAGACTGCTTGGCCCGCACGCGCACGCGCTTCCACTGTGGATGAATGAGGGTATTGCAAAGTATGAGTCCCAGGAAACGGGCGAGCGAGACGACGTGATCTCTGCCGAAGCCGCCGCCCGGGGCGAACTGATGTCTCTGTCAAGGCTTGAGTCCTCGTTTCCAGAGTCCAGGACTGACCTGGCATACGCTCAGTCAGCATCAGCCGTGAGGTTCATGATTGAGAACCACGGAAAGAACTCGCTCAAGGTCTTGCTGAAAGATATCGCCGAGACCGGCTCATTCGACAAGGCGATGCTCACAGCAACCGGACGGACAAGCGCCCAGTTCTCGGACGACTGGATGGCGGAGATAGACCGGCAGTATCTCATTCTGAGGCGGACGCGCATCGCGGCGGGCATCGGCTCGGCGGTAATGGCGGCCTTGGCTGTGGTCGCCTTCTTGGTGCGGCGGCGGAAGATGGCGGAGTCCGCGCGGCAGTGGGAGGAAGAGGAAGAGCGGCGGCGCTTGCGCGGATACGCGTGGCAGGATGAGGAGCAGGAGGAGTAGCCCGCTTGGCGGCTCAGCGCAATGGTGGCGTCCGATCTCCGTGTCGGATAGCTGGCATTCATTATGTTGCAGACAAGAACTATCTAGCCTAACTGTTGACAACTGGCTCAACTGGGAGATACACTGCATTGGTGACCGCCCTCTCCGGACGGCGCTAGAAGCTCAGAAAGGTGTTATCTCTCATGAAGCACGGACGCGTTCCGAGATGGCTGCCGGTTCTCCTCATGGTGGCAGTCATCGCCCCTCAGTGCCTTGCCCAGGAATCCTCCCTGGCTCCGCCTAACCCGGCTTTTCTGGACTACCTTCGAAACCCCATGGTCCAGAGCTTCTACTCTGCCGACTTCGTGTCAGGATTGGTGCCGGAGCCCATCGACCTGACCCCAACGGACGGTCTGCAAGTGTTCGCAGCAGTGGCTGAGGCGGCAGCCTCGCCTACGTCCTATGACCTCCGGCCGCTGAACAAGCTGACCGCCGTTCGTAACCAGGGCTCGTGCGGGTCCTGCTGGGACTTTGCGGCTACGGGTTCGCTGGAGTCCTCTCTGATGCCCGCCGAGGCTTGGGATTTCTCCGAGAACAACCTCAAGAACCTCGCCGGTTTCGACCTGGGCTGCTGCTCAGGGGGCAACCGGACGATGTCCGCGGCCTACTTTGCCAGGTGGAGCGGGGCCGTGAGTGAGGCTGACGATCCCTACAGGGCCACAAGCTGCTCATCGCCCGCTAACTGCCCAATCAAGAAGCACGTCCAGGAGATCATCTACCTGCCCAACCGCACTTCCAGCATGGACAATGAGAACATCAAGCAGGCGGTAATGAACTTCGGCGCGGTCTACACCACCTACTATCACTCCAACTCATACTACCGGTCCTCGACCTACGGCTACTACTGCCCGACCGGTACGCAGGCCAACCACGCGGTCTGCATCGTGGGCTGGGATGACAACTACAGCCGCAGCAACTTCCCCACGGCAGCTCCCGGCAACGGTGCATTTCTGATCAGAAACAGCTGGGGTGCTTACTGGGGCCAGGGCGGCTACTTCTGGATGTCATACTATGATGCCACCCTTGGCAGGTCGGAGAATGCGGTCTTCCGTTCCGGCTCTGACAACTACGACGGCATCTACCAGTACGACACCCTCGGCTGGATTTCGAGTGGCGGCTATGGTACCAACACTGCCTGGTTCGCCAACGTCTTTACCGCGGCTGCTAACACCAAGATCGTGGCAGCGAGCTGGTATGCTCCGGCGGCGAACTCGACCTATGAGGTCTACGTGCACGTCAACCCATCCAACGGGCCGATGGGCACGCAGGCAAGCTACAAGACCGGCACACGGACCTACGCAGGCTATGCAACCATCGACCTTGATACTCCGGTCTCGGTGGTCGCGGGCCAGAAGTTCTCGGTGATAGTTAAGAGCACGACTCCCGGCTACGGCTACCCGATCCCGCTGGAGGTCCCCTACTCCGGATTCTGCAGCAGAGCCACGGCAAGCGCCGGCCAGAGCTACATGTCCTCCAACGGGACAAGCTGGTCCGACGTCACCAGCCGCTACTCAAAGGGCAACGTCTGCCTCAAGGCCTTCTCGGCATCATCGAGCGGCCCTGGACCGGCGACGCTGTCAGTGAGCCCGATCGGTGGCTTGTCCGCGAGCGGCCAGGCAGGCGGCCCGTTCAACCCGCCGAGCCAGGCCTACACGCTCACCAACACCGGAGGCGCATCTCTCAACTGGACCGCATCGGCCTCGCAGAGCTGGCTTAGTCTATCAGGGGCAAGCGGAACTCTGGCGGCGGGTGCAAGCGCCACGGTGACCGTCTCCATCAACTCATCGGCGAACAACCTTGCAGCCGGCAGCTACTCCGGCGCGGTCACATTCACCAACACGACCAACGGCAATGGAAGTACAACTCGCAGCGCCGGCCTGACGATCTCGCCGCAGCCTCAGGGATCGCTGTCTGTGTCGCCGACGACCGGTCTGACATCGAGCGGCCTTGTGGGAGGGCCATTCAGTCCAGCCAGCCAGAACTACACTCTCACCAACACCGGCGGAGCTGCCATCAACTGGTCCTGCAGTAAGGCCCAGGCTTGGACCAGCGTGTCGGCTCTGGGTGGGGTGCTGAACGCCGGGGCGTCAACCACGGTGACTGTGTCAGTCAGCCCCTCCGCGAATGCACTCGCGGCAGGCAGCTACTCCGACACCGTCACATTCACCAACACGACTAACGGTGTGGGAAACACCGCGAGGCCGGTTGCACTGTCGATAACAGCAACACCCCCGCCTCCTCCGCCACCGCCGACTGGAAGCTACAGAATCGTCCCGGCAGCATTCTCCTGGATCACCCCAACCTATATGACCCGGCTGTACCTCGGCAATGACACTGTCGGCTACGGTCGAGCGATGCCATTTGCATTCACCCTCTACGGCAAGCCCTACTCGACCCTCTACGTCGGCTCGAACGGCGTGCTGGGCTTCAGCCTGGCGGGTCTATACGCCGGGGCGAACACTATCCTGCCGTCAACCGGCTACCCCAACGCGGCGATATATCCGTTCTGGGATAACCTGAATCCATCGGCAACCGGAGCCGCGGTCTATGTCGGGGTAACCGGCTACGCGCCGAAGCGCAAGATGGTGGTGACCTGGCTCAACGTTCCTGTCTACATGAGCACGGCTACCTTCTCATTCCAGGCAATTCTGGAAGAGGGCACGAACGACATCGTGTTCCAGTACCTGAACGTTTCGCCGACAAACATCGACTTCGGTGGGGGCAAGAGCGCTACCATCGGAATAGAAAACGAGACCGGTTCGCAGGCGCTGCTCTACTCATTCAATCGAGCGGGGTCTGTGGCCAATAGCATGGCTCTACGCTTCACGACTTCTACCGCGACTACCATGCGCTAGAGGATATCAGTACGCTGCAGGAATCGTTGTAGTCGGCGTCTCTAACGCCTTTCCAGCGTAGCGATCTGTCCCAGGCGCCGGAGACGCCGACTACAGGCACATCATATATGTACACCACGAGGGGTGAGCGAGATGCTCACCCCTCGAATACCGTACAGCAGAGATCGTGTACTATGGCCCTGCTGGAGGAGGAGCGGTCGGCCGCACTCTCCTTGGCGCGCCCATCATAGGCGACTCCGGCGGGTTCTTGAACTGATCCACGAGGTCCTCGAACTGCTCGATCTCGACCTCGACCTTGGCTTCCTTCATCTTGTCGTTGAGCTTGCTTATGAAGTCCGGATCGGACTGGGAAGCCTGCATTGCGGCAAGATTCTGAATCTCAGCCTTGACCTGATCGTATTTCTTGTTGGACGCCGGCTGCTCCTTCAGAACCTTCACGAGCGCGAACTGGGACGGGCCACCGGGCTGCCCGAACGAGACCGGCTTGCTGACCTCACCGACCTTCGTGTCCTTGACTGCCTTCATTATCCCCGGAGGAAGGCCCTGTGGACTTGACTCATCAACCATCAGCTTGAACGCCTGGCGCATGCCCGTGCCATACTGTGCAGCGACCTTGTCGAAATCCTCGCCGTCGCGAGCCTTCTTGGCTGCCTCTTCAAGCTTGGTGCTGTCGGGATTGACGATCACGGCGATCTGCTTGCGCTTGCCATGCACCCACATGCTCTTGGTCTGCTCGTAGGTCTCTTTGAGCTGCTCGGGGCTTATCTTGCTGAACTTCTTAGCGAGGTTGGCCCGCGCCTGCATGGCCGCTATCTCGCTCTTGACGTTCTCATCGCCCATGTTCTTGACCTGGTCATCGTAGATGCCCTGGTCCTTGAAGAGATCGGTCTGCATCTTGATCTGCTCTTCGGTGGGAGAGACATCTTCATCCTTGGCCCACTGGAGGATGATTTGCTGCTCTATGAGGCTGCGCAGGACGTCCTGGCCTGATCTCCTGCTGACCTGGTCTAGATAGGTTGACGCCTCGATGGGCTTGCCGTTGACTTTGGCGACTGTGTCCGGCACACCGGGGACCTTTTCGCCGCCGCAGCCGGAAAGTACAGCTGCGATTGACAGGATGGCGATGACTGCCACAATGGCTCTTCTCATGGGATGTATGTGCTCCTTATCATTCTGCTCGTATGCTTGGGAAACCAGAGGGAGTATTATGTGCGGCGGAAGCAGATTCCTGCCTGGTCGGTAAACTACCCGAAACGCACGAGGGTCAAACAGGGGTTAGGTCTTGGGGGTTGAGGCTTGGGGAAAAGGCGACCGATGACAGCCCGTCGCAGAACTAGTCACGGCAGGCAGCACTCAAGTGGTAATTGCGATCGCAGACCCTACCGCTGTATGTTCATCAGGCCCTGGTAATGAGGCTCGGTGGCCTTGATCCGCTGAACGAGCTGGCGATGGAGTCTGGCGGGATCGGCTGATTGCATCAGCTTCTCGACGTCCTCGTTCGCAAAGCGCAACTCGCGCAGGGGGCCGAAGCGGGCTGCATCGAGCTTGCCGGCGGCCACGAGTCGTCGGACAGCATTGGTAGTGGCGCCCAGCCGGCGGGCAGCCTCCTTGAGAGTAAGCGGGTAATCCTCCAGCCTTGTCATCTTTCAACACCTCCGGGGATAGCTCAATTACTCGCGAGAGACTCGCAGTTACAGCTTCTGCAACGGGCCTTGGATTCCCTGCCATGGCCTGTAGGAGGTTACCGCCTCGCCTTCGCGTATGAGATTGTCACCGCGCCGGGTTTGGCCTCAATCGTCACCTCGAGACCCTTCTCCATTAGATTGCTGCCTGTGTGGTTGGCATACGGTCTGCCGTCGGCGTCGGTGAGTGCATAAGTGGCGTCCGGCTGCAGACCCCGCAACTTGAGTAGGCGCGTAGCGTCCGCACTCTCTGATCGGCGGAAGGCTTGGATCACGCCCTGCCCAACCTCGGGACGGTCGAACTGCCACGCGACCCAGATGTCCTTGGTCTTGAGTGCCGGGAATATCGGGTAGTAGTCGCCGTAGTAGTTCGGCGCGATCATCTTGCGCCACTCGTTGTCGATCACCTGCTTGGCAGTCGCCAAGCTCAGGTCCTTGTCTTCGAGATTCTCGTCGATTACGGTGCTTGGATAGACAGTGCTTCTGGCGGTGTAGGTGTTGGTACTATTGAGCGAATGGCCAAAGTAAGGCAGCCAGAACGCCCAGCTGTATGTCTGAGCCTGCTCCACGTCCGGATCGCCGCCTGAGTCGCTGCGCCACAGCGGAACTGAGCGTGCCATGGTGTCGATATCGTTGCGCCGCCCGCCACTCGCGCAGTTGTCGATCAGCATGTTCGGCCGAGCCTTGATGAGGTTGTCATAGAACCGTAGGAACCCCTCGCAGTACTTCGCCTCGGTGATGCCCCGCCGATCTTCGGTATCCTTGGCACGCCAAAAGATAAGCGGCTCGATATTGAAGTCGTGCCGGTAATAGTCGATGCCTTGCTCTCTCATCACCCGCAGGATATTGTTGGTACACCACTCGACAGCTTCCGGATTGCTCAGGTCGAACAGGTTGCGGTTGAGGAGCGGCATAAGCTGGTTGGTATCCTGTTCGTGTCCGGGAGGAGCCTTGAGGAGCCATTCCGGCTTGTTGTTCACGAGCCAGTTCACCGGACCCGGGTAGAAATGCTCCGGCTCAAACCAGTTCATCAGCTTCATTCCTTTGGAGTGAACCATCTCCGCAACCGGCTTGAGCTGATTCGGAAAACGTTTCACGGCGGGCTCATAAAGCGCGGAGAACTGATAGTTGTGGGGGTCAGCCTCAAACCACCCGAGGTCCATCCACCAGACATCGAGCTTCGGACCCTCTTTCATGTAGCGGTCAAAGAAGCTCTTCTGGTTCTCCTCGGTCATCCTCCAGTAGCCAAATGTGCCCGCATTGCCCGCGCAGATCATCGGCTCGGGGAGCTTCCCGCCGGGATTTGGCATGTTGTACTTCATCATCCAGCGCCGCCAGATGTTCTGAGCCCTGATCCAGTCGCCTTCATAGCACTGGAGAACGACTCTCGGCGTGCGGATCTCCTCGCCGGGGTGGAGCCTGAAGTGCGTTGTCTCCTGCCCGCCCTGGATGTGAAGCCTGTTCCCCTCACGGCTGATCTTGCTCGCCCACTTGCCGGGCCAGCCGAGGACGGCGATCATGCCCCCTGATGGCGTCTCTATGTTGTAGTTCGGCAAGAGCCTGTCAGTCGATCGTCCGTCGATTGGCGTGAATTCGAGCTTGTCTCCCGGCTTGACGACCGTCTCCTCGGGCTGAAGATCCCATGGGAACTCCCCGGCCCAGTGGTGGAGGATGAAGTCGGTGCCGTCCATCGTGTAGTCCAGCGCCTTGATGTCCGAGATGATGGGGGTGTCTTTGTCGCCGGTGTTCTTGAGCCAAAGAGTCCACTCGACGGTGGGGAAGTCTCGATAGACAGTCGCCACACACTGGACCCGCAGACCTGTTTTCGGGTCCGTAAACGTGTATCTTTGTCCCCAAAGGCTGCCGTCAGCAACGGTGCTGCTGGTTGCTGTGGCCTCCCAGTTCTCCATCAGCTGGCGTGAAGTTCTGCCGTCGTAGACAAAGGTGTAGGGCATCGAGCCGACCGACATCAGCCTCTTCCCAATGGCCTCAGCCTTAGCGACCTCAGGCTTCGTTGGGGTCACTGCCACCGTGGAAACGCTCATGAAGAAGATAAGCACGAGAATCGCCACTATCACCTGAATCATCTGATGTTACCTCTACTTGCGTAAGACGTGTACAGAAATCTACTCACAACGACCCCTGAAAACCTGCCTGGACGACTACTTCTCAATACCTGGACCGACAACGGCAATGCCTCTTTGGTCGTGCCCCAAGGACCGGTGGCGGCTGTTCAGTTCGCTCACCGGCCTAAACATCCGCGCTCGTGATGCCAATTACTATAGTGGACAAATATGCCCAAGACCGTGGTACATCTAGGAAGAATGGCGTTGACAGGACGGGTTTCTTGGGATACAATCCAGGCAGGCTACCTTGCTGGCAGACCCAGCGTAGCCGGAGGGATCAACTAGTGCGCGATCGTTTTGTTCGGTCACAGGTCATGAAAAGCAACAGCCTTGCGCTGATCACCGCCACTGTTGGAAAGCGAGGGCCGATCTCCCGGATTGAGCTCGCCAGACTGATAGGACTCAGCCGCTCTCATACCGGCCAGATGGTCGATGAACTCATTGCGGAAGGCGCGCTCATCGAAAGCGAAGCCGCGCCGACAGGAAGAGGACGACCTCGGATGCTGTGCATCAACGCAGACGCCGCCGCAGTCGCGGGTGTGTGGTTCTCTGAAAGAGACGTCAAGGTGGCGATTGCCGGGCTTGACGGCGTCATCGTCAGCCGAGGGAGTCTATCCTACGAGTCCGCCAAGGAGGACGGCAGGCAGATGGTCGATATGCTGGCTGACGAGATCAGAAGCTGCCTCACCAGAGCCGGAAAGACTCCTGCAAGCCTCAGAGGGGTTGGAGTAACGGCCGCCGGTCGAGTCGATCCTCTGATTGGCATACTTGTCGAGGTCTTCAAGCGTCCTTGGCTCAACGAGCTGCCTATCGCCGGACTTCTGGGGGAGGCGCTGGGTGTTCCGGTCTACGCCGATACGGACATCAGAGCAAGCGCGCTTGCCGACCAGTGGGAGCGCGACGAGGCAGCCAGCGCCCTATACATATCATTCTGCGCCGGTGTAGGCGCCGCACTTGTGAACGGCCAGCGGCTGTTCGATACCGCCCACGGGTGCTCACCGCTCGTAGGGCACGCCGTGATCGATCGCCACGGGCCTATGTGCAACTCCTGTCATAAGAGGGGGTGCCTGGAGCATTACACTTCCAGCGGCGCGTTCATTCGTAGGATCTGGCCCGACATCGACACGGGCAGGCTCTCTGCGGAGGAGACTGACGAACTGCTCGCTCGCAGCGTGAGGATGATCAGCGAATCCGATCCCCTGGCCATCCATGCTCTCTCAGAGACCGCCAAATACATGGGCCTGGGCATCAGCAACGCCATCGTGATGCTCGGCCCACAATCAGTCTACATAGGCGGCGACATCCTGGATGCCGCAGGAGAGATAGACGGATTGGCTGACTCAATACTCGACCTTGTTCGTAGAGAAACGATCAAGCTTGTCTACTCAGTCCTCCAGGGAGTTCAGATCAAGGCAACTCCAATGCTTAGCGAATTCGAGATGAGAGGAGCCCTTGTCCTGGTACTGCTGAGCCCGTACCGGAGACTTCAGGAGATCAACTCCAAGGTGTTTTCCCTCGGAGTCCCGAAGCAGTCGAATCGCGATGCGGTTCGCACGGCGGGCAGTCCAGGCTAGATCGGTCGTGGCTTCGATATCATTGTCGGAAAAGAGTGGGGGGTACGACATGAGAACGAATCGACGGGGTTTCACACTTATCGAGCTGCTGGTGGTTATCGCGATCATCGCCATCCTGGCGGCTATCCTGTTCCCGGTTTTCACCGAGGCCAAGCGCAAAGGCCAGTACGCGCGATGCGTGGGAAATCTGAAGCAGATAGGCGCTGCCATGCAGATGTATCAGGACGAATGGAACGGGAGGTATCCTTACTACCTGATCGGGCTGAACAGGACTGACCTTCCGCTCGGCAAATCGAAGATGCTTGATCGCTATACCAAGAACATGGCCGTCTTCATTTGTCCGTTGGATCCCACAAGCGGCGGCACACGCAGGAGATACTCGCAATGGGCGTATGCAACAGAATTTGAACGCACACCTGGTGGGCCTCAGAACTGCAGTTACCTCTATTGGGGCAGCGCCTACTTCCAGGGTAAGACCCAAGGCTGGCCCAGCACTACGCCGCCTCCGGCGGCAGGCATGACCAATTGGGTCGATTGGGTCCACAGTAGAGTTGGTAGTAGGTTGCTGCTCATCACCTGCGAGTGGCACATTGTTGACGCGGGGTTGGCCGGTACCTCCAGTGAGAGGGATAGCCGCGTGCCCGTCATGCCCTCGCTCAGAGCAGACGGCTCCGTCCAGCCGCTAAGGTGGGACGTAACCGCTCTTGGCGTCCAGGGCTGGCACTACCTGGAGTACGGCCTCTACGGTAAATGAGGACGTTCGATTCTTGTGCGTGACGATCCGAAGCACCCTGGCCGGAGGCCCGGATCGCGTGGCATTTGAGGGGGGAGGTGGAATCATCGCGATACTTCATCTTCAAGGTGAAGATCGCACTTTCGGTGAGCGATATTAGGGCTCGATCATGAAACATGAAGCATGAAAGGAGAGGCAGATGATGAAGTTCAATAGTATTGCGGTCATCGCACTGACCACCATCGCCGTCGCCGTTCTGTGTACCGGCTCATTGGCGGGCACGATTCTGGCGTCTCAAGGACTGCCGAGTTCTTCATACTCAGCCAGAGGGTTCTACCAAGCGCTTGATCCGAATCCGCTCAAGAGCACCTGCGCAGATCCGACCTATGCGTTTGATGGCAACGTTTCGACCAGCTCTCAGTGGGTTGACTGGAACTACGAAGACGGCACGCCCGGAAGCTGGATCGCAGTCGACCTGGGATACTCGATGAATCTCGACAGCATCCGGGTATTCCCCTCTGGAGAAGACCCGCTTGGAGGCCCCAACTATTGGTCGATAGACACCTACGTATCGAACGACATGCTTTTGGAAGGTCCCATGGGAACTCCGGTTCTCTCGGTAGTGGATCAGATTGTCGCCACTGGCGGCACATTCACGCAGACATTCCCCAGTGGCACAATAGGGCGGTACGTACTGGTGAACATCGTCTCGAGTCCTGCGGGCCAGTGGGGTGGGTTCTACGAGATCCACGTCTTCGCAAAGGGCGGCACGGTTACAGGGCAGATCACCAGTAGCCCATCGGGCACCGGCATCGCCAATGCCCAGGTTGCAAGCAGAAACGGGCATTATGCCACGACCACAGGACCCGACGGGAGCTACAGTCTTGACATTCCCGCGGGCAACGTGGAGCTAGTCGCCTACGCGCCAAACCGCGCGAAGGGCGCCACGACTGTCTCGATCGACCCCGACACCACAGGAACCGCGAACATGGCTCTCGCCAGCAGCGCCAATGGTGTAGTAACCGGCAGCGTTTACGAGAACATGTGCTACTACAGCAACCGCATGATTCCCATTCCCGGTGTAGAGGTGTCGACTGCCGATGGTATGTACTCAACCACCACGGCGGCCGACGGCAGTTAATCCCTGTCACTGCCTGCCGGCGAGTATGACATCGTGGCGTCTCTGTGGGACGTTCCGAACTTCGTCCACTATCTTCAGTTCTTCGCCCATGTGACGGTCGCGGATTCTCAGTTCACTTACGCGGACTTCTGGATGGACGCTCTCGATCAAGCCATCGTCTCCGGCAATGTTGTCGACACAGATGGCCTGCCCGTGCAGGGAGCAACCGTCACCCTGTACCGACCCTGGGGAAACCCAGCAGGCCCAGTATTCTGGGGTCCGATGCCGTATGTCTACACGGCAACCACGGATGCCAACGGAGACTATTACGTGAAAGCTCCGGCCGGCGCGGCTTACAATGCTCAAGCGGCCAGCGACTTTGTGATGGTATGCGTGGCGCCTGGCTATCAGACGCAGTACTTGTCCGCTGTGGCCTTGTCGCGCAATGTTGAGGCCATCCAGCATTTCTTCATGCCACGTGGTGCGCTCGTCTCGCAGAACCTCGATCCGAGCGCCTACACGACTTCTTCTGCGGCTCTGCCCGTCACAAGCGCATTTGATGGCGACTTCTTCATCAACGCCACCACCGGTGAGATGTACGGGCCCAAAGCG